>DATKSN010000166.1:0-5098 GCA_035531595.1 Pirellulales bacterium | reverse complement strand
GAGAATGAGACGTTCACGGTGGCTGGGGCAGAGCCTAAGCGATGCCCCGGTCGCTATGTAGCCGGGGCATCGCTTACGCTCTGCCACCAGCCACCACCTTCTCGTGACAAAATGTCTCATTCTTGGCCGCGTGCAGTATAGTTAGTTACTTCGCGTGCATCGGCTGGGCATCAAGTCCTAACCTCTAACCTCTAACCTCTTGTCTCCGGCGGGAAGCTGGTAGGCGCGCGCGCGGAACAGGAACTCGACAATGTTCCCCTCGTGCGGCTGGAGCCAGTCGAGCTTGATCGTCGGGATCGGGCCGATGTTCAAGCGGTCGATATGCACCGCGTCGGTCAGCGCCTGCTGGAACTTCTTGTCGTGGGTGATTCCCGAGCAGACCAGCGTGGGGCCGATCGACTCGAGCATCTTGTCTTGCGGGCACTTGACGACGGTCACGAAGGGGAACATGTATTCCTTCTTGGCGATCGCCGCCGCCGGCGACTCGCAGTGGACCACCACGGGCCGCAGGTAGGCGCAGCGTTCCATCTCGACCAGGCGCGGGCCGTACGGCTCGGTCGCGTGTTTCACGCCGCTTTCGCGCAGGTCGGCCTCGATGGCCTTCCAGATGCTTTGGGCCACGCCCGGCACGGTGAAGGCGGCCAAGGCGGCCTTGGGATCTTCCGGCGGCAGCACCTCGATGGGGCCCAGCTTCTTGGCCAGCGCCTGGGCGATTTCCTCGCTGTGCCGCGAGGCCCAGACGCCGGAACAGTTGATGCAGCCTCGGCCGCTGTTGAGGTAAACACTGTCGGCGATCAGGTCGATGTACTCTTCCCAGCGATCGACCACGTCGTCGCCCAGGAGCACCTTGCTGAAACCGGGCCCATGGGCCTGCACGCGCGGATCTCCCTTGTAGCGTTCGACGGTGGCGGTGCCGCCGAAGATCATGCTGCGATCGCAGTTGGCCAGCACCGCCGCGCCCACGTCGCCGCCCCCCGGATAGATCGAAATCGCTTCCCGCGGGATACCTGTCTCGTAAAAAGCCGCCGTCATACGGTAGGGTGTCCACGGTTCTTGCGGGCCTGGCTTGAGCACCAGCCCGATCTGCATCGGGATCACCGGCAGCCAGAGCGTGTGGACGCCCGGCGAGTTCGAGGGCAGCACCAGCCCGACCACCGGCGACTGCGCCTGGTAGCTCACCACGACCCCCCGCTTTTCCATGCCGTAGCCGCGGCTGAGGATCGAGAGATCGAGCCCGCGGGTGAGCGCGTCGAGCATCTGGTCCATGTGCGTGAGCACGAAGTAGTTTTTCCGCATGTTGCCCGCGCACATGTGTTCGGGCAGGCCGGTCGACGCCGACTGCATACGGGCGAAGTCGGCCGGCGATTGCACGCCGTCGCCGATTGGCAGCGTGCCATTGAGGTACAAATCGGCGGCCTTCTTGATCCGTTCGATCAGATCCTCGCAGGGGATGTCGCGCAGCGCGTCGCGGGCCCGCTGGGCGTTGCGCATGTCGCGCTGCAGCAGGCCGGCGTTGGCCTGGCTGACCTTGGCCATCGGTTCGCCGCTGATGAAGTGCGTCACCGTGTCGGTTTCGAGCGACTCGTAGGGCTTGCCCCAGCGCAGGGCGGCAATGTTGAGCACGCGTTGATCTCCAGTTGGTTAGGTAAGCGCGGGACAAACAGGGGGCTAACGCCCCCCGCTCGCCGACTCGTCTCCTTCCACTCGTTCCCACGCTCCGCGTGGGAACGGGAACTTTCTCCTTTCTCCTTTTAACTTTCTCCTTCTCTCTCAATATACTCCCACCGTCGTCGCTTCGGCCAGATCATGGAACGGGCGCACGCCGCTGATACCGTCCCAGGGGTAGTTCTCGAAGGGGCCTTCACGTTCGCCTTCGTCGCGTTCCAGGAAGCCGGGCACGAAAAACTCCTTGGTCATCGTGGTGAGCTTCACGCGGCCCGTGCCTCCGTAAGAAACCACCTGGTTGGCGTCGTCGAAATCGACCACCTCGATCGTCGCCCGCGGCTGCGGGGCATAGTAACAAATCTTGTAACCGTCGGCGGCCGTGACCGGCTTCGAGCACGCCAGGCCCATCAGCGTGTTGCCGTAGGTGGGCGTCATGTAAACGCCCTCGAGGAACTCCTCATTGGCGAAGCGCGTCCACTGGGGCGTGAACTCGGTGCCGCCCGAAAAAATGCCGCTGATGCCGGCCTGCCGGATGCTCGATCCGCGATTCTCCAATTCCAGGGCCAGGGCTTCGAGCAATTTGGGAGTGGTGAACATGCAGCGAATGTCGTGCCCGGCGCCGAGGACCGTGATCGCCTGGTCGATGCAATGCTGCTTGTACGCTTCGAGGTGCTCCATCCATCCCTTCTTGATCAGCTTGATGACCCAGCGCGGGTCGAGGTCGATGCAAAAACAGATGCCGCCGCGGTGTTGCGCCAGGTGCTCGACGGCCAACCGCAGCCGCCGGGGCCCCGAGGGACCGAGCATCAGCCAGTTCGAGCCGGGCGGAAAGTGCTCGTCGGGCAACGTTTTGCTGAACAGCGAGTAATCGGTGCGGAAGTCGTCGATCGCCACGCGGCTTTTCGGCACGCCGGTCGTGCCGCCCGTCTCGAACACGTAGATGGGCTTATCGGCGAATCCCTTGGGCACCCAGCGCCGCACCGGGCCGCCGCGTAGCCACTCATCCTGGAAGGGCTCGAACTTCTTCAGGTCGTCGTAGCCCTTGATCTCCTCGAGCGGATTGAACTTGAGATGCGAGGCGTATTCCAACCAGAACGGGCAGCCGGTCGAGGGATGAAAATGCCACTGCGCGGTTTCGTAGGCATGGGCGTCCAATTGCTCGCGCGTACTCTTGAGCTTGGCCGGCGAAACGGCCGCCGCGGCGGGGGACTCGCTGATACTCATGGGAACTCCTGGGCGGCTCAAAAACAAGCATCGTCGATTTGAGCGGGTCGTCGATAAAAAACGGCGGGGCGGCGAGTTCACGGCCTGAGCCGTGGGTTGTGCGCATGGCGGGTCGAAGCGCGGCACACGCTCGCCAGTTCTCAATTTACCCGACCGCCCGGCAAAAAACAACCGTGGCTCGTTCGGCATTCGGCAAGGCGTCAGCGTAGCGCGAACGGGGTGACTTCGACGGCCTTGTAGACCGTTCGGGCTTTTGAAAAGCCGAGCCGGCGGTAGAGTTTGATGGCGCCTTCGTTCTGGGCGGTGACTTCCAGGAACGCGCGCCGCAGCCCGGCGCGCCGAAAGCCGTGCAGTGCTTTGAGCAACAGGCAGGTGCCCAGCCCTTGCCCGCGGTGTTCGGGCGTGATCCCCAGGTTTTGAATCGCGCCCAGCCCCGTGCGGTCGCGGATGCCTTGGATCGTGCCGCAGAACGCCGAGCGGCCGTCGTCATAGGTGATCAGCCATGTGGCCTCGGGCAGGAAGCCTTCCTTATGGCTGATCTCCTGCATCAACCTGACGCAACCGTCGAATTCGCCCAGGCAAGGAAAGACGTTGGCGTCGAGCTCGGTGCGGAAGCTCTGGTACTTGGTCTCGGCGTGCGCGGGCAGCAACTCCGGTTGCCAGGATACCCAACGGTAACCCCACGGCAACGGCGGCTCGCGGGGATCGACGCCATGTACGTCGATCTCCATGCGAAAACGCTTGAAATACGTCAGGCCCATCGGAGACGGCCAGTTCGAGGTGCGAAAGGGCATTTTCGGCGCTCAACCACTTCATCCTAGCGGGCGGATCGGCCGCGGTCAACTTTGGCGCGCCGCGCATGGGGCTTTTTATCAGCGAGCCGCTTGGAGGCCAGGATGCGAAGATGGAACGACTCTGTAGGGAACGCCCTCCGTGGCGTTCCGTGTCCTGCCGGACGACGTCGCACGCGCCTCACGGAACGCCACGGAGGGCGTTCCCTACAGAACTCCCCGTGTCCTTCCGTCCCCGCGTCCTTCCCCCCACCAACCCGCGCAGCGTCGCCAGGTTCCGCAGGTCGAGTTCCACGCCGTCTTCCAGGCCCTTGGGGGTCTCCAGGTACATCGGCACGTTGCGGAAGCGTGGGTCGTTGAGCAGGTGCCGAAACGGCTCGGTTCCCAAGTGTCCCTCGCCAATCGCCGCATGGCGATCGACGCGCGAGCCGAACTCACGTTTGCTGTCGTTGAGGTGGAAAGCGCGCACGTTTTCGAGGCCCACGACGGCATCGAGCTCGGCCATCGTCGCGCGGTACTGGCGGCGCGTGGCCAGCGGGTAGCCCGCCGCGAAGATGTGGCAGGTGTCGACGCAAACGCCGAGCCGGTCGGAGAAGCGAACCGTGGCCATGATCTCGGCCAGGTGTTCAAACCGCCAGCCGAGCGAGGTTCCCTGGCCGGCGGTCGTTTCCAACAGGGTACGCGCATGCGCATCCTCGGTCTGGCGGTGGACCCGATCGAGTGCCGCGGCGACCCGGGCCAGACCCTCCGCCTCGCTCGCGCCGACGCAGGCGCCGGGGTGCGTCACCACGTATTCGATTCCCAACTGGTCGGCGCGGCGCAGTTCGACGACGAAGGCCTCGATGCTGCGTTGCCAGAGGACGTCGTCGGGGCTGGCGAGGTTGATCAGGTACGAATCATGGGCGATCACGTGCCCTACGCCGGTGTCGGACAAGGCCGATCGGAACCGCTGGGCTTCCTCGTCGGAGATGGGTTTGGCCCGCCATTGGTTGTTGTTCTTGGTGAACAACTGCACGCAGTCGCAGCCGTGGCGCTTGGCGATTTCGACGGCCTTATAGTAACCGCCGGCGATCGACATGTGGGCTCCGAGTATGGGCATGGCGGCAACGATAACACGCCGCCGCCGCGATCGCCAGAGCTCGAAATCGCCTATTGACATTCATTGTTGGATCTGCCGGACAAGCCGGCGAGGGGGCGGCTCACAACCCGTGACTTGTGTAGAACAACGAGGGCGTAAGCCCTCGTAAACCGCAGGAACGACACCCAAATCCTCTTGTTGTTATACTGCACGCGGCCAAGAATGAGACATTTTGTCACGAGAAGGTGGTGGCTGGTGGCAGAGCGTAAGCGATGCCCCGGCTACATAGCGACCGGGGCATCGCTTAGGCTCTGCCCCAGCCACCGTGAACGTCTCATTC
>DATKSN010000165.1:0-76537 GCA_035531595.1 Pirellulales bacterium | reverse complement strand
GGCTCGTCGCGGTGAAGCAAGACGAATCGGGCAAAGTATAACGACAAAAAGGCCCCGCGACACGAATTGTGTCGCGGGGCCCTTGTCCAACGCGGGCTAAAGCCCACGCTACTTCCACGCATGCATCCAACCGCCGAATCGTGGGTTAGTGCGACTTGACGGCTTCTTCCGCGGCGCTGGAGATATCCTTGGCCTTTTCGGCCGTGAAAATCTCCTTGACGCGCTTGGCCTAGCCATCAATTAGTAGGGCAAACGTCGTGCCGAGCCCTGGTCTCAGGGCAACCATCGTCGCTGGGCGCGGCGCTTGGCTCCGCCGGCGCCACGGGGGTGATCCGCTTGAGTTCATCGAACGCATCGAGGAGGCTAAACACCGTCCTGTCGGCGCCTCGCTGCTTCAGGTTGGCCGTCAAGGTTCCGCCGTCGCCGCGGTGGCCCCAGCGGCCGACGATGATTCGCAATCCCGGTAGCGCCTGACGAATGCGGGTACAAAGGTAACGAGTGTGCCGCCCGCCGCCGGACCCCAAGGAAGAGCCGTGGCCCAGGGAAGATATGCACACCGCGTCCGGCTTTTGTTCCAGAATGGTCGCCACCATCTCCGAAACCAACATCGCCACGGGAAGCACCCGGAACCTGCCGATCTCTTCTCCATCCAGACTTCGGCCGAGGGCATCGAGCGCAATCTCGTCCGCCGCGTCATGGGCTGGGCAGCCGATGACTCGCGGCTTGCCGTCATCCCGTAGCGTCTCGCACGACTCACAGGAATCGTCGGGAGGTTCGCTTTCCCGGCGAGGCGAGGCCGTGTCGAGGAACTCTCGAATCGATTCCCACATGGCCTCGCGATCGCCTGGGAGAAGTTCGCCTTTGGCGCAATCCTGCTCGGCCATGATCAACGCGGGAACGACCACCTGATCGCAAGCGTCGAGGAACGAAGTCGCGGCGATCCGCGTTCCGAGCACTCCCTCCGCCTCGTCGAGGTCGCCGGCGAGCAGGCGCTGATAGAACATGATGCCGACGGCCAGCGGCGGCTTGTCGCCCAGCAGTATGGCCAACGGCTCCAAAGCGCTGACGTGTTCCCCCACGACGGCCAGGACCACGGTCAAGGGGACCGCGAGCACGAGGCCCAGCGGCCCCCAGACCCAGGTCCAGAACATCGCCATCACCAACAGCGCGACGGTCGAGACCCCCGTTTTTGAACCGTACGTCAGTGGCTCGACGACGTTACTGGTGATCAATTCCACGGCGAGGAACAAGCCGATCACCAGCAGCGTCTTTTGCCAGCCGTCGCCGGACGACTGCAAAATGGACATCCCGATCGGCAGGGAGGCGCCGACGACGGCGCCAATATAGGGCAGGAACCGCAGTAAACCCGCCAGCACGCCCCACATGATCGCGTACTCGACGCCGATCGTCCACAGCCCAAAACCGATAATGAGCCCGAACCCGCCGTTGATGGCCGCGTTCCAGAGCAGGTAGCGACTGATGCGCACGCCGACTTCGTCGAGCGCGCGGGTCGTGAGCGCCAATTTCGTTCCAGCCAGCCTCACGAGCCGGTTGCGCAAGTCCTCTCGGCCGCAGAGCATGAAAACGACGAGCACCAGAACCATCGCGATGCTGGCCGCATGCGCCACGAGCGCCCCGGCAAGCACGCGCGACTGCGCCATGGGGCTCGCTTCACCGCCGACCAACCGCACGGCCTGGGCATCTTCCCTGGGTTTGTCGATCTCATCGCTCAACTCCTCCATCGACTCGACGAGCTTTTCGATGCGGCCGCCCGGCGAAGCGAGGTTCTGCAGGCGTGTTTGCAGGTTGTCCTTGAACTCCGGCAAACGATCGACCAGTTCGCTCAATTGAGTGCCGAGCGCTCCCCCGGCCACCACGAACAGCGCGACGATCGCGAGCATGACCATGAGCACCGCGGGTACTCGCTTCAAGCGGCATCGCTCCAGCATCCTCACGGGCGGTGTGAGCAGGAAGGTCAGCAGGATGGCCATCGTCAAGGGGAGCAAAACTTCGCGGGCGAAATAGATGACGGCGACCACAAGGGCGACCGTAAACAGAGCCCATCGCATGCGAGTGGTTCCGGTTGCCGGTTCTGAATTCAAGTCCACAGGGCACCGTTTCTGACGGTTGAGGTTTTCAAGTAGGCGCACGCCGTATGCCGTTCGGCAACGAAGTGCCGGTGTCTTGGGCGAGTCGAGTTCCGCAGGCGGAAAGCGACGGCAGGCGGAGTGTACCTGCTACTGTGCATAAAGCGTGCCGGGACACCAGAGAAGCCCGGATTTGCGGCCGTTGCTATCTAGCCGGGGCATCGCTTAGGCTCTGCCACCAGCCACCGCTTTCTCGTGGCAAGCAAGGTACGTTCAACGCTGCGCCTTGCTTGCGCCGCGGGTTAGTGTCGGAGCGGGCAAGCGCCGCGACGGGCTTCGCGCGGCGCATCAGGTACACGTCGGTCTTGGCAAACTCGTGTTCCTCGACGATTTCCCACTCCGGCGGCACTCCCGCCCGAAAGTCGCGTTCGCGCTCGCCGGGCGTGATTTCCGTGATGAGCACCCACATCCGTTCCGCGGCCGAGTCGAGACGCCCCGGGGCCAAGGGAGCGAACGACGGACCCAAGTCGCGGAACAGGTAAATGTAATCCCAAGCGTTGCCCGTAACAAAGTCCGACGGCCGCCGGTGCGTCAGCACGTAGTTAGCGGCGCCCGTGCTGTCGGCGCGGTTCCAGGGGAAAAACGCGAGCCAGACCGTGCGACCCACCGGCAGGAACAGCGCCAATACCAGGGCCGCGGCGGCCAACCGATGGCGCCGGCTCAGCCAGGCGATCGTGGTGGGCGCGCCTTCGCCAACGAGCAGAGCGATCGCCGGCAGGCAAAAGCACATCACACGCGCGCCGCCGAACGGGTAGGCCATGGCAAGCGACGACCCAAACGCCAAAGCGATGGGCAAGATCAAGTACGCGGCCAACGCGGTCCCTTGCCGACGCCACAGACTGAGCAGTCCGACCAACGCCACAGGCGCCAGCACATGGCCCACCGGGCGGCAAAAGTAGTCGACCAACTCCAAGGTCGACCGCGCGCTCCAAAGGGGTAGCGACCAGGGCCGTTGCCAATTCGGGAATTTCTCGCCTCGTATCCAGCATTGAACGATTTCCACATCCCGCTGGCAGTCGATCGGGCCCATGAGAAGCCAACCAAAACTGCCAAAGACCGCCAACACCAGCAGGCCGTAGCACAGCCAGACCTTGGCCGAAACCGCAAGCGCGCCCCCTGGACGCCAAACCAGCGGCAACAAGGCCACCAGTAAACCACCGTAAAGAAAGCAGGCCGAGTAGCACACCCACAGCAAGCACGGCGCCAGCAATGCGTGCAGCGCGAGCTGTCGGCGCGGGGGCCACGACCGCAGAGCGACGTACATTCCCAACAGCACCGCGCCCGCCAGGCATTCGAGAGCGTACTGCTTGGCCTCGCAAGCGTGGTGCAACAAGCGGTCGGAAACCGCGAACAACAGCAGCACCCAGCCCACCGCCTCCGCGCGGACGACGCGACGCGCGACGTAGGGCATCAGCACCATGCCGGCGCAGCTTGCCGCGAAGGGAATGAAACGCAAGGCATAGATGCCGTCGCCGAAAACAAGGCAGACCGTTTTTTCGATCCAAAGAAAGAGCGGCGGCGCCGCTTCGTGGAAGAATAAGGGTCCAAGGAGCTCGCCGAAGCCCTTGCTCAAAACATTGACGATCAACGCCGCCTCGTCGCCCCAGATCGAGGGACCGCGCAGGTAGTGCCAGGCGCGCAGCGATAACCCAACCGCCACGAGCATGACGATCTGCCGGCGCGTCGGAATCCAAGTCGCAAGCGGCAAGAACGAAACGAACGACGCGGAGGGGAACTTCATTCTTAAGGGGATAAGAGGGATGACGCGGGGATTTGGGGATGCGGGGAATTGCAAATTGCAAAAGGAGAATTTGACTGATGTAGGGGGCGACTTATAAGCTCGCCCGCCTCGCCGCGTCAATGTCAACGCGCGTTTCGATGGGTCGATGGGGATGGGGGTCGATGGGGCCTCTGTAGGGAACGCCCTCCGTGGCGTTCCGTGAAGCGGGTATTGACGTCGGCGCGCCGAACCCGGAACGCCACGGAGGGCGTTCCCTACAGAATCGGGCTCGTCTTCGCATCCTGGCGCTCAAGACATCAGTTGGGCCAGCGTGGCAAGGTGGGGCGGGTGGGCGGTCGTCGGAAACTGAGTTGGTTGTGCGAAGTGATCTGAAAATGTGGGTGTTTCGGGCAGATCAATGGCGAAGCTATGTAGGGTGGGCACCGCCCACCTTACGACTACGGTCGCCAAGGAGATTACCATGAAACGGGTGGCGAAAATCACCTTGTGGGTCGCATCGCTTTCGTTGGTCGCCGATTCGGCCAAGGCGGTCGAGCATGAACCGCTTCGTCAGTTGCGCCAGGTCCGGTTGTCGTCGGTTGCCGGTAGGCCCCAAGCCATTGATGGCTATTTCCTCGTTCCCGGCCCGCGATGGCAGTACCACCGGGGCGGCCCGACCGGCTACGGCCGCATGGGTTTCAGCGCCTATCGCGGCATGGGGTACGGCTACCGCGGTTATCCACGGTACTTGTACCGGGCCTATTCGCCGAAATATGGCTACCCTGGTTCCTGGATTGGGACCGGCAACGGCTATCCCTTCTACACGTATTATGGTTGGGGATATCCCGGCTTCGGCAATACTCCCAACGTCGGCGGCTCCATTCGATAATCGGCGCGTTCGTTCAGGATTTGGACGTTTTGCCACGAGAAAGCGGTGGTCGGTGGCAGAGACCAACCGTGCATCTATAAAAATGCGTATTCTGATCGGTCGTCCAGGACGGTGCGCCAGGGAGCGAAGCGCGAACGCGCATAAACGCGGCTTCGGCGCAGCCGAAACTGCGCAAGAAAAAACTGGCAAAACCGTACCTGTACCGACCAGGAAATCCGTCTCGGCGGATTGCCCGGCTGTAGACGCGTTAAGACTTCTTCCCCCGCATCGCGCATCTGTGCCCCACGCGCCGATGCTTTCGTCGGGTAAAGGTACGGTTTTGCCAGTTTTTTCGTGACGCCGCCGCGACAATTCGGACGCGCGTTAGGCAGGGCGTCGCGGGCGCATCCACCGGGGGCGAAATACAGTTCGGCCTTTTCAACCCGTTGTCCTAGAGTGCCCAGCCTCCCCGATCAGCCAAATTCCCAGGCCGCCCTCCCTTCCGTCCCCCTTTCCGGAAGGTTGGGCGGTCTGCGGCGCGTGTCGAGCGCGCGGCGCGTGCGGTCGAGGCGCACGTTATTTTCACCGACCTGCTCGAGGAGGTCGCCGCGGCGCGTTCACCACGGGGGCGCGCCGCCGAGCGCGCTGTCGCCGATCCAGTTCCCCCGGACGCGCCCAGGGATCCGGATGAGCCGAATTATTGGTCCGTGATCTTTGACGTTGTGACGCCCGCCGCGTGGGAGCGCCTGGTTGAGGCGGCAACGTGCCAGGCGCGATCCGGCGATCCTCGGGCGCGCGAATGGATCGCGAGTGTACTCGGCGCCGACAGCGCGATCGACGAGTTCGGGCGTGCAGACGCCGTCGCGGGATACTCAACGATTTCGTCCATGACGCGCACGCTGCAGCGCGAACGCGCCGAGCGCGAACGGCGTGGGCACGAGGATTTGTCGCGCGCCGAGCATCGTCGCTGCGCGAAAAAAAACGATTCCGAAACCCCTCCCAAAGAGATCCAAAAGACCGTGGGGTAAGGCGAAGGGTGGCGCGGTAATTGGATGCCGCTTTCGCGGCTCGCTCAGACGTCATGGGGTATTCGGAAGTCGTTTTTTTTCGCTTCGCTGCGTTTTCTTTTTGCACGTTCGTTGCCGCGCAACGAGCGTGTTTTTTTCGGGAAAATGATCCCTACCGATTCGTGGGCCGCTCCGCGGACCCCGCGAGCTTGCGCCGCGGGTTCGTGTCTACCAGAGGATGTTCCAACTCGCGTTCAATAGCCAACTGGCGCGAAGCTGCGGCCCGTCGAGCGATTGGTAGATGGGGAAGCCCGACTCAATCGCCAGCCGCGAGCCGGGCAACCGGGGCCGATCCGGTAAATAGTAGTTCAGCCCGAACAGCAGGTCGAGCCGACGCCCACCCATCAAGTTGATCCGGTTGGTGGGCGTCAGGTTCGGGTCGATGTTCGGATCGGCGCCGTGCCCATTGGTGAAAACCTGGCCGTCGAGCCGCGCGGACGTGCTCATGCCGCGCGTCCAACGGCGGGCCACCCAGGTGGTCATGTCCACCTGATCGCCAAGCCGGTAATGATAGCGCCCCATCCCCATGCGAACGGTGCCGATCGTCTGGGCGCCCCAACTCCAGCGGTCGCTCTGCCCCGTGTAGGTCAACCCCGGCAACAAGTCCCATGTGGTCGACGACGGCCGCTGCCAGTACGACAGATTGGGCGACGTGAGGACGAACGGGTCGCTCAGCGTGTCGATAAGGCCCGTCGGGATGCTCAGCCCGAAGTTCAGGTGAATCTGCTGCCCGTTCCAGCGCTTGAGAGCGTACATGGCCGTGATCGGGATGTCGCCAAGGTCGGTCTTGGCCGTGTGGATCTGGCCCCCGGCCTGATTGACGTAGTCAATGTCGAACTCCTGGAACGGCAAGCGGATCATCATCGTCAGGTCGTCGGTGGGCGAGTATTCCATCAGCACCACATGCTGCTGGACCGTCTCTCGCGTCGGAGCATACGGAAACGCTCCCAGGATGGTCGCCGGACTGACCGTGTGAGTGCCGCTGAGGTCGCCGTCGAAGGCGGCCATATTGTAGCGCCATGAAATCAGGAACTGGGAGCTCTTGAGCGTGTGGTCGCCCAGAACGCCGGCCGGCGCCAGGCCGTCGGGCCGTTGCAGGTTGATCGGCGCATTGATGCGATAATCGTCGGCCAAGAGCGTGTTCGGGTCGCGGATGCGGCGCCGGTAGACTTGCCCTGCGTAGCTTTGAAACACGCCCCGTGCCGGCCCGACGACGTCGTACTCTCGCAGCGGAAATTCGACCACCGGCGCGGCGGCGTCGAGCGCGCCCCAGCGAGGCGGCGGCGGTTCCGGCGGCTGCGGGGGGACGGTAATCGTTTCGAGGCTTTGCTCGCCGGCGTCGAGTCGCCCCCGCGAAGGCAACTCCCCGCCCTCCAACGTCGCTTGGAACGGGCCGCGGCGGGGCAGCAACTCCGGCCCCGGCCCGACGACTTCGGACTTCGATTTGGCCGCGGCGCCGGGCGCGGCGGGAGGGGCGGCCCGCCGGCTGGAGGGCTGCGCCGCGACTTGTCCCGCCAAACCAGGGAAACCGAGTACGATCGCCCACAGAAGGGACCGGATCATGTCAATGCCCTCCCTTCCGTGTGGGCTGCGTGCCGTCCGGGAGAGGATTCACCGGAGCGTTGCGCAGGTCGTTCAGGTCGTTTATATTGTCGATTTGCAGCAGGTTCGCCAGATCGGCGACGGCCTGCCACTGGCCGTTGAGGTACGTGATGTACGTGGCGATGAAGGTGGCCAATTGTTGCTGGGCGAACGCGATGTCGGTGACCGTCAGCAGTTCAGGCTTCTCGATGTATCGGTCGTAGACTCCGCGGTAGGCCCGCGTCGCGTCGGGCAACACCCGGTCGCGATACCGCCGCACGTTGCCGCGGTTGGTCTCGTAGGAGGCGAAGACGTCGGCAAGCTGTCGCTGCAAATCGTACTGCATTTTGCGCACCTGCTGGTCGGCTCGCATCAAGTCGCCCTCGGCGTTGATGATCGCGCCGCGGTTGCGGTCGAAGATCGGCAACGGCACGCCCAGTTGGGTGTTGTAACTGACGTTTGGAAAGCCGGGCGTCGTGAAGTCCTTTTGAAACACGCCGTAAACGTACACGTCGGGAATCGGCTTGACCCGGTCGAGGTTCAGTTGGAAGCGGGCCTGGGCCTGCATGTTGCGCCCGGCCAGCACGTCGGGGTGGATCCGCCACATCCGTTCCAGGGCTTGTTGGTAATTGATTTCGGGCGGAGGCGCGTCGGCCCGGCCGGCCAACTGCGTCGGTGGCAGGTCGGGCACGCCCACCGTCGCGGCCAGCTTTTTCCAGGCCGCGACGTAGCTGTTCTGGGCCGCCAGCAGCGTCGCCTTGGCCGCATCCACCAGCGTCCGCAACTGCGCCGGCTCGTACGGCACCGATTGGCCCGAACGGAGTAGTTTTTCGGTCTGCAACTCCAGCACGCGCTCGGTGAAGCGGACCAAGGCCGCGCTGATGATCACGTTTTGCTCCGCCACCAACACGGCGTAGTAATCGGCCTTGACCTGGGAGCTGACCTCGATGCGAGTCCTTTGCAGGGCAAGCTGCGAGTTGAGGTAATCCATGTTGGCCACGGCGCGTTGCAAACCGAGCTTGTTCGCCGTCTTGATGACCTGCGAGACATAGGCCCCTTGATAGTCGCGGTTTTTCGACGAGCCGACCGTATCGGACTCGTAGCCGAAGATCGGGTTGGGGTGCGTGCCGGCCTGGATGGCCGTGCCGCGGTACGAGATGATGTCGGCGCGGGCCTGGACGATCAGCGGGCTGTAATCGCCGGCCATTCGCTGCAAATCGTCAAGCGTCGTCGGGCGCTGATCGGGCCGCAACGCGGGCAGTCCCAACTCCCACAGATGATCTTGCTCGGTCAACTGGTAATCGGGTTTTCCGAGGTTCTTGGGCCGCGACTCGGGCGGCCCCAGTTCCCAGGCGGGCGGCAGATCGGGGAACAGTTCGCGGACCAGGGCCTGGCGAGGTTCTGGATTGTCGGGCTCGTAAGGCAGCATGGCAATCGGGGGCGTCTCCGCTCCCGGCAATTCCTTCGGTATGTTCAACCGCCGCCCGATCGGTGTTCCTTCGAGCGGCTCGAAATCATTGGGCGGACGAGGAATGTCCTCATCGGCCTGAGCCAGTCGAATCCTTCGCGCCACAGCCGTCTCGGAGGCAGTCCGAAAACTCGTGGAAAACGATGGCACGCTCTCGTGGGGCGGCTTTCCCAAGCCGCCGGCCGCGGAAGACGGCCTGGGAAGGCCGCCCGCCGCGGAAGAAGACGGCCTGGGAAGGCCGTCCCACTTCGCTGGGTCTCCATACGCCGCGCTTGTTTCCGGGGCGCTTTGACCGCTGGGCAATGCCGTCGGGGCCGAAGCGTCCGCTCGCAGCGGGTTGATACGACGGGCCGCGTCGGGGTGCGGCGTGTCGGCCCAAGCGGGAGGTTTTCCAAGCGGTGTACGGCAACCGGCGACGCAGGCCAGGGCGAGACCAAGAACCCCCGCCACGCGGCTTGTCCGTGACAAGCCGGCGAACATTACAAACCGGTAATGAGTGGACGTGAGTCGGGACAAGACCAAGCTCACAAGCGTAGAATCGTAGGGTGGACCGCCCACCCAACCCAGCACGGCGTAGGGTGGGCACCGCCCACCAACCCTACGCGCGCAAGAAAACACCCAAATCGGCCAATCGCTGATTTAGGGTTCTATCGGTTACGTCGGTTGTGCCAATCAACGATTTCACGCGGATTGGATCAACTTGAACGGCGGGTTTCGCGGCCAAATCCACCCAACCGTTTACCCAGCCTGCCTGGATTGCCTGTCGCGGACATTCTACAACGACGTAACCTTGCGAGACCGTGTTTGCAAAGGAAGTTGCCATGAAAAAACCCCTGCTCATCGTGGCTGCCGCGCTGTTGCTCGGCTTGGCCATCGCCGGCGCGTGGTTCTACCGCGCGGAGTTGGCCGCGCTTTGGAAATCGAGCAACTCACCCGTGGCGAACAACACCGCCGATGCCTTCCATGCCGGCGCGACGGCGTACATCGAGCGGACTCCCAAGGAGATCGAACTGAACGGCATGCGCACCGCCGCCGCCACGGCGCCCACCCGTCCGCGCACGCTCACGCTACGGGGCAATCTACAGATCGACCCCGCTCGGCTGGTCCACGTACACCCGCGATTTTCAGGCCAGATCGTCGAACTGGCAATGAAGGAAGAACGCAATCCTTGGAATCCTCAAGGCCCGCCGCGGCGCCGCCCCGTGGGCTTCATGGATGACGTCGAGACAGGCCAGATGATGGCCGTGGTGCTGAGCCGGGAGTTGGGCGAAAAAAAAAGCGAGCTGATCGACGCCCAGATCCGGCTCTGGACCGACGAGAAGATTCTGGAACGCTACCGCGACGCGTACCGAAGAAGCGCCATGACCGAACGTGATATGTTCGAGCAGACGCGGCTGGTCGACGTGGGCCGCACGGCGGTTCGCAAGGCGCGCAACACGCTCCGCGCGTGGCTGCTGACGCGCGACGAGGTCGAGGCCGTCGTCGAGGAATCCAAGCGCATTTACCAGGGGGACGCCACGTACGACGGCACCGACCAGGACGAGTGGGCGCGGGTTGTCGTGCCCGCCGCCATCACCGGCACAATCGTCGAACGCAATGTGACGATGGGTGAAATCGTCGACCCCAACGACGATCTGTACAAACTGGCCGACCTGACCGAGTTGAGCGCGTGGTTGCATGTGTACGAGGAGGACATCCCCTACCTCAGGTCGATGCCGAAGCCGATCCCCTGGAAGCTGCGGTTGAACTCGAACCCGGCCGCCGGCGAGATCCCCGGCTTCCTCGACGAGATCGGAGACCTGATCGACTCCAACGAGCACATGGCCCTGGCCTTCGGTCACGTTCCCAATCCCGAAGGCAAATTCACCGCCGGACAGTTCATCAACGCCACGATCGAGTTGCCGCCCGAAGCGGGCGTGGTCGAAATCCCCACCCGGGCCTTGGTCGAAGACGGCGAGCAAAGCGTGGTGCTGGTGCAAGACCCATCGCACCCCACGCGTTTCGCGAGCCGGCGGTTGTCGGTCGTGCGGCGTTACCACGACCGCGTTTACGTCCGTAGCATTCTGACCGAGGAGCAAAAACAACAAGGGCTGGAGGAGCTGCGCGAGGGGGAACGCGTCGTCTCGGCCGGCGCGCTGGAGCTCAAGGAAGCCTTGCAGCAACAACAGCGCGCGGGCCGACAATCGGCCCGGCAATGAGACGGTGGCTGGTGGCAGAGCCTAAGCGATGCCCCGGCTCGATAGCGACCGGAACGCCACGGAGGGCGTTCCCTACCGAGGAGCCGCCGGATGCGTGATTTTCTTGAAATCGAAGGTGGACGATGGTTGCCAAGCTGATTCAATGGTCGCTGCAAAACCCTCTGATCGTGATCCTGCTGGCGCTGGCGCTGGCGGCGGTGGGCGGCTACTCCTTTTACCATGTGAACGTCGAGGCCTATCCCGACCCGGCCCCGGCCATCGTCGAGGTGATCGCCCAGTACCCCGGCCGCTCGGCCGAGGAAATGGAACGGCTGGTGACGATCCCCTTGGAGGTCGTGCTCTCCGGCATGCCGGGCCTGAAGTACAGCCGCAGCAAGTCGCTGTTCGGCTTGTCGTGGCTCAACTTCCAGTTCGAGTACGGCTTCGAGTACCTCAGCGCCCGGCAGGAGGTGATCAACCGTTTGCAGATCGCCGAATTGCCCGACGGCGTCACGCCCGAAATCTCGCCCCGCTCGCCGATCGGCGAAATCTTGCGCTACGCCGTGACCTGCCCCAAGGACGCCTTCGGCAATGACCTCTACAACCTGAACGACTTGCGAAGCTTGGAATCGTGGACCTTGGAACGCGAGTTCCGACGCATTCCCGGCGTCGTCGACGTGACCAGTTTCGGCGGCACGCTCAAGCGATATGAAATCCACCCCGATCCCGACCGCATGAAGCGCTATGGAATCACGCTGGAAAAACTGCGCAACGCGATCGCCGAGAGCAACGCCAACGTCAGCGGCGACTACCTGATCCAGGGCGAAACGGCCGCCGTGGTGCGCAGCCTGGGCCTGTTCGGCCGCGGCCGCGACCCGATGCAGCGCATCCTGGCCAAGGACATGGACGACCCAGTGACGGCCCGCGATTATCTGCGCGCCGAAGAGCAGCGGCGGTTGCGGCAGATCCGGCAGGTCGTGATTTCCACCACCAACAACGCCGCGGTTCGGGTCGATGACATCGTCGACGGCGGCCCGCTGGCGCCGGGCGATGAGATCTCGACGCGAGGCGTCGTCGTCGGCTTCAAGACCCGGCTGGGAAAAATGTCACTCAGCCGCCCGCTGAAGGACGCCGGCGACAACGTCGTGCTCGACGAAAAGGGCCAAAGAATCTGGATCGACGAGGAGGAGGCGATCCAGGGACTGGTGCTCTTGCGCAAGGGCGCCGAGTCGTTGCCCACGCTCAATCGGGTCAAGGCCAAGATCGACGAACTCAACGGCACGCCAGGCCGTCTGCCGCCGGGAGTCAAGATCGAAACCTATTACGACCGTACCGACCTGATCAACACCACCACCGACACGGTCCACGAGAACCTGCTCGTGGGCATCGTGCTGGTGACGGTGATCCTGTTGATGTTCTTGAGCAACGTCCGCAGCGCGATCATCATCGCCATCAACCTTCCCTTGGCCTTGGTCTTCGCCTTTTTCGTGCTCTTCGCGCGCGAGAAGTCGGCCAACCTGCTCTCGATCGGGGCGGTCGACTTCGGAATCATCATCGACTCGACGGTGATCATGGTGGAGAACATCTACCGCGTGCTCTCGACCGACAAGTACCCCGAACTGTCGATCCGCGAGCGGATCGTGCGCGCGGCCGCCGAGATCGAACGGGCCTTGTTCTTTTCGACCTTGATCATGGTCTGCGCGCTGCTCCCCTTGTTCACGATGAAGGGACCGGAGGGACAGCTCTTCCGCCCGATGGCCGAGACCTACGCCTTCGCCCTGGGCGGGGCGCTGCTCTTGGCGGTGACGATCGCGCCGGTGCTCTGTTTCCTGATGTTCAAGAACCTGCGCCCCAGCCGCGACAACTTGCTGGTGCGGTTCCTCAAGAACGGCTACCTGCGAAACCTGCGCTTCTGTCTGAACCATCGCTGGGCGGTGGTGGGGGTTTTCGGCATGCTGATCGCCGCGACGATCGCCCTGTTGCCGCACCTGGGGCGCGAGTTCATGCCGCCTTTGGAAGAAGGCCATATCTGGCTGCGCGGCATTTTTCCCGTGAGCGTCTCGCTGCTCGAAAACGACGAGAAATCGAGCATCGCGCGGGCCATTCTGCGGAACTACCCCGAGGTCGAAACGGTCGTCTGCCAGCTTGGGCGTCCCGAGTCGGGCACCGACCCGATCGGCTTCTACAGCGCCGAGTTCTTCATCCCCCTCAAGCCGTTTGAAACGTGGGAGGCGACCGTACCCGGCACCGGCTGGCGCCGGGCGTTCGGTGAGAAGCGCGCCCGCACCAAGGTCGAATTGATCCGCGCGATGAACGCCGAACTGAGCGAGGCATTGCCCGGCGTGAATTGGAATTTCTCGCAAGTCATCCGCGACAACGTGCTCGAAGTGCTCTCCGGCGTGCAAGGCGAGAACTCGGTCAAGATCATCGGGCCCGATCTCGTCGAACTGGAAAAGATCGGGCAGCGGGTGGTGGCGGCGATGAGCGACGTCCACGGCATCAAGGACGTCGGACTTTACCGGATCATGGGTCAGACGAACCTGGAACTGCCGATCGACCGTCAGAAGTGCTCGTTCTGGAACATCAGCGTGGCCGACGTGCTGGGCGTGATCGAGACGACGCTGGGCGGCAAGACCGTCTCGAAGATGATCGAGGGTGAAAAAACCTACGACATCATCGTCCGTTGGCCGCAACGGTTGCGGGCCGATGAGACCGCGATCCTCGACATCCCGGTCGACGTCACCGATCACGTCGTCACCACGGGACCGGCCCCGAGCGTGGAATCGACGGCGCTGACGGGCGCCGCGCGGGGCCTGGCGTCGCGAGGCTTTTCCAGCACGATGCCCTCGGTGGCGGGCAGCAGCGATTTGGCCATCAACGAGTTGATTAGCGCTCCGCGCGAGCGGATTCGCGACCTGGTGACGCCGCAGGGAAACGACCCCGACGAGCAGCTCGACCCGCAGGGACAGTTCGTGCGGCCGGGCGCGTCGATGATTTCGCGCGAGATGGGCATGCGTCAGGTCGCCGTCAAGTTCGGCGTGCGCGAGCGCGACCTGGCCGGCGCCGTGGCCGAGGCGCAAGAGCGCGTCAGGTCGCTGAACCTGATCCCGCAGGGCTACCGTGACGAGTGGAGCGGCGAGTTCCAGCAGATGCAAGAAGGCGAACAACGGCTGCGGATCATCATACCGCTGTCGCTGACCTTGATCTTCATTCTGCTTTACCTGGCGTTCCATTCGCTTTTGGACGCGGTTGTGGTGCTGTTCAACGTGGTCGAGTTGTCGCTGGGCGGGCTGTGGGCGTTGTACCTGACGGGGACGAACTTCAGCATTTCAGCCGCCGTGGGGTTCACGTCGATCTTCGGCGTGGCGATCATGGACGGGCTGCTGTTGGTTTCGGCGTTCAACCAATTGCGGGCCCACGGTTTGCCGCTGCGCGAGGCGATCTTGCAGGGCGCCGAACGCCGCTTGCGGCCCGTGATGATGACCGCCCTGACGGCGATCTTTGGGCTATTGCCCGCGGCCCTTTCGACCAAGATCGGCGCCCAGAACCAGAAGCCGTTGGCGATTGTCGTCGTCGGGAGCATGGTCACCACGCTGTTCCTGACGCGATATTTGATGCCCGTGCTCTACAGCTTCTACGGCGACCGCGAGCCGCCCCCCGACGCCGGCGGTATGGCGCACTAATTACTCACATTCCGCGCCGTCGTTGGTCACGTTCAGCCCGAACTGGATTTGCTTGACGTTCTTGCGACCGCTCTTGGTGCGGCCGTAGGCGGGCGGCGGAGTCGGAGGCGGAACCGTCGCGGTTGCGGCGTCATAGGCACCGTACAATTCCACGTCGGAGATGTCGTGCCGCAAGCAAAGCTCGTCTTGCGCGATTCGCCGCGATCGGGTAAATTACCGCCCCTATGGGCCCACTTGCCTCGCGCGAATTCCAACGGATTCTGTTGATCAAGCCATCGGCGGCGGGCGACGTCGTCCACACGTTGCCGGTGCTGGTGAAGCTCCGCGCCCGCTATCCGGCCGCGCGGATCGACTGGCTGATCACCCCGGAAAACGCCGAGTTGGTCCGTTGCCATCCGGCGTTGTCCGGCGTGGTGCTATTCGACCGGCGTCGGTTTGCGCGCTTCGGCCGCGACTGGGTGGCTACGAAGGGAATGCTGAATCTGTTGCGGACGATCCGGCGCGCCCGCTACGAACTGGTGATCGACATGCACGGACAACTCCGCTCGGCCCTGTTTGTGATGGCCAGCGCCGCCCCGGTGCGTGTGGGCTTCGCTCGGACGCGCGAAGGGGCTTGGCTCAGCTACTCGCACCACATTCCCTTGCCGACGATGGATGCCCACGCCGTCGACCGCTATCTCTGGCTCGGTCCCCTGTTGGGGTTCGACGACCACTCGCCCGACTTTACCCTGCACCTGCCGGCGGAGGCCGAGAGCGGCGTTACCGAGTTGCTCTCGCGTCACGGCGTTTCCGAGCGGCCGTATGCCCTCTTGGTGCCGGGCACGGTTTGGGAGACGAAGCATTGGCGAGTCGCGGGGTTTGCCGAAGTCGCACGTTACCTCTTGGGCCGTGGTTTGGCGGTCGTGCTGGCGGGTTCGCCCCGCGACCGCCAGCGCTGCGCCGAGGTCGCCGAAGCGTGCGAAGGCGTGTGCGACCTGTCGGGACAAACCAGCTTGGCCGGGCTGGCCGCGTTGATCCACCGCGCGACTACCTGCGTGACCAACGATTCGGGCTCGATGCACCTGGCCGTCGCGCTGGGTAAACCGGTGGTCAGCGTCTTCGGCCCGACCAGCCCGTTACGCACCGGCCCCTATGGCAGGCCGGAGGTCGTTGTCCAGGCCCCGCTCGACTGTTCGCCCTGTTACCTGCGCAAGCTTTCCCGCTGCCCGCACGACCACGCCTGCATGCGCGAGGTCACCTCGGCCATGGTCATCGAGCGGCTGCGAACCGCCGCGCCCGGATTATTCATGGTCCCGTAGCTGGCTTCGCAAGAAGTCAGGCCGTGGACGCGAGTTACGCCAGAATTCTTGCGAATTCTGCTACAGCACAGTGCGCGAGTTCCTCCCCGGACCATGAATAATCCGGGCACGGCGGCTTGAGGCCGGCCGTCGGCGACGTCTCCGCGGCCACAACACTGGAATGACGGGGCCGCGCCCCATTTCCAGGGGACACGCCGAAAGACCTGGGAATGAGGGGATCTGTGCACATGCTCACACGTCTTCACCGTTGGGCCCGCACGTCAGCCGTATCGGACCGTCCTTGGTCATGGCGACGGTGTGCTCGAAATGGGCGCTCGCCTTGCCGTCCTTGGTGACCTGGGTCCAATGATCGCGCAGCCCCTTGACCTTCCGCGTGCCGATGTTGACCATCGGCTCGATGGCGATCACCAGGCCCGTGCGGAGCTCGAAGTCGCCGCTCTTGACGAACTCCGCGCTTGAGAAATTGGGCACCTGCGGCTCTTCGTGCATTTCGCGGCCGATGCCGTGGCCCACGAAATTCTCCACCACATGAAATCCGTGATCGTGAACGTACCTGGCCATCTCGTGCGCCACCTCGCTCCAACGGCGCTTGACGGCCATTTGCTCGATCGCCAATTCGAGCACACCCTTGGTGACCAACAGCAGCCTTTGGATCTCGGGACGGATCGCGCCCACCGGCCGCGTGACCGCCGCGTCGCCACACCAGCCGTTGATCTTGCAGCCGGTGTCGAGGCTGACGATGTCTCCCTCGCGCAGCACGCGGCGGCCGGGAATTCCATGCACCACCTCGTCGTTGATCGAAATGCAGGTCACGGCCGGAAAGGGAACCTTGCCGGGAAAACCCTTGAACAAGGGGACGGCCCCGCGTTCGGCGAAGAAGCGATCGATCACCGCGTCGATCTCGGCGGTGGTCACGCCGGGCCGCACCAGCGCCGCGGCCTTCTGGTGCGCCTGCCAAACCAGAAGCCCGGCTTCGCGCATCAAGCCGATTTCCCTGGGCGACCTGAGATTGATCACGCTCGTTCAACTCCCCGGCGCTTCAAGGCGCGGCGGTGTTTGACGGCGCGCGGGCCGCAGGGTCGCCTTGATCCGCTCGAATACTTCGTCCGGCGTGCCCAGTCCGTCGATCACATGCAAAATGCCGCGCTGCCTGTAATAATCGAAAAGCGGCCGCGTCTGTCGCCAATACGACTCCAAGCGGTGTTTGATGACCTCGGGCTGGTCGTCGCCGCGCGCGCGCCCGGCCAGTCGTTGGACCACCACCTCGTCGGGCACGCGCAGCTCCAGGACCACGTCGAGCCGTATGCCGTAACGAGCCAGGGCCTCGTCCAGAAGGTCGGCCTGGCGCTGGTTGCGGGGCACGCCGTCGAGCAAGGCGCCGGCCTGGCAATCGGGCCGCTGGAGCCGCTCGCGCACGAGGTCCATGACGACGTCGTCGGGCACCAGATCGCCCTGGGCCATGAAGTTCTCGGCCAGCATGCCCGCGTCGGTCTTGTCGCGCACCGCCTGCCGAAGCATGTCGCCGGTCGAGAGGTGCGGAATCCGCAGGTACTCGACGAGCCGCGCCGACTGCGTGCCTTTGCCGGCCCCGGGCGGACCAATGAAGATGAGCCGCATCGTAATCCCGGGCCCGTCGGGCCGAAAGCCGCCGCCTGAAAGTGTTCGCCCGCGTCCCAGGCGGGCGGCAGCGACCAGTGGCGCAGGTGGTTATTTTTCCAAAAGGCCCCGATAATTCCGCATGACCAAGTGACTGTCGATCTTCTGCACTAGGTCAAAGGCGACACTGACCGCGATCAAGAGGCTCGTGCCGCCGAAGAAACTGGCGATGTTGCTCGATACATTAATCATCAGCCCCACCACGGTGGGCATGACGGCGACCAGGGCCAGGAAGCCGGCGCCGACGTAAGTGATGCGGATCATCACTTTTTCCAGGTAATCGGCGGTTCGCTTGCCCGGCCGGTAGCCCGGGATGAACGTGCCGAAGTTCTTGAGGTTGTCGGCCATGTCCTTGGGGTTGAACGTGATGGCCGTCCAGAAATAGCAGAAGAAGTAAATCATCACCACGTACAGCAGATTATGCGTGTAGCCCGTGTAGGACTTGAAGGCGGACGCCAACGTCTGCAGCCAGCCCTGACCGCTGAAGGTGCTGCTGAGCCAATCAAAGCCGATCGTGGGGAACATCAACAGGCTGCTGGCGAAGATGATCGGCATCACGCCGGCCTGGTTGACCCGCAACGGCAGGTACTGCCGGTTGCCGCCGAAGACGCGGCGTCCGCGCACATGCTTGGCGCTTTGCGTGGGGATCCGCCGCTGGCCTTGGGTGATGAACACGACGCCGAAAATCACAGCCAGGAACAGCGCGACCAGCACGATCAGGTCGGCGACGCCGGTGTGGCCGGGCGACCCCTCCAGCACGAGCCCATCTTTGAACATGGGTTCGAGCAAGTCGAAACCCGCCCTGGGCATGCGCGCCAGAATACCGGCCATAATCAGCAAGCTGATGCCGTTGCCGATGCCGAACTCGTCGATCTGCTCACCCAGCCACATCAGGAAGATGGTGCCCGCGGTCATGGTCAGCACCGACACCAGAAACCAGGAGAACGGCAAACCGCCGGACGAATTGAGGAAGGCCTTCTCGATCATCTGTTGCTTGGCCAGGAATTGCACGTACATCCAGCTTTGCCCAAGACAGAGCACGACCGTGGCATAGCGGGTGTATTCGTTGATCTTCTTACGCCCACTTTCGCCCTCCTTCTGCAACTCTTCCAGCGGCTTCCAGACGCTGGCCAGTAGTTGGAAGATGATCGAGGCGGAAATATACGGCATGATGCCCAGGCCGAAGATGGTGGCGCGGTCGAGCTCCGAAGCGCTGAACGTGGCGACGTTCTTGAAGATTTCCCCCAGCCCCCCTTCCATACCTCCGAACAGCTTCTTGCTCGGGTCGATGATCGGTAGCGGAATCCAGCTTCCGACGCGATAAATCGCCAGCAGTCCCAGGGTCAACAGGATCTTCCTGCGGAGTTCCGGGATGGTGAAGACGACGCGGATTTTTTCCCACATGCTTCGCTCCGTCCTTTCTCAGTGAGTGCACTGTACCGTAGTCATCACGCTCCGCGTGATGTCGCCTCACGCGGAGCGTGAGGTCTACGGTGTTCCCACGCTCCGCGTGGGAACGAGTTGTGATTACTTCTGCGCTTTTTTCTTGACGTTCTTGACCACGGGGGCCTTGGGCGGCAGTACGATCGCCTCGCCGCCCGCCGCTTGGATCTTCTCCAGGGCCGACTTGCTGAAGCGATGGGCCGAGATTTTCAGCCTCTTGGTCAACTCGCCGTCGCCGAGCACTTTGAAAATGTCGTAGCGTCCCTTGAGGCGGCCGAGCGCTTTGAGGGTTTGGGGCGTGACCTCGGCCCCGTCGTCGCACCAATCGTTGAGGTCGCCGACGTTGAGCGACTTGACGGCCAACGCCCAGCGGTTGTTGAAACCGCGTTTGGGAACTCGCCTGGAGAGCGGCATTTGGCCCCCCTCGAAGGCCGGGTGCGCGGTCCATCCGGCGAGCTGGCCTTGGCCCTTGTGTCCGCGGCCGGCGGTCTTGCCGCGGCCCGATCCGACGCCGCGGCCGATGCGGAGCCGCTTCTTGTGCTTCGTGACGCCGCGATGAACTTCGTCCAGATTCATGCGAGTGAAACTCCTCTCAGGCGCTCGATGTCTTGTTTCGAGCGCAAACTTGTGAGTGCGTTGAGTGCGGCCTTGACCAGGTTGGCCGGGTTCGTGGAGCCGAAACTTTTGGTCAGGATGTCGTGAATGCCCGCCGCTTCGCAGACGGCACGGACGCTGCTGCCCGCCTTGACGCCGGTGCCCGGCGTCGCCGGCACCAAAATCACGCGGGCGGCGCCAAAATGACCCTCGACGGTGTGCGGAATGGTGCGGCCCGACAACGAGACCTCGACCATGTTGCGGGTGCCGTCTTTGGTGGCCTTTTCGACGGCCGGTGGAACCTCGTTCGCCTTGCCGTAGCCCCAACCGACCTTGCCCTTGCCGTTGCCGACCACCACCATGGCCGTGAAGCTGAAGCGCCGGCCGCCCTTGACGACCGCGGCGCAACGCCGGATCTTCACGACCTTGTCGATCAGATCGCCCCGGTTGCCGCCCGAAGTGGGCTTGCCGCCTGAGCTGGGCTTGCCGCCTGACGTGGGCCTGCCGCCTGAACTGGGCTTGCCGCCCGACGTGGGCCTGCCGCCTGAACTGGGCTTGCCGCCTGAAGTGGACACGTGTGGTTTACTCCAATTCGTTCATGATCTTGTAGCGTGGGCTTTAGCCCGCGTTCGTCGTGGGCAGCGCCCACCCTACACGCCCTTAAAAGCTCAATCCGGCCTCGCGGGCGGCATCGGCCAGCGCCGCGATGCGTCCGTGGTACTGATATTCGCGGCGATCGAAAGCCACTTCCTTGATGCCGGCCTCCAAGGCGCGCTGGGCAATGGCCTTGCCCACCGCCTGGGCCGCGGCCTTGTTGCCACCGTAGGACAGGTCGCCGGTCAAGGCATTGTCGGTCGTGCTGGCCGCCGCCAAGGTGTGGCCGCGCGCATCGTCGATCACCTGAACGTACAAGTGCTTGTGGCTGCGGAACACGCTCAGCCGCGGGCGCGTCGCGTCGCGCTTGACGCGGTTTCGCACGCGGAACCGCCGCCGCCGGCGCTGATGCAGAATGGTCTTTTCGTGGTTCACGGTCTCGTTCTCACTTCGCCATAGCCCGCTACTTCGTCATCGCCCGCTACTTCGTCATCGCCCCCTACTTCGTCATCGCTTTGCCGGCCTTGCGGCGTACCACCTCTCCGTCGTAGCGGATGCCCTTGCCCTTGTACGGTTCGGGCTTCCGCAAAGCGCGGACCTCGGCGGCGAATTGGCCGACCTTCTGTTTGTCGGTCCCCTTGATCACAACGTGCGTCTGGTCGGGGCAGGTGACCTTGAGGCCCTTGGGAATCGGTTTTTGGATTTCGTTGGCGAAACCGACTCGGAGTTGCAGCGTTTCGCCCAGGACCGCGGCCAGGTATCCCACGCCCACGATCTCGAGCTTCTTCTCGTATCCCTGGGTGACTCCCTTGAGCATGTTCTGGATCAGGGCGCGGCTCAGCCCGTGCAGAGCCCGCGCGCCGCGCGATTCGCCCTGCCTTGCCACCACGACCTGCTTACCCCCCTCGTCGACGGCGACGGTCACCTCGCGGTGGAACTGCCAATCGAGCTTTCCCAGCGGTCCCTCGACGGCGATCGTGTTGCCGCTGACCGCGACCTTCACGCCGCCGGGAATAGGGACTGGTTTCTTGCCGATGCGAGACATTGAAATCTCCCGATGCAACATTACCAAAGTTCACAGAGCACTTCGCCGCCCAGGTGCCGTTGCCGCGCCTCGCGGTCGCTGATCACACCGCGGCTGGTGCTGATGATCGAAATTCCCAGGCCATTGAGCACGGGTCGCAACGAATCGGCGCCGCGGTAAATCCGGCATCCCGGCTTGCTCACGCGTTTGATGTGCCGGATCACGCGTTCGCCGTTGGGCCCGTACTTCAGGTGCAGGCGCAGTTGCGGGCTGGGATCGACCTCGAGCTCCTCCCAGTCCCAAATGTAGCCTTCGCGTTTGAGCACCTCGGCCAGGCCGCGCTTGACCTTGGAAAGAGGCATTTCGACGCTCGCGCGCTCGACGCGCACCGCGTTGCGGATGCGGGTCAACATATCGGCGATCGGGTCAGTCATCATCGTACTTGCCGTTTCCCTCCATTAATCGGCCCTCTACCAACTCGCCTTCTTGAGGCCTGGAATCAAACCTTGGTCCGCCAGCTTGCGAAGGCAAATTCTGCAAATGCGGAACTTACGATAGACGGCGCGGGGCCGGCCGCACAGTTGGCAGCGCGACTCTTGCCGCGAGGTGAACTTCGGTTTGCGATTGGCTTTGGCAATCTTCGACTTGCTCGCCATGCGTTCTAGTGTCCCATTCGGTTTTGCTCTAGGGTGGTATTCACGCCGCTCCGCGCCCCGTTTGCGTCGATTCCTCCGCCTTGAAGGGCATTCCCAGGCCCCGCAACAACTCGCGCGATTCGTCGTTCGAGTTGGTCGACATCACAATCGAAATGTTCATGCCTTGCGCGCGGGTGTACTTGTCGGGGTTCAACTCGGGGAACACCAGTTGCTCGGACAGCCCCAGGCTGTAGTTGCCGTGGCCGTCGAAAGCGTTGGGACTCAGGCCGCGGAAGTCGCGCACCCGAGGCAAGGCGAGCGAAATCAAACGGTCGAGGAACTCGTACATCCGCACGCCCCGCAACGTCACTTTGCAACCGATTTCCATTCCCTCGCGGAGCTTGAAGTTGGCGATCGACTTGCGGCTACGGGTCACCGCCGGCTTCTGGCCTGAGATCTGGGTCAGCGCCGAGACGGCCTCCTCCAGGTGCTTCTTTTCCGAGATCGCCGTGCCGACGCCCATGTTGATCACGATCTTTTCCAGCTTGGGCAGCGACAACCGGTTGGCGCGGTCCAGCTTCTTCATCAAGGCCGGCAGCACTTCCTTTTCGTAACGTTCTTGCAATCGGGAGGGCATGGCTCGCGCGGGCCGCTCGCCGCGGCCTGTTTCAATGGTGGTGGGTTGATTCTTGCTTCTACTTGCCAACGGTGTTTCGGGCCGGCGCCAACGGGCCGGACCCCTTCTTGCACTTCTTGCAATAGCGCTCCTTGCCGCCGTCGGCGGTGGCGCGGGCGCCCGTGCGAGCGGCCGCGTCGCAGGCCGTGCAGACCAGCGACACGTTGGAAATCTGGACCGGCATTTCCTTCGAGAGCCGGCCCCCTTGCGGGTTGCGTTGGCTGCGCCGCATGTGCTTGAACACGCGATTCATTCCTTCGACGACGATCTTACCCGTCTCGCGGTCGATCTTGAGCACCTTGCCGCGCTCGCCGCGGTCGTTGCCTGCGATCACCTCAACCATGTCACCCACACGAATATGCATCACACCACCTCGGCCGCCAGACTGACGATTTTCATGAAGTTCTTTTCACGCAGTTCGCGGGCCACGGCCCCGAAGATGCGCGTGCCGCGTGGGTTGCCGTCGTTGTCGACCAGCACCAAGGCATTCTGGTCGAACCGCACGTAACTGCCGTCGTTGCGGCGCGTGGGCTGCTTGCAGCGGACGATAACTCCCCGCACGACGGCCTTCTTCTTGATCTCGCTGCCGGGGATCACGCTCTTCACGCTGCAAATGATCACGTCGCCCAGGCCGGCGGTTCGGCGGTGGCTGCCGCCCAGCACCTTGATGCACATGACCTCCTTGGCGCCGGTGTTGTCGGCCACCGAGAGCCGGGTTTGCATCTGAATCATCGCTTCACCCACCTTCCACTTCAGCTTCGGCGGCGGCGGCGGCGTCCTCGGCACGGGCCGCCGCCCGCATCGCCGCGATGTCCACGGCCTGACTCTTGGTCACCACGCGCACCAGTTCCCAATGCTTGAGCTTCGACTTGGGGGCGCACTCGGCGATTTCCACCGTGTCGCCCATGCCCGATTCTTCCTTTTCGTCGTGTACGTGGCAAACCGTCTTTTTGCGCAGGTACTTGCCGTACTTGGGGTGCTTCACCAACCGGGGAATCTCCACGCGGCGGCTCTTGGTCATCTTATCGCTGGTCACGACGCCAACGGCGACTCGCTTGGGCATCAGACGGACTCCTTCCGGCGCGCACGCTGCGTCTGAATCGTCTTCAGCCGGGCAATCAGGCGGCGGTTCTTGCGCAATTCGGTGGGCGTGTCGAGCCGCTCGGTCTGCGCCTTGATGCGCAAGCGGAACAGCGTCTCCGCCGTCTCCTTCAATGTCAGCAGCAATTGCTCTTCGCTCATCTCTCGTAGTTCGGTGGCTTTGGTCATGGTTAGGCGTTGGGTGTTGGGTGCTCTAAAGCCTATCGCTTTTCCGTCAAACGGTGCGGCGGCGGACGAACCGGACCCGGACGGGCATTTTGTGGGCCAGACGGCGAAAGCAGATGCGGGCCGCTTCCTCGGTGACTCCGGAAATTTCAAACAACACGGTGCCGGGCTTGACCACGGCCGCCCAATACTCCGGCTCGCCTTTCCCTTTTCCCATCCGGGTTTCCAAGGGAATCGACGTGACGGACTTGTGCGGAAAGATGCGTATATACAGTCGACCCTCGGTGCGCAGATACTGCTGGGCGCCGATGCGCCCGGCTTCGATCGTGTTGGCGGCGATCCAACCGGCCTGGGTGGCCTGAAGTCCGAAATCGCCGAACACGACGCGGTTGCCGCGCGTGGCGTCACCTTTTATACGTCCTCTTTGGCTTTTTCGGTGCTTGACCCTCTTGGGCATCAGCGCCATGGGTATCTTCCTCTTGATACATGCCTTGATTGATCCACACCTGGACGCCGAGGTGTCCCTGGGCGGTCTTGGCCTCGGCGAAACCGTAGTCGATCTTGGCTCGCAACGTCGACAGCGGGATCGAGCCGGCGATGGCCTTCTCGCGCCGCGACATTTCGGCCCCGCCCAGCCGTCCGGCCAACTGAACCTTGATCCCCTTGGCGCCGGCCTCCATCGTTTGTTCCAAAGCCCTCTTCATCGTGCGGCGGAAACTGGCCCGCTTGGCCAACTGCTCGGCGATGTCCTCGGCCACCAACTGGGCCTGGATCTCCGGCCGCGCGATCTCTTCGATCTTGATGTTGATCCGCCGGCCGACCAGATCCTGCATCTCGGTTTGCAAGCGCTCGACCTCCTGGCCCTTGCGTCCGATGATGATACCCGGCCGCGCCGTGAAAAGCACGACCTTCACCTCGTCGCGGGTGCGCTCGATTTCGATCTTGGCAATACCGGCGAATTTATACTTTTCCTTGATGAACTTCCGTAGCTTGTGGTCTTCCAGCAGCAGTTCGCCGTACTCCTGCTTGGAAGCATACCAACGGCTTTTCCAGCCGCACATGATGCCCGTGCGAAAACCCACCGGATTGACTTTTTGACCCATCGTGCGTCCTATCTGCTAGCCGTCGACCGTCACGCGGATATGACTCATCCGCTTCTTGATCATGAACGCCATACCGCGCGCCCTGGGGCGAACGCGTTTGAACATCGGGCCCTCGTCGACCCGCGCCTCGACCACCACCAGTTTTTGGAGGTTCGTCGCGCGGCGGTCCTCGGCGTTGCCCAACGCGCTTTGGAGCACCTTCTCAAGCAGACGCGCCCCGCGCTGCGGCTGATAACGAAGGATGTTGAGCGCGTCGTCCGCGTGCTTGCCGCGGATCAGATCGGCCAGGGGCCGGACCTTGCGGGCGCTGATCCGCGCAAAGCGGTGTACTGCTTCGTATGTCATTATTTTTTCTGTCCTTTGCCCCCGTGCCCGCGGAACGTCCGCGTGGGGGCGAACTCGCCCAGCTTGTGGCCGACCATGTCCTCGGTCACGAAGACCTTCAGGTGCAGCTTACCGTTGTGAACCATGAACGTGTGGCCGACGAACTCCGGCACGATCGTGCAAGCGCGAGCCCATGTCTTGATGGGGGCCTTCGCTCCTTGATCGTCCAGCTTTTGCACCTTCATGTACAACTTGGGGTTGATGAAGGGTCCTTTTTTCAGCGATCTTCCCATAAGTCATCCTAAATCTTAAGTTGCCCGTAGCGGCGCGAACGGCGCCGGCGCACGATGGCCGAATTCGAGGGCTTCCGCCGGTTGCGGGTACGGCCCCCCTTGGCCAGCTTGCCGGTCGGACTGACCGGGTGCCGGCCCCCCTTGGTGCGGCCTTCGCCGCCGCCGTGCGGATGGTCGATCGGGTTCATGGCCGTGCCGCGAACGTGCGGCCTGATTCCCATCCAGCGCTTCCGGCCGGCCTTGCCCAGTACGATGTTCATGTGGTCGGGATTGCCCGTCGCGCCGATCGTCGCCCGGCAAGTGGCCGGAATGCGGCGAATTTCGCCGCTGGGCAGCGTGATCTGGGCCCAGTTCGCGTCGCGCGCCGCCAGCACGGCGCTGGTGCCGGCCGAGCGGCAGAGCACGCCGCCGCGGCCCGGCTGCAACTCGATGTTATGAATGGCCATGCCCAGCGGAATGTTCTTCAGCGGCAGGCAATTGCCCAAGCTGGGCGGCGCTTCGGCACCGGAAAGCACCTCGGCGCCGGCTTCCAGGCCGTGGGGGGCGATGATGTACCTCTTTTCGCCGTCGACGTAGTACAAAAGGGCGATGCGCGCGCTGCGGTTGGGGTCGTACTGAATCGAATGCACCTTGGCCGGCACGCCGTCCTTGTTGCGACGGAAGTCGATCAGCCGGTACTGCTGCTTGTGTCCGCCGCCGCGATGGCGCGACGTGATCCGCCCCTGGTTGTTGCGTCCGCCCGTCTTGATTTTGGGCACCAACAGGGTCTTCTCCGGCTTGGCGCCGGGCGTCAATTCGGCGAAGTCGCTGACACTCGCGCCGCGGCGGCCCGCAGTGGTCGGTTTGTAGCGGCGAATTCCCATATCTTGATCCCTATCGTTCCATCAGACATTTTGTCACGAAAAAATGGTTGCTGGTGGCAGAGCGTAAGCGATGCCCCGGCTAGATAACCACCGGGGCATCGCTTAGGCTCTGCCCCAGCCACCGACCTGCGATGATCTAGAAGAAATCAATCCTGTGTTCCGCGTTGAGTTTGACGATGGCTTTTTTCCAGTCTTGCGTGTATCCGTTGCGGAAGCGGCTTCGGCGCGGCTTCCCCTTGCGGTTGATCGTGCGCACCCGCAGCACCTTCACGTCGAACAGGGCTTCCACCGCGCGGCGCACGTCGTGTTTCGTGGCCATCTTGTGAACCTCGAACGAGTACGCGTTGTGCCGCGTCGAGCGGTGCATTCCTTTCTCGGTCACCAGTGGCCGCAGAATGATCTGGTGCGGCTCGAGCTGGATCGTTGGCCCTTCGTCGGTGTGTGTCGAGCGTTTCATGATTCGGTTCCCTCGCGCAGCCCGCCGGCGGATTCGCGCGGCTCGCCGGCGGATTCGCGCGGCCCGCCGGCGGATTCGCGCAGCCCGCCGGCGGATTTATGCCTGATCGCGTCGAGCGCCGCCTTGGTGACCAGCAGCTTGCGTGGCGCCAGCACGTTCAGCGCGTTCAAGCCGGAGACCGGCTGCACCGTCACCCCAGCGATGTTGCGGGCGCTCTTGTAAACATTCACGTCGTAGGCGGCGGTGGCCACTAGCACGCTGGCCCCCTCGCATCTCAATGCCCGCAAGATCACGGCCATTTCCTTGGTCTTGGGCGACTCCAACGAAAGCTCGTCGATCACCACCATCTCGCCGTCTCGAATCTTCGAGGCCAGGGCCATGCGGGTGGCGAGTTGCACCGCCTTGCGCGGCAGTCGATAGCTCCAGTCGCGGGGGCGTTTGGCGAAGATGTGCCCGCCGCCACGGCGAATGCCGCTACGGCGCGAGCCGGCTCGAGCGTTGCCGGTGCCCTTCTGGCGGTACATTTTCTTCGTCGTGCCGGCCACCTCGCCGCGGCTCTTGGTCTTGGAGGTGCCTAGCCGCAGGTTCGACTGGTACATCACCACCACGTCGTGGAGCAACTGCTTGTTGATCCGCGGCGCCAGCGCGGCCGGGTCGAGCTCGTAGCTGCCGACCTCTTGTCCGGTTCGATTGTAGACGGGCAATGTTGCCATCGGATAACTGGGCCTTGCTTGCGCCGCGGGTTGGTGTACGTGGGTAATCTGGGCTAAAGGATATTTGTTTGGCGGACGACCACGTAACCGCCGTTGGGGCCGGGCACCGCGCCACGGATCAAGAGCAGGTTGTTCTCGGAGTCGATCCGCACCACGCGCACGTTGCGCATCGTGCTCCGCTCGGCGCCATAACGGCCGGCCATGCGGCGGCCCTTGAACGTGCGAGCGGGAAATGTGTTGCAGCCGGTCGAACCGGCGTGCCGGTGGACCTTTTTCACGCCATGGCTGGCGCGCTGGCCCTTGAAGCGGTGCCGCTTGATGACGCCAGAGGTACCGCGTCCTTTCGAGATACCCGTCACGTCGACGGCCTTGACCCCCTCGAACACCCCGACGGTGAGTGGCTGGCCCACCTTGCAGTCACCGGCCGGCCCGCGGAATTCGCGGATGAAACGTTTGGGCTCGCAAGCGGCCTTTTCGGCCAACTCGACGCCGCCGGACCCAAGCCGCTTGGCACGCTTGCTGTCGAGCTTGGCCACATGACCACGCTGGCTGCGAGCGGCGAGTCGGCGGGGCATGTCGCCGTAACCGACTTGAACGGCCTCGTAGCCGTCGCGCTGCTGGGTGCGGACCTGCAACACATGGCAGGGGCCGGCTTGGATCACCGTCACGGGGATCGCTAGTCCCGATTCGTCGAAAACCTGAGTCATCCCGACCTTTCGGCCGAGTAATCCAATCGCCATCGTTCGTGCCTTATTCGTGGTCCGTTGCCGGAGCGAGTATGTTGCCTTCGGGAGTACGCGGAATTGAAGCCGCGGCTTACCCGCCAAGCGTCCGTCGCATGAAATTCAGTGCCTGCTGTTGATCTATTAGTGCCTGCTGGAGGCTTTGATTTTGATATCCACCCCGGCGGGGAGGCTGAGCTTGTTGAGCGCTTCGATCGTCTTGGCCGTCGACTGCACGATGTCGATGACCCGCTTGTGCGTGCGGATCTCAAACTGCTGGCGTGCTTTTTTGTCCACATGCGGACCCGAAAGCACGGTATAGCGTTCGATGCGAGTCGGCAATGGAATCGGGCCATGCACCTCCGAGCCGGTTCGCTTGGCGGTATCGACGATTTCCGCGGCGCTTTGATCCAGCACGGAATGGTCGTACGCCTCCATGCGAATTCGAATTACTTCACTCGATTGACCGGCCACGGACTGACTCCTTGCCCTATCTCCACGAACTGTCTTATCTGGGCGAACTGCCCCATCTCGGCGAACTTACGGACCCGCGCCACGTAGCCAACTCCCGCCCCACCAAGGGGCGAACCAACGATCTTAAGTGCTTTCGTGAAAAGTGTCAACGGCCCTCGCCGGATTCTTTGCGAAATAGTGGTGGCCGGTGGCAGAGCCTAGGCGATGCCCCGACCCCGTTCCGTGTTGCCCGCCCGACCGAGGGCCAGCGCGGTCACCGCGTCGTTCACACCTTCGGAATCTCGAACCCTTGCCGTTGCGTGCGTGCGAACAAGGAGGCGGCCTGCTCGTCGCCCACGATCTTCTCCGCCTTGGGATCCCACTTGATCGCGCGGCCGAACCGCGCGGCGATCGCGCACAGATGGCAGGTGTTCATCGCGATCACATGGCTGAAGACGTCCGACACCGGCAACCCGCCCTCGCGAATCACCCGGTAAAAGTTGTGCTTGTGCCCCTCGTGGGGCTTGCCCTTGTAAAGCTTGGCGACGTCGTCGTCGGTGTATTGGTCCTTGTCCCAGCGCTCTTCGATCGGCTTGCCCGCGATCTTGCCGCGGCTGACGAAAATCCGCCCCTTGCTCCCCTCGAACAAGACGCCGTTCTCGCTGCGGCTGTCGACGACCATCTCGATGCCGTTGGCGAACTTGCACTTCACGGCGAAATCGTTCGATGTGTTGTAGCAGTCGTCGACGGTCGGATAACCGTCCTTGAAGGCCACCGGATGTTTCGCGTCGCTGCCGTCGATCTCGATGGGCCCCATCCCCTCCTTGTCCTGCTGGATGGCCCAGGTGGCGATGTCGACGTGGTGGGCGCCCCAGTCGGTGAACTTGCCGCCGGAATACTCGTACCACCAGCGGAACTGGTAGTGACAGCGCTTCTCGATGTAGGCGACCTGGGGCGCCTGGCCGAGCCAGAAATTCCAATCGAGTTCCTCGGGTGGAGCGACCTTCGGGAACGGGCCGCCCACGTCGCCGCCGTTGATGCCGACCGTGACTTTCTTGATGTCGCCCAACAGGCCCTTCTGCACCATGTTCACGGCGCGGAGGAACAGGCCGCGGTCCTGACGCTGCTGCGTGCCGACGAGGAACACGCGGTCGGGATACCGCTTGCAGGCGTCGCGGATCAGTTGGTTCTCTTCCAGGGTCAGCGTGAGCGGCTTCTGGCAGAACACATGCTTGCCGGCTTGCAAGGCCTCGACGGCGATCTTCACATGCCAATGGTCGGGCGTCACGACGCTGACCACGTCGATATCCTTGCGCTCGAGAACCTTGCGATAGTCGCCGTAGGCGTCGGCCTTTCCTTTGCCGATGCCGCTGTCGTTCTTGGCGGCTTCGGCGTGCCGCGAGTCGACGTCGCAGACGGCGAGGATGTCGCCGAAATGGGCGTGTTCCCGGGCGTCGCCGGTGCCCATGCTCCCCACGCCGATGCAGCCGATCCGCGGCCGATCGTTGGCCGCGACGTTGGCGAACGCTCGCCGACTCCAAGGGAAGTAGGGCGTCGCCGCGCCCGCGGCCGCCGCCAACGCTGTTTTCCTCAAAAAGTCACGCCGGGTGGAACTCGCTGGTTTCATAGGGAATCCTCTCGTCCATTGGTTTTTTTGGGAAACGCGCCGCAGCGACTCTATGGTAACATGCCGTGCCTAGAGGTTGCCGGCCCCGCCCATCGCCATCTTCGCGGCATTGCCGATCAGCTTGAGGATGCCTTCCTCAATTTCCAGCCGGTACATGACTCCATTGGCGACGGGTTGCTGGAGGAGATGCACATGATCCCGCCCCCCTTCGAGCATCTGGGCCGCCGTGCCAACGAGCGGGTTTCCACTCAGCTTCGCGGCGATGCCCAGAATCTGGCCCAGCGCCAGCCTCATGTGCATCGGCGTGGGCGTGGAATCCGACGTGGAATCCGGCGTGGAATCCGACGATTTCGCCATCACCTGCTCGATCGTGCCGATGCCGTCGGGACCGAGCGCCGCGTAGACGCATTCGGCGCCGAAGCCAAGCGTTATTTCGATCCGGTCCCCCAGGAATGGCTGGAGTTGGGCGCTGTCCTGGCCGTCGGGCAGCGGGAACGTGATGGTGTGGAAACGCACCCCGTCCTGTTCGGCGACGTCCAGCTTGATCGTCGGCGAGCCGTCTTCGCTGGGGGCCATGTCCGCCAGCTTCTTCACGGCCTGTTCCAACCGCTGGCCATCCGACACGAAGCCCCCCAAGGCGACGTTGATCGGCCCCGCGCCGACCACCGCCAGGCCAAGGTTCAGCCGCCCCTTTTTCAGAGTCTCCTCGGCAACGTCGAGCAGTTCGCCGACCAATTCCTTGATCGACGCTCTCTGCTCCTCGTCGTCGAAATCATCGTCCTTGTCGATCTCTTCCATCACATGGGCGCGGAAGTTGCCTAACAGCGCCAACTCGGGATCAAGGTTTTCCTCGGCGGTCGCCTCGTTGACGTGCATCGAGAACAACGAACCAGGCAACAGGAAACCGGCGAAATTCGACTCCACCGCGTCGACGGTCTTCATCCGCCGCGCGGTGTCGCTCCCTTCCAGCGCGGTCATTCCCAGGTCGAGGCAACTGCGTTTTCCCTGGGGGTCGATCTTGAAACCCAGCGTGAATTGGTCCGAGTCGTTGATCGCCTTGGTCATCGCCTCGATCTGCATCCGCATCAGTTGGTCCCGCGTCTCGCCGGCCGACGCCGATTGCCGCATTTTTTCTTCGAGTTGCTCCTTGATGCCGTCGATGGCCATGTCGCGCAACGGCGGCGGAATATTCTGGATATGGAGCCGCACGGCGACGTCGTACTCTTTAGGCAGGCTGCCCAGCAGCGCGGCGGGATCGGCCGGCAGGGTGGCCAGCATTTCGGGCGCATAGGAAATGAAGGCCCAATCGCCCTGCTGCTTGACGTAAGCCGAACGGCCGTCCTTCTCCAGTTGCCAAACGTCGTTGCCGGCGTCCTGGGGTTCGCCGATGAGGGCGCCCAAGGCGCCGAACAGTTTTTGCAAGTCGGTGACGGGCAGGAACACCCAGCCCACCGGCCCGGAGTCGCCGAAGCCGGCCGCCGCGCCCCAGGGACGTTCCTCGTCGAGCCCGGCAAGGCCTTGCTGCTGGGTCATCAGCATCAAGATGCTTTCCAGGCTCTTGGCTATGTCGGGGTTGTCCGACGCCGTGCCAAGGTATTCGATGTCGCGCTTCAGTTCGCCGTAGCCCGCGAACGAAACCACCACAAACGGTTTCAAATCGTTCGCGGCGCCGTCCTGGCATCTGGCCCGCGCCGCCGTACCCAGCAGCAGGGCGACCGCCAAAGCGGACAAGAGGGTATTCTTCACGATTCTTTCTCCTTGAGAGCCATCCGATCGGAAACGGGGGTGGCTGGGGCAGAGCCTAAGCGATGCCCCGGTTACCATTTGGCCGGGGCACCGCTTACGCTTTGCCACCAGCCACCACCTTCTCGTGACAAAAACATCTCATTCTCGATCTTTTTCCATGCCGCGTTAAGTATAGCCCAGGCAAACGACTAACGTTCGCGGAAGGTAATCCGCCCCTTGGTGAGATCGTAGGGCGACAATTCGACACGCACCTTATCGCCGGGCACGATACGGATGAAGTTCTTCCGCATCTTTCCGGCCACATGGGCGATAACCGTGTGGCCCCCATCGAGCGTCACGCGAAACCGCGTGTTCGCCAAGGCCTGCGTCACCACCCCTTCGACTTCCAACGCTTCTTCTTTTTGCGCCATAAACGGCTCCGCGGACAATTCGGATTCAACCCACCATCAGCTATCATAATCCTACCAGTTGCGTTTTGCGCGCCTAGCCCCGCCTAGCCCGGATTATTCATCCATGGTCCATGTCCGCTTGGCCAGTTGCTTCGCGCACTCGGCATCATGGCGCCCCCCGCTCGCCACGCCTCAATGCACCCGCTGGCCCGGCACGGCGCCGTCGTCGGGGCTTAACAGAAAAATCTCCTCGCCGCCCAAGCCGGAGGCGACGACCATGCCCTCGCTGGTGCCGAATTGCATCTGCCGCGGCGCGAGGTTGGCGACGCAAATCACCAACCGTCCAACCAGTTCGCCCGGCGCGTAGGCGCTCTTGATGCCGGCGAAGACGTTGCGGCGTTCATCGCCGCCGAGGCTGAGCGTGAGCCGCAAGAGCTTCTTCGACTTGGGCATGTCTTCGGCCGCGATGACCCGCGCCACGCGAAGATCGACCTTCGCGAATTCGTCGAAACTGATCGTCGGTGAGAGAGGCTCCGCGGCCAACGCTTCGGGGCCGTCGGTGGGCGCGGCCGCGGCGCCCGGCGATTCGGGCGTGGGCTCCTCGCGGCCGGCGTCGATCATCGCCTGGAATTGCTTCAGTTCCACGCGCTGCAGCATGTGCTTGAACTCGCCCACCGGCGTGCCGACCAAGGGCGTGGCCGCCTCGTCCCAGCGCTCGATCGGCTTGCTCAGAAGCGTGCCGGTTTGCGCCGCCAAGCGCGGCAGCACGGGGGCCAGGTAAACGACCAACTGCCGGAACAAGTTCAAGGCCACCGTGCAGACTTCTTGCAACTCGGCGGTCTTGGCCGGATCCTTGCGCAAGGTCCAGGGCGCACGGTCCTCGACGTACTTGTTGGCCCGGTCGGCCAGCAGCATGATCTGCCGCATCGCCTTGTTGTAGTCGCAGGCGTCGTAGGCGGCCGCGATGTCGGCGCCCTCGTTGGCGGCCTGGGCGAATAGCCCGCCGTCCTGCGGGTATTTCGCGGCCATCCCGGTGTCGCGAACGAAGCGGGCCGTTCGGCTGGCGAGATTGACCAGCTTACCCACCAGGTCGCCGTTGGCCTTGGCCACGAACTCATCGGGACTCAGGTCGAGGTCGTCGAGTTTGGGTGTCAGCTTGGTCGCGTAGAAGTAACGCAAGTAGGACGGATCGAGGTGCGCGAGGTAAGTCGAAGCTCGCACGAACGTCCCCTTGGTCTTCGACATTTTCTCGCCCCCCACCGTCAAGAAACCATGGATATGCACCATCCGCGGCAGATTGAAGCCGCTCGCTTTGAGCATCACCGGCCAAAAGAGCGTGTGGAAATACGTGATGTCCTTGCCGATGAAGTGGTGAACCTCGGTCTTATCGTTCTTCCACCAGGAATCGAAGTCGTCGCCGGTTCGCTCGCACCATGCCTTGGTCGAGGCGATGTAGCCGATCGGCGCGTCGAACCAGACGTACCAGTAGTTGCCCGGCGAGTCGGGAATCTCGAAGCCGAAGTACGGGGCGGGACGCGAGACGTCCCAGTCGCGCAGCGGTTCGGAAAGGAACGCGGCGGCCAACCACTTGGCCACGTCGGCGTAAAGGTGGTCGCCCGTTTGCGTCCACTCGTCCAAAAAGGAGTGCATTCGCTCGGTATTGACGAACAGGTGGAGGGCCGACCGCAGTTCCGGCTTTGTTCCCGTGTGCGTGCTGACCGGATCGATCAGTTCGGTCGGGCTGTAGGTGCTGTTGCACTTGTCGCAATTGTCGCCGTACTGGTTCGGCGATTTGCACCTGGGGCAGGTTCCCTTCACGAACCGGTCGGCCAGGAACGTGCCGGCCACGGCATCGTAAAGCTGGGTCACTTCGCGTTCGGAAATCAAGCCGGCCTTGCGCAAGGCGGCCCAGATTTCGCCGCACAGTTCGCGGTTTTGCGGGCTGTGCGTACTGCCGTAGTTGTCGAAGACGATGTCGAAGCCGGCGAAGTCGCGCTGGTGAGCGGCCTGCATGTCGGCGATCAGGGCCTCTTCGCCGCGACCTTCCTGACGGGCACGGATCATGATGGCGGTGCCGTGCGTGTCGTCGGCGCAGATGTAGACGGCGCGGTGCCCGGCCAACTTCTGGAACCGCACCCAGATATCGGTCTGGATGTACTCGACCAGGTGCCCGATGTGGATGTGGCCGTTGGCGTAGGGCAGCGCGCTGGTGACGAGAATTCTACGTGCGGGCATGCTCGCTCCGTGGGGCAGGTTTTCAATGGGCCGTTTCACAATTCTGACGCCGCGTAGCGGAACTCGTAAGAGTTCCGCCCGAAACCTTGGGAATTCTCACGAATTCCGCTACGCTTTGCGCCCCAAATCGCCTAACCTACGGTGAGCTTGTGGAATCGCTCCATCAAATCGCGGGTGATGGGCCCTGGCCGGCCGACGCCGATCACTCGGCTGTCGACCTTGACGACCGGAATCACCTCGGCGGCGGTGCCCGTCAGAAACATCTCGTCGGCGATGTACACGTCGTGCTTGGTGATCGGCACCTGGCGGACCTTAAGGTTCGCCGCCTCAGCCAGTTCGATCACCGCTTGCCGCGTGATCCCTTCCAGGATGCCGGCCTCCGTCGGCGGAGTGAAAAGCGTGCCGTCGCGCGCCAGGAACACGTTGTCGCCGGTACACTCGGCCACTTCTCCCTTGGTGTTGAGCATCAGCGCCTCGACGCAGCCGGCCTGCAGACCCTCGATCTTGGCCAGGATGTTGTTCAGGTAGTTCAGTGATTTGATTCGCGGGCTGAGCGAGGCCGGATGGTTGCGCACCGTGCTGACCGTGACGATTTCGAGGCCCTTTTCGTACAGTTCGCGGGGGTAGAGCGAAATGTGATCGGTGATGATGATCACCTGCGGGTCGCTGGTGCGGTTGGGGTCGAGCCCCAACGTGCCGGCGCCGCGCGTGACGATGAGCCGGATGTAGCCGTCGGCGATCTGGTTCGCTCGTAGCGTGTCGTACACCGCCTGGCGCATCGCCTCGCGAGTCGTGGGGATCGTGAGCCAGATCGCCTTGGCCGATTCCCAAAGCCTGCGGAGGTGTTCGTCGAGGCGGAACACGTTTCCACCGTAGGAGCGGATGCCCTCGAACACCCCGTCGCCGTAGAGTAGCCCGTGATCGTAGACGCTGATCTTCGCGTCTTCCTTGTCGTAGAGCTTACCGCTGATGTAAATCTTGAGCGTGGTCATGGGTCATTATACTGCGCGCGGACATTCACGGTGGCTGGGGCAGAGCCTAAGCGATGCCCCGGTCGCTGTCTAGCCGGGGCATCGCTGACGCTCTGCCACCAGCCACCACCGTTGGTAGCACGGCGAATCCGTCCTGAAGAGCCGCTCATGCTCGTTCGACGCGCCCTTCGACGAGCCGCACCACGCGGTCGGCCTGCTCGGCGATGGCCAAATCGTGCGTTACCATGACTATAGTGAGCTTCCTCTCGCGGTTCAAGGATCGCAGTAGTTGCATGATCTCGCGCCCCGTCGCGTGGTCGAGGTTGCCGGTGGGTTCGTCGGCCAAGAGCACCTCGGGACCGGCCACCAACGCGCGGGCAATGGCGGCGCGCTGCATTTCGCCGCCCGACAGCTCGCGCGGACGGTGCTTGAGCCGGTGCCCCAGGCCCACGGTTTCCAAAAGCCGCGTGGCCGCGGCCACGTTCTCGCGCCGCCGGCGATAGTAGCTCCACGCGCCCGAGGCGATCATGGCGGGAGCTAAGACATTTTCCAGGGCGGAAAGTTCGGGCAACAGGTGATAAAACTGGAAAATCATGCCGAAATGGCGGTTGCGCAGCACATCGCGCTGGCCGCCGGAGAGGTTGTCGATCCGCCGGCCATCGAAATGGACCTCGCCCTGGTCGGGCGCGTCGAGCGTGCCCAAGAGGTGCAAGAGCGTGCTCTTGCCCGACCCGCTTTGGCCGATGATCGCCAAAAACTCGCCGCGCCGCACTTCGAGATCGACGCCCCGCAGCACGGGTATATCGACCCGCCCCTTGCGATAACTCTTGCTGAGCGACAGCGAGCGAAGCCGGTGGTTACTCATAGCGCAGGGCCTCCACGGGGTGCAATCGGGCGGCGCGGCGCGCCGGCAAAACGCTGGCCAACACGGCGATCGCCAACGCGCCGCAGACGATCCAGGCGACCGTCCATGGGTCGATGATCGTGGGAATCTTGTAGAAATAGTAGATCGACGGGTCGAACACCTCGTGCCCGGTCATCTTGCTCAGCACTTTGGCGATCTCGTTGATGTAGACGACGAACAGCAGGCCCAGCACCATGCCGGCACCGGAGCCGACGATGCCCAGCGACAGGCCGTAGGCCAGGAAAATGCCCATGATCCCTCGGCCCGATGCCCCCAGGGCCTTGAGGATGCCGATGTCCCGTGTCTTTTCCACGACGATCATGAAGAAAATCGCGAGGATGCCGAAGCCGGCCACGGCGATGATCAAGAACAGCAGGATGTTCAAAATCGCGGTCTCCATCTGCACCGCGGCCAGCAGTGGACCTTGCTTGTCGCGCCAAGTCGAAACATTGAACAACTCCATCGGGAACGCCTTGCGGAGCTTGTCTCTCACCAGATCCCCCTTGCTCTCGTCCTTGAGCTTGATCTGGATGCTGTTGACGAACGTCACTCCGGTCTCAGGGTCGATCATTCCCCGCAGCTCTTGCAGCTTCCGGATGGGCACGAACACGAAACTGCCGTCGTACTCGCTCATCTTGCTCTCGTAGAAATCGACGATCGTGAACCGATCGGACACGATACGCAGGGGGATGCTCGCGTTGGGAAAGGCCAGTTGCACGTCGTCGCCGGGCAACACCAGGAAGCGTTCCTCCCCCTCCTGGTCGTGGAAGCTCGATAGGGCGATCCCCAGCACCAGTCCCGTGTAGGTCTCGCGCAGGGGATCGAACACCTCGTCGCGGGCTTTGGCGCGCGGCGCGAACGGATCGACGGGCCGCTTGGCCGATGGGTCTTGGCCGTCGTTGGGGGCGCCATCGTCATTCCGGCCGCTCGGTTCCTCGTCCGGCGCGGCATCGGTCGCGACCCTTTCCGCGCCTTCGGCCTGTACCGCGCCGTCGGCCTGTACCGCGCCCTCGGCCTGTACCGGGGGCGGCCCGTCGAAATCGGGCGGTGGTACTCGGTCGAGGTCGCCGCTGATCGCCTTCAGGTCGCGCGCGCGTTGCACTCGCCAGCGGCGGTACTCCCATCCGGCGAGCTCCATCACGTTGCGTTCCTTGGCCTCGCGGCCGGCCTGGTGATCGCGCGTGTCGTAACCCCCTTCACGGAGCTCGAACGACATCTCTCGCCGGTTTTCCGGGTGCTGCAAGTATTTGCCGAAGTCGCTGGCCTGGCTTTGCGTGGCCGAGTCGATCCCGATCAGCGTAACCGGCCGCGTGACGTACTTGCCGCCGTACTGGAAGCTCAGCATGGCCGGCACGTGGACCGTGGCGGTCATTCCCTCGATGTCGTCGCCCGCCGCCTGGCGGATGTGCTCCATCTGGTATTCGGGATTAGGGAAGCCGTCGAGACTGTGCGACTCGAAGATCACGTCGGCGAGGATGCCGTGCAATCGGTTGCGCATTTCGAAGGCGAAGCCCGACATCACGCTGTTGACCACGATCATCGTCGCCACGCCCAAGGTCACGCTCACGACCGAGGCCAGCGCGATATAGCGCGTGCGAAGATACCGCCAGCAGAGAAGAAGTATGTACATGGGGAAGGCGTTAGGGGTTAGGGGTTAGGGGCTAGGGGTTAGGAGTCAGGAGTCAGGAGTCAGGAGGTTCGCCTCGTTCCCACGCTCCTGAGTGGAACGCATCCTCGGCCGCTCCGCGGCCACCGTAGTCATCACGCTGGAGCGTGATGTTGCCTTCTGCCTACTACTCCGCCTCCGGCCTCAACAACGGAAACAGAATCACGTCCCGGATCGTCTGTGTGTTGGTCAACAACATCACCAGCCGGTCGATTCCGACCCCCAGTCCGCCGGCCGGCGGCATGCCGTGCCGCAAGGCGCGGATGAAGTCGTGGTCCATTTTGGCCATCGAGTCCTCTTCCTTCTGCCCGGCCAGTTGCGTGCGGAAGAGCTGTTCCTGCAAGTCGGGGTCGTTCAGCTCGGTGTAGGCGTTGGCCACCTCCATCCCCTGGACGAACAGTTCAAACCGCTCGGCCACCGCCGGGTTGATACGCTGTCGCTTGGTCAAGGGGCAGATGCTGGCCGGGTAATCGAGTACGAACACCGGGCCGGCCAACCGCTTTTCAACCTGCTCTTCAAAGACGAAGTTCTTGACCACGTCGGGGTGCTTGCCCGCCGTCTCGAAGCCGATTTCGCCGGCCAATTGCCTGACCCGCGCCTCGTCGTCCGGCGCCACCCGCGTGTGTTCGTGGAACAACTCGTCGTAGGTCTTGCGCGCGAAGGGGGGCGTGAAGTCGAGCGTCGCGTCGCCCCAAGCGAGCTTGAGCTCCTGGCCGGTGGCGCGGAGGGCGCCGACGATCAGCTTTTCGAGCAGGTCCATCATGCCGCGGTAGTCGCCGTACGCCTGGTAGACCTCGAGCATCGTGAACTCGGGGTTGTGCCTGGGGCTGGTCCCTTCGTTGCGGTAGACTCGGCCCAATTCGTAGACCCGTTCGAGGCCCCCCACCAGAAGCCGCTTGAGGTGCAACTCCAGCGCGATCCGCAGGAAGAGCGGGATATCGAGGGCGTTGTGGTGCGTCGTGAAGGGCCGCGCCGCGGCGCCGCCCGCGATCGAGTGCAGCGTGGGGCCTTCGATCTCGACGAACCCCTCGCCCGCCAGCGTGTCGCGGATCGACTGCACGATCTTCGCGCGGTTCAGGAACCGCGGCAGCACGCCCACGGAATAGATCAGGTCGAGGTAGCGTAGTCGCTGGCGCAGCTCGGGGTCGGTCAGCCCCTTGTGCTTGTCGGGATGCGGTTCGACCGACTTGGCAAGAAAATGGAGCCGATCGGCGAAGATCGTCAGTTCGCCCGTGTTGGTCCGCTTCAACTCGCCGTCGACGCCGATCACGTCGCCCAGGTCGAAACACTGGGCCACGGCCCAGTGCTCTTCACCCACCTGCTTTCGGCCGATGAATATCTGGATATCGCCCGACGAATCGCGGATGTTGGCGAAAATCAACTTTCCGGTCGGGCGTTGCAGCACGATCCGGCCGGCCGCGCGCACCTTCGGACCATGCAGCTCCGGGCCGCGGCCTGGGGGATCCTCGGCCAACGCCTCGACCGTGATTTCGCCTTCGCGGGCGCGGATTTCGGCGATGGGCCGGTGGTCGTCGAAGCGTTGTCCCCAGGGGTCGATCCCGAGTTGCACGAGTTGCCGCAGCTTTTCGCGGCGCGCGGCCTCGTGCATGCCCGGCGAATCGCCCGCGGAGATGGTAGGCTGTGGTGTTTCGGGCATCGGTACTGGTATGGAAGGTCTAACTTCAAGAGTCGCAACATTTTAGTGGGATACGGCGGACGGTCAATGTCAGGCTTTTGCAGCCCAGGCTTGACACGCCGCTCAAGTTTATATACAAACGTGCGCTGACAGCAACGCTGTCGGCCGCTACGATAACCCAAGTTCGGTTTTCAACGGATACCTGCCGAAAGGGCAGCCATGTCGACGAGTGCTCAAGCCCGGCGGCAGCCTGTTCCTCTACAATCTACCGAAGTGGAACACTCTCGGGGTAGATCGTGAACTTCCCGCTCCCCACGGGCCAGTCGACGGCTTTGATCGCGTTGCCGGGTCGATCGTGTTGACCACGAATCGAGCATTCCGGGATTGGGGCACCACCTTCGACGTGGACAACACACTGGCCACGGTCTTGATCGACCGGCTGATGCACCACGGGGAGGCACTTGTCATCAAAGGAGACAACTATCGGATGAAAGACAAGAATCCCGACTCGCCTAGCGAGTGACGCCGCATCCCCGGCCATGGGCCGGAACCGGCGCGAGCCAGCGACGGTGAATGAATGCGTCGCGAGCGGCTGGGATCGTCCAGCCCACCCTGGAGTCAGCGAGGTTCGCTGGCTCGAGCGGCCGGGCGGTTCGTTACAGGCTCACTCCTGCCCCAGGCCCTGATCCAGCGCCGCCAGCGGCCCCACCTGCGGGCTTCGACTGCGCAAGCTGGTCAACCTGTTGCGGTCAGCACCGCAGCCCTGTCACGCGCCGTTCGGCGGTGGCCCAGCCCACGACGACGACCTCACTAGCCTTTCTCACGCCCCCAGCACGACCGCGAGATGGTGCGCCACTCCACATCACGCCACCCGTATACATGCCGAGCGGGGCCACTCCATGCGCCATGCCGCCACGCCGGCCCACCAAAGCCCGAACTGGCTACCTGCTCACGGCCCTGGGCTACGGCGGCCAAGGGCGCGGGCATTCCCTGGCATGTGGTCTATCGGGCCAAGACCATCGCCGGCGCCGTGGGCTATCGAAAGGGCTTCGGACCAAGAAGCTGTGATGGGTAGGGCGAATTCACCGTCTGCTTGCGAACTCGGAGCTGTTCCCGTAGGATTCTGTGACGACGATCCCATCAGGCTGCACTCACCATGACGACCGACGACGCGGGCGCGTGTGAATGGGGACATGCCCCGAAAGAACGCGTGGCCGTCAACGAACAGAATTGCGAGAAAGTCCTGGCGCACTTGCGGGAAAAGGTGCGGCGCATCCACGACGAGGTGCGGAAATCGGTTTTCGGCCAGCAGGCGACCGTGGATGCGGCGATTTATGCGCTGCTTTCCCGCGGGCATTGCCTGCTGGAAGGCGTGCCCGGCTTGGGCAAAACATTGCTCGTCCGCGCGCTCGGCCGGGTGCTGGAACTCAACTCGAAACGCGTGCAATTCACTCCCGACCTGATGCCGGCGGATATCACGGGTACGGTGATTCTGCAAGAGGACGAGCACCGCCGGAGGGAGTTCGTGTTCGCCAAAGGGCCGATCTTCACACAGATGCTGCTCGCCGACGAGATCAACCGCACCCCGCCGAAAACCCAGGCCGCCCTGCTCGAAGCCATGCAGGAACGGACGGTCACCATCTCCGGCAACACCTACGAGCTGGAGGAGCCGTTCATCGTGCTGGCAACGCAGAACCCGATCGAACAGGAAGGGACGTACCCCTTGCCGGAGGCGCAGCTCGACCGGTTCCTGTTTCAGGTTCGCATCGAGTATCCGACGCTCGAGCAGGAGCGGCAGATCGTTCAGCAGCACTCGTTCACGCCGCTCGATCGGCTGCAGCCGGTGGTCAAGCGGGCGGAGATTCTCGCCTTTCGCGACGCCGTCGCGCTGGTGCCGGCGGCGCCGAACGTCGTCGATTACGCGGCACGGCTGGTGCGCGCGTCGCGGCCGGGGCATTCTTCGACCCCGGACTACATCAACCGCTGGGTTCGTTGGGGCGCCAGCCCCCGCGCGAGCGCGAACCTGATTTTGGCCGGACGGGCTCGCGCCGCCTGCGCGGGCCGATTCAACGTCGCCTGCGACGACGTCGCCGAGCTGGCGCCGCTGGTGATGCGGCACCGGATCATTCGCAGCTTCCACGCCGACGCGGAAGGCAAGACAACCGATGACATCATCGCCCGGCTGATCGAAGACGTGCCGCGCGAGGTGCGACTGTGACCGCCCATCTGAAAAACGACGAAAGTCCAGGTCGAAGACCATGACCACCGGCGACAGCCCAACGTCCGCGGTATTCAGCGCTTCTCTTTTGAGACGGTTCGACCCGAATGTTCTCAGTGCGCTCGGAGGGTTGGACTTGAAGGCGCGGTATCTGGTCGAAGGGTTCTTGAGCGGGCGGCACCAAAGTCCGTTTCACGGCTTCAGCGTCGAGTTCAGCGAGTACCGCGACTACCTGCCGGGTGACGATCTGCGGCACCTCGACTGGAACCTGTATGCGCGGAGCGACCGGTTGTGCATTCGCAAATACACGCAAGAGACGAACGTCCGTTTCCACATGATCTGCGACACCAGCGCGTCGATGGCCTACCGTGGTTCGGCGGCATGGGGCACGAAATTCCAGGTTGCCCGAATATTGGCCGCGGCGCTGACATGGCTGTTGTTGCGCCAGAACGACGCGGTCGGGTTGCTGTCGCTGGGCGGCGGCGATGAGGTTCCCGAATTCATCCGCCCCTCGCAGAAGCCGAGCCAGTTCGGCCTGCTGCTACGACAACTGGAGCGGCTCCATCCGGCCGGCGGAGCGCGGCTGTCGGCCTTGCTCGGCCATGCGACGCGGCTCATTCACCGCCGGAGCATGGTCGTGTTCTTGTCGGACTTGCTGGAACCGGCCCAGAGTATCGCCACGGCGTTTGAACACCTGCGGTTCCTCGGCCACGAGTGCATGATCTTGCAGATCCTCGACCGCGACGAGATCGAGTTTCCCTTCAGCGACGGCAACGTGTTCGAGGATCTCGAAACCGGAAGTCGGCGCTTCGTCGCGCCGCGGGCCGCGCGCGAGAGATACCTGCAACGGTTTCAGGCCTTCATGGAGGAGCAGCGCGAGTTGTTTCAGCGACTGGAGATGCCGCACTGCGTCGTCCGCACGGATGGAGACCCGCAACAGGCTTTGGCCAGGTTCTTGAGCGAACGGAAACGGCTGCCATGAGTTTCGCCTTCTATTATCCACTGATCTGGCTGGGGGCGGCCGCCGTCGCCGCCCCGATCTGGCTGCACCTGCGCCGGCGGATCGACTCGAACGTCGTCCGGTTTTCGGCGTTGCAGTTCCTCGACGACCAGCCCGCGGTCCGGCGGCGGTCGTTGTCGCCGCGCGATCTGCCGCTCTTGTTGTTGCGCATCGCCGGCCTGCTATTGCTGGTGGCCGCCTTCGCATGGCCCTATCGGCCGGACGTTGAAACGGAGGTATTGATCGAGGAGAGCCGCGTTACCATTCTCGACAACACGCTCAGTCATCAGGCCGAGGGGAAGTTCGAGGAAGCCCGCGCGCTGCTTCTGGAAGAACTGAAAGGCGCCGGTCGCACAGCGCAGATCGCCGTCGTCGAGTTGACGGCGTTGCCTCGCGTCGTCGTCGGCTTCGGCGACCGGCCGGAAGAAGCGGCCGACAAGGTGCGGGCGTTGCGGCCGTCGCACCAGCGCGGTTCGTACCTGGCGGCGTTTCGCACGGCGGACGGATTGCTCGACCAGTCGCTCGGCCGGAAGAAGCGGATCATCCTTTTGGGAGACAGCCAGACCAACCAATGGAACGAAGGTCTGCACATACCGCCGTTTCTGGAGCGGATCGAGCTCACGCTCCCGACGGTGACCGCGCCGGGCGCCGCGAATTTCGCGGTGCATGAACCGAGCGTCCGACGAGTGTTTCTGGGGGAACAGGCGATCGTCGAGGCTTCCGTGCGGCTGTTTCATCTGGGAACGACCACCTCCCCTACGGTCACGCTATCGGCCAATGGCAACGAGATCGTGCGCCGCGAAGTCGATCTGACCGGCCAGCCCGAAGTGATGACGCTGTCGGCCCAGTGGGAAGCCGACCCGAACCAATGGCTGCGGGGGGAAGTTCGCGTCGATGGGAAGCCGGACACGCTGGAGGGGGACAATCGCGCGTTCTTTTCGCTGCCTCCCGTCCGCGAAATCAAGGTCGATCTGCTGGCTCGCTCGCCGTTTTTGCAAACCGCGCTGTCGCCGGAAATCGCGCGGGGGCGCTGGAAGGCGCGAGTCCTCTCGTTGGAGGATCTGAAAACGGTGGAGAACCTGAAAACGGTGCCCCCGGACGATGAAGCGGACGTGCTGTGTATCGAAAGTCAGTTGCTTGAGACCGCGCCCGCCCGCGATCGGGTGTTGCACTGTCTCAATCAGGGAAAGGGCGTCGTCCTGTGGGTGAACCGGATCACCACGGTGGCGAAGGGTTTCCTGCGGGAATTGGGGATCGACGCGCAGGAGGAAGTGACGCCCGCCGCGGGTGCGAGCGGTTTCCGCTACATTTTCAGCGAGCACCCGGTTTTCCATCCCTTCCGCTCGGCCGACTCGGGTGATCTCATGGAAATTCGAGTCCATAAGTACCGCCGGCTCAAGGTGCCCGAGGCCGTGCCGCTCGTGTTTTCCGAGGCTGGCGATGCGCTGCTCTTCGAGCAGCCCAAATCCAAGGGAAAGCTGTTGATCGCGGCGTTCGGCATGAATCGCGACGACACGAACTGGCCCATACACCCGACGTTCATTCCGTTTCTCGACCGCTGGTTGCACGCGGCCCGCACCGAAATCGTCATGCCGACGGCGTACCAGCCCGGAGAAGTGTGCGTCTGGAACGTCCCGCCCGATGTGGCCGCCTCGGAAATCGTGCTGCGGGACGCCGAGCGCGAAGTCCTGCGGGCGCCGCTCGAAGAGGGTCGCGCACGATTCACGGTCCCCGATGCACCGGGTTTGTACGCGTTGCACTACGGCGAATCGACGGAGATCGGCCGGTTTCTCGAAGTCAATCCGGCGCCGGACGAGTCGTGGCTGACGTACACGGCCCCGGAAACGACGGCCGAAACGTGGTGCCGGCCGGCGGCGAACGATCCGGCCGCGTCCTCGGCCGAAACGGTGAAGATGGATTTGGCGCCATCGGAGATTCTCCGCCAGAAACTCTGGTGGTGGCTGTTGCTCGCAGGATTGGCGGCGCTTTTGACCGAAACCGGTTGGCTCGCGTTGCGAAAGGACCCCGCATGACCCCATGGCACGCCGTGATCGAAAATCAACTCGAACGGACCCAGCGGCAATGGCAGTTTCAACGGTTCGCGCAGCACACGGCAACGCTCGCAGCCGCGGTCTCACTGAGCGTTCTGTTGTTCGGTGTCGCGATCGTGCTGGGATGGATGACCAACACCTGGTTGGTCGTGGGTTGTCTCATCGCGCTGGGGGCCGTGGCGTTTTTCACATGGGCCTTGATGGCGATGGTGGTCGCCGCCGGCGCTCCCCAACGGCGGTGGCTGGCAGCGGCCTTGGAAAACGCGCATCGCCCCCTCATGGACCGGCTCAATACGCTCGCATATCTCGACGAGACCGGCGACGGGCGACGGAAAGAGCTGGCCCCCTTGATCGAACAACAGGCGCGGGAGGTGCTGCTGAAAACAGAACCACCGTATCCCTTCTCTCCTGACCGGCTGGTCGTTCACGGCGTGGTGTTTTTCGTGCTGCTGCTGACGACGGTGCTTTTCTATGCGCAGTTTCACCCTTGGCGGATGTTGCAGGCGGCCGGCGCGACCGTCGATGCGGGACTCAAGACGCCGCCGCTCGACATTCCCGCGGACCAACCCGCCGCCGACTCGTCGCCGACGGCCCGCGACGACGTCGCGTGGGGAGAAGTGCGCATCAGCGAGCCGGGGTGCGACCTGCGCCTGACCAGGCTCGACGTCGTTGAGCTCCAGATTGAAGCGGCGGCGAACCGCCCCTTGAAACAGGTCGAGTGGTACACGGCGGTGAATGGCGGACCCGATCAAACGCACCCGTTGCCGCCGCCGGAGGAGCCGAAGTACGCGGTGTATCGTCCTGAATTGGATCTGCGCGAATTCGGCTTGCAGGAATGGGACGTGCTCAGTTATTGGGCCAAGGCGGCTGGCGAGGAGGGCCAGGCATGGCAATCCGACATCTACTTCGTCGAGATTTTCCCGTTCCGCGCCGAACTCGACAACCTGCCGGGAGGACGCGAAGGTCCGAATTACGCCGTGCTCAAGCAGATGACTGCGATGGTCGCCCGGCAGCAGGACGTGATCCGGCAGGCGCATCGGCTGGCCCAGTTGCCGGCGGATCGGGCGGAGGGTCGCAAGAAACGGTTTGAACTGCTCGCCGCGGAAGAAGCCGATCTGGGTCGCTCGGCCCGCCACCTGGCCGCGGACATCGGCAACCGGATCGAAAAAGAGGTGACGAAAGACTTGCTGGACCACATCGAACAAGATCGGGCCGCCTTTGAAAAAGCCGAATCGGCGCTCAAACAGGACCAGCTCGCCGATATCCCCAAATGGTCTCGCGAGTCTTTGGGAAGCCTGCTGGAAACGCGAAAGCAATTCCATCAATTGCTCCGCGAGAAGCCGGAGGCGTTCAGCGACCCGGACGAGCATCTCGCGCAGGCGGATGACCCGGCCCCTCAGCGAGAAGCACGGGAACACGCCCGCGTCGCGGAGCGCGTCGACAAGATGCAGGCCTCGGAAAAGCAGCTCCAGGCCGCCCGCGACTTCATCACGAGTGCGCTGGAGGAACAGCGGACCATCGAACAGCAAGCGGTGGCGGCGAACCACGACAACCATCCGCAGCTTGCCCAGCGGCAGGAGAAGCTGAGACAATCGCTGTCGGAGTTCGTCGAGCGGCAATCGGAGTGTTTTCAGGACTTGCAGAAGGAGTGTTCCGACGCGCAATCGGCCATGGGACTCTGTAGACAAGCTCTCGAGGCCAAACAGCCCAACGCCCAGCAACTCGCCGTCCAGGCTACCGACGACCTGCAACGGCTCGCTAGTGGACTCCAACGGCAGCGTGCCCGGCAGCGGCTGGCCGATGCCTATCAATGCAAGGAAATGCTCGACCGTCAGATTGAACGGCTCGACGGAATGTGCCGGCAATCCGGTTCTACGCCGGCCGGTTCTACGCCGGCCGGTCAGAAGCAGTGCTCCGCCCAGGATGCAAAACGACTCACCGATCAATTGAAGCAAATCGCCCAGCAACCGCCGACGAACGAGGCCTTCGGTTCGGCGCTGGCCGAAGCGCTGGGCGATGAGAAAAAGCAACAGCTCGATCAGCAGGCCGACCGGCTCGCGGGCGCCAAGACGCCTGATGAGACGCGACAATCGGCCGAATCGCTGCGGCAGGGGCTGCGGAGAATCTCCCAGGCATTCTCGGCCAGTTGTCCCCGCTGCCAGGGCGATTTGAAGTCGTCCGGGGGTTCGAAGGAGAGCGGGCGGAACAAAATCGCCATGGGGATGCGGCACCTCGAAAGCGCCGCCCGCGTCAAGTCGAAGGCTCGCCCCATGTCGCCACAGGATGAAAAGCAACTTCGCGAAGAGGCCCTCGACCGTTTCGAGGAAGGTCTTCCGGCGCTCTACGGACACAACGAACGAACGGTCCAGTTGCTGCAGCGGCTGGAACGGGATCTGAAAGACGATGAGTTCCCGCTCGATTTGCTCGTCGTGCGGAAACTCGTGGAAGAGATCCAGAGCTTGCGCCGTGAATCGGCGGCCGAAGGCGAGAAGCAGCCCGACGCGATGGTCATCCAGAACATCGACCCGTCGCGGCTGCCTCCCGCGTACCGCAAGTCGATTGAGAAGTACTACCAGAAACTCTCCGAGCGGAAATGACCAGCACCCTGTTCGAATGGCCGCTTGCCTGGTGGCTCGGCGTCCCCTTGGCCGCTGCGTTGCTGCTGGCGTTCGCGCGTTCGTCGCGGCGGCGGGGCCGTTCCTGGAAACAGGTGTCGACGCTGACCGCTTGCCGGGTCGTCGCAGTCGGTTTCCTGCTCTACCTCGCGGCTCGCCCCGTGCATGTCGATCTCCCGCAGGAACCACTCAAGCGAGATCAGGTCGCACTTTTGGTCGATCGCAGCGAAAGCATGTCGCTGCAGGATTTCGGCACCGTGCGATTTCAAGACGCGCTGAAGTTTGCGCGGTTGCGATTGTTGCCGGCGCTCCGGAAGTCGGAATTGAAAGTGACGCCGTGGTTGTTCGCCGAAGACGCCCAGGTGGCGACCGGCCGGCAGATTGCCCAAGCGGTTCCCGAGGGCAAGCAAACGAACCTGGCGCGGGCCATCGTGCGGACCTTGGGGGCGATGAAAGTTCCGCCGCTGGCGGTGATTGCGCTCAGCGACGGAGCCGCGACCGAAGAGGCCGACAATCAGCGTGCGATGACGTTGCTCGTCGAGAACCAGGTTCCGTTCATCGGCGTCGGCTTTGGCCGCGAAACGGGTACGCGGACCCTGACGATCGAGCACGTCGAAGCGCCGCCGGTGGCGCCGCGGAAGCAAGAATTTCGAATTGCCGCCGCCCTCAAGGTGAGCGGGGCGGGCGAGCTGCCGAAGTTCGATCTGCTTCTGCATCGCGACGGACGGATGATCCAGCGCAAAACCGCTGAAGCCGGCAGCGGCGCTCGCACCTGGCTGGAACATTTTCAAGTCACGGAAACCGAAGCCGGCTTGCACCGTTACACGGTGCAAATGTTCCCGCCGGACGATCCGGCGCTCAAATGCCCCAACGTCGAATCGACCGTGGCCGTGCGGATCATCGAGGAACGCGAATTGCGCGTGCTGTTTGTGCAGGGAGGGCTGACTTGGGACTTCAAATTCATCCAGCTTGCGTTGCGGGGCGACCCGACGATCAAGCTGACGGGGTTGAGCCGCACCGCCAGCCAGTCGATGTTCTTTCAGAACGTCGAGACCGACGCCGAACTCGTGGAGGGATTTCCGGCGACGATCGAACAGATGAGTTCGTTCCGCGTGGTGGTGCTCTCGAACCTCAAGCCGTCCGACCTCACGCCCCCGCAGCAGGAGTTGCTGGCGCGGTTCTGCCGGGAGTTCGGCGGGGGCGTGCTCTTGATCGGTGGGTCCGACACGTTCAACGCCTCGTGGCACCAGAGCAAGCTGGAGCAGTTGCTACCGGTCGAGTTCTCCACCGCGTCCGCCCCACCCGGCGGCGAGCCGCCCTTCCGCATTCAACTCTCCGACGCGGCAAGCACGCATCCCGCGTTTCAAATCGGCGAGACCGGAGACAACCGGTCCGCCTGGGACAAAGTGCCGACGTTCACCCATTTCGCCGCCGTCGAGAAAGTGAAACCGGCGGCGCAAGTCTGGGCGGTCCACCCGGCCGCCTCGGGCCCCCACGCCCAACGGGCGCTGATCGCGTCGCAGCGATACGGGGCCGGGCTGTCCGCCGTCATCTGCGTGCAAAACTTCTGGCGCTGGCGGCTCGCCAAAGAAGCCGAAACGCGGCACTTCGACCGGTTTTGGCAGCAACTGCTGCGCTACCTGGCGGAGGGGAGCAGCGAGTCGATTGCGATCCGCATGCCCGAAGTGCCACTGCGTTCCGGCAGCGAGGTGAGCATGATCCTCGAACCAAGGCCGACGCCGACGGCGGAAGCAGCCGGACCGCGGAATTACACCTTTCGTGTCGAGTCGGAAACCAAAGAGAAGTTGACCGAGCAGACGGTGGAATTGGCGCCCCAACGACCCGCGACGGTCAAATTCCGCGTCGAGAGGCCGGGCGTGTATACGGCGGCCGTGCTCGACGCCCAGGGAATTTTGCAGGCGACCCGTTCGTTCGAGATCAGGGACATCGACCAGGAATTCGTCGCGCCGGCCCGCAACATGGAAAACCTCCGCCAATGGGCGGGCCTGAGCCGCGGGATCGCTCTGGCGATCGAAGACGACGCCGATACCGATCGACTGATCCAAACGATCACCGCCCAAATCGACCAGACCCGCCGCGCGGAGCCACACCGCGAACCGGCGGGCATCAACGGCTGGGTGCTGGCGGCGCTGTTGACGGCCCTGTGCGCTGAATGGCTGCTGCGCAAGCGATGGGGGATGGTGTGACCATGAATCGACGCTCGATGGTTCTATTCGCCGCCGCGGCGACGCTGGCGGTCTCCCTTGCGGTCGGGCAGACGCTCGAACAGCGGCAGGCGACGTTTTTCATGGGGCGGGTCAAGTACAGCAACAACGACGGGAATGATTGCCCCGGTGTCGGGCGGAACATGGCCAAAATCGTCTCGCAGGTTTCCACGATCCATATCCAGGACGAAAAGAAAGTCGCGTTCACCGAGGCGGCTCTGTTCGAGACGCCGTTTCTGTTCATGAACGGGCACAACGATTTCGTGCTCTCGGAAGCCGACCTCGAAAACCTGCGGATCTACTTCCAGCACGGCGGGTTTCTGTTTACCTCCGGCTGCTGCACGAACGCCGCGTTTCCCCTCGCCTGGCGCCGGGAATTGGCGCGCGTGTTCCCCGGCGAGCAGGTGAAGTCATTGCCTTACGACCACCTCATCTACCGCTCGTTTTACAAAATGGAGCGCATCCGCTGCCTGCACAACAACCGCGAGATTTTCGTGGAGGGGCTGTTCTGGCAGGATCGCCTGGTGGCCGTGATCTGCGAAGAGGGCCTGTGCTGCGCCTTCGCCGAAAACAACCGTTGCAACGTCGGCCGCGGCATGAGTCCCGAAGACGGCAAGCAGTTGGCCCTCAACATCGCGGTGTACGCGATGACACACTGACCATGCCGCCCCCCTACCGCGAACTCCTCGACCAGCTCCGCCGCCAGTTTCCCCAGCCCGTCTCCGATCCGGCCCACGACGACTACATCGTGTCTTCGATCCAACGGGCGCTGGATCAGGTCGACTCGATGAAGGGACCAACGCCGGTCCTCGGCTCGCCCGCCGGACCCGACTACGCGGCGGCGCTGGCGGCCCGCATCGCCGAAAACGCGCGGCCGCTGGAGGAGGTGGTTGCCGAACTGGTCCGGCAACTGGAAGGGATGTTGATCTGGGGACACCCTGGGAGCCAGGTCAACGTGATCGTGCAGCCGTCGATCGCCGGCATCATCGGCGTGTTGCTGGCCTCGATGTACAACCCGAACCTGTGCAGCGACGAAAGCGGCCGTGGCGTGTCGGCGGCCGAAGTCCGAGCCGCCGCCATGGCGGCCGAGCTGGTGGGCTACGACGCGAATTCGTCGGACGGCATCTTCACGTTTGGGGGCACGGGCTGCATGCTCTACGCCCTCAAGGTCGGCCTTGAAAAGTGCTTGCCCGGCAGCCTGCGCCACGGCATTCGGGGCGAGGCGGTGGTGCTGGCCGGCGCCGCCAGCCATTATTCCGTGCTCAACGTCGCCGGTTGGCTTGGCCTGGGACAGGACCGCGTGTTGCTCGTGCCCACCGGCCGCGACAACGCGATCCGCCTCGACCAACTCGCCGACGCGGCCCGCGATGCGCTAGGATCGGGCCGCAAGATCGCGGCCATCGTCGCAACGCTCGGTTCGACCGACGCCTTCGCGCTCGACGATCTGGATCGCATCCATGCCCTGCGCGAGGAACTGGTCGCCCAGTTCTCGCTCGACTACCGCCCTCATCTCCATGCCGACGCCGTGATCGGCTGGGCATGGTCGGTGTTCAACGACTACGAGTACGTCCGCAACGAACTGGGTTTTCGCGGCCGGACGGTGCGCGCGTTGGCCGCGGCGCAACGCCGAATCCGCCACCTGCCGCTGGCCGACTCGATCGGCATCGACTTCCACAAGACGGGCTATGCCCCCTACATTTCGTCGTTGGTTCTGTTCCGCGACCGCCGCGACCTGGAGCGGATTCGCCGCGGGCGCGAGTCGATGCCGTACCTTTACCAATCCGGCGAGCGGCACCCCGGCATGTTTACGCTCGAAACCAGCCGCGGCGGCGGCGGGCCGATGGCGGCGCTCGCCAACCTGCTGCTGCTGGGCAAAGCGGGATTGCGGGCGCTGTTGGGGCACGCCGTCGAAATGGCCGAAATACTGCGCGAGAAGTTGGAATCTCGCCGCGACCTGGCGGTGCTCAACGGGGACAACGTCGGCCCGGTGACGCTGTTTCGCGTCTATCCTCCGGACGTCGATGCGTTGGCGATCCAGGAACGAGAACGGAACGACCCGAGTTTTCACGAGCGGTTGCTGGCGTACAACCGCCTCAACCAGCGGGTTTTCGAGCGGATTCACGCCGAGGCCCTGGCCGGCCGGGGCGTCGTGATCTCGCTGACCGGCTGCTACCGGGCGACCGACTACGGCGCGCCGATCGCGGCCTTGAAATCGTATGTTCTTTCGCCGTTCAGCGACGAAGGCCAAATGCGAACCGTGGTCGAACATGTGCTGGCGGCGCGCGACGCGGTATCGCGGGAAGCGTAAGGAGAATTCGGCGCCGCCACCCCCTTGGTGCGCCCGTACCTTGCTTTCCGTTCCGGGCCAAGTCAGAATACATTGCCCCCGGCGAACCACGACAACCGCTTGTTTTTCATATTCACTGTCAATCGAAAGCGAGACGATCTCATGCGTAGGCTCCTTGGTACGACACTCGTGATGCTTGTCGTGTGCGGACTTGGTGGAACGGCGCATTCGGCCGGCGATAGCGACGCGAAAGCCGTCATCGACAAGGCCATCCAAGCCTTGGGCGGCGAGGCCAATCTGGGCAAGGCCAAGGTGATCGTTTGGAAAAGCAAGGGCAAGTTCCATTTCGGCGGCAATGAGAGCGACTTTACCGGCCAGACGACCATCGCGGGGCTGAATCGTTTCCGGCAGGAATTCGAGAGCGAAGTCAACGGCGACCCGATCAAGGGCGTCACCGTGCTCGACGGCGACAAAGGATGGCGGGAAATCGGCGACATCAGCATGGAGTTCGACTCGGGAGGCGTCGCCAACGAAAAACGCAGCGTGTATCTGCAAGTCGTCCCTGCGACGCTCTTGCCGCTCAAGGGCAACGACTTTCAAATCGAGGCGGCCGGCGAGGAAAAGGTCGGCGACGCGGACGCCGTCGTCATCAAGGTCACGGCGCCGGACGGAAAGGACTTCAAGCTCTACTTCGACAAAACCAGCGGCTTGCCGGCCAAACTGGTGGCGAACGTCAAGGGCTTCATGGGAGGCGAGTACACCCAGGAAACGTCCTATGGCAACTACAAGGACTTCGGCGGGGTCAAGAAGGCCACGAAAATCGAGACCCGGCGCGACGGCGAGAAACTTGTCGAGGCGGAGATCACCGATTTCAAGCTTCTGGAAAAGGTCGATCCAGAGACGTTCGCCGAGCCAAAATCCGTCACGGGGGATGAGAAAATCACCGCGGCGCTCGCGCCGTTCGTCGAGAGCCACTCGCTGGCCGGGGCCGTGACGCTGGTGGCCGACAAGGATCGCACGCTGAGCCTCGTGGCGGTCGGCTATGCCGACGTCGCGGCCGACAAGCCGATGCGCACCGACGCGCTGTTCTGGATTGCCTCACAGACGAAGTCCATCACCGCGGCGGCGCTGATGATGCTGGTCGACGAAGGCAAGATCGCCTTGGACGACCCGGTCGAGAAATACCTGCCCGAATTCAAGGATCAATGGCTGGCGGTCGAAGCGGACCAGGAGCACGTCCTGCTCAAGAAGCCCAAACACCCGATCACCGTCCGCACCATCCTCAGCCACACCAGCGGCATGCCGTTCAAATCACGAATGGAGGAGCCGACGCTCGACACGCTGGCGCTCGGCGAGGCCGTGCGCAGCTACGCGATGACGCCCTTGCAATCCGAGCCGGGCACCCAGTACCAGTACAGCAACGCCGGCATCAACACGGCGGGTCGGATCATCGAAGTCGTCAGCGGCAAATCCTACGAAGACTTCCTCGACGAGCGGCTATTCCGGCCGCTGGGCATGATCGACACGACGTTCCGGCCCAAGGGCCGGCAACTCGAGCGACTGGCCAAATCGTACAAGCCCGACGCCGACAAGACCGGCCTGGAAGAAACGACCATCACGCAGCTCAAGTACCCGCTCGACGACCGCCGCCGGCAGCCCGTGCCGGCCGGCGGACTGTTCTCGACCGCGGCCGATCTCGCTCGGTTCTGCCAAATGGTGCTCGGCGGCGGCCAACTCGACGGCAAGCGGTTCCTCTCGGAAGCCGCCGTCAAGCAGATGACGACCAAGCAAACGGGCGATGCGATCAAAGACGGGTACGGATTGGGTTGGTCGACCGGCGGAGGCGGCTTCGGCCACGGTGGGGCCTACTCGACGAATATGACCATCGATCCGGCACGCGGGAGAATCACCGTGTTTCTGGTGCAGCATGCCGGCTTTCCAGGCAACGGGAACGAAGCGCAGGGAGCGTTCCGCAAGGCCGCCGACGATCTGTAAGTAACTTCAACGGCCCGCCTGAAAGCTGGCATGCGAAGGCCGAACCTTGGAGCGGGAATTCCCCTACAGCAGTTCCTGGATCACCTGTCCGCGATCGATGGCGGGCACGGGGCGGCCGGCGTGGTTGAGGAAGCTGACCGATGGGTCGACGCCCAGCACATGGTAAATCGTGGCGTGGATGTCGCACGGCTCGACGGGCCGGTCTTGCGGCACTTCACCCAGCCGGTTGGTCGAGCCGACGATGCGTCCACCCTTCACGCCGCCTCCGCCCAGCAGACAGAACATCGAGTTGCCCCAGTGGTCGCGGCCCGGAGTGCCCATGCTCAGGGGAGGGCCGCCATTGCCGCCGTTGTTCATCCGCGGCGTGCGGCTGAACTCGCCGCACAACACGACCAGCGTCGTCTCGAGCAGGCCACGCTGGCTCAAGTCGTCGAACAAGGCCGCCACGGCGCGGTCGACCTTGGGCAGGTAGTTTTCCATGCCGGCCTTCAAGTCCCAGTGGTGGTCCCAGCCGCCGAAATGGACCGTGACGAAGGTCGAGCCCGCCTCGACGAGCCGGCGGGCCAGCAGCGTCGACTGGCCCCAGGGGTGGCGGCCGTAGAGTTCGCGGAGCTTGGGATCCTCGTCGTTCATGTCGAACGCCTTGCAGGCGGCCGAACCGGCGACCAGTTCGTAGGCGTCGCGCTGGAAGCGGTCCATCGCGTCGATCGCCCCCGTCTTGTCGACGTCGCGGCGGAGCTTGTCGAAATGCGATAACAGGCCGCGACGGTCGCCCAGCCGGTCGATCGTCAGGCCGGCCGGCGGATTCATATTTTGCACCTGGAAAGCGTCGGCGTTCGGGTCGCCCTCGGTCTCGAAAGGATTGTGCTCGATACCCAGGTAATTGGCGCCGAAGTAGCCGGGCCGGAGGCCGATGCTGGCGGCGTAAGGCACCGCGACGTAGGGTGGCATTCCCGGCCTGCGAGGGCCGGTCATTTTCGTGGCGATCGACGCGATCGACGGATAGCGGCCGGGCGTGTCGGCCCCGCTGGCGCCGCCGCGGCCGGTGAGCATCCAGTGCCCGCCCGCGAAATGGTCGCCCGTGTCGTGATGTAGTGAGCGGACCATCGAGAACTTGTCGGCCAGCTTGGCTTGCAGCGGGAACAACTCTGTGATTTCAAAGCCCGGCACGTTGGTCGGCACCGGTTGCCAGAGGCCGCGGTACTCGGCCGGGGCTCCGGGCTTCATGTCATACATGTCCATGTGACCGGGCCCACCATCGAGCCAAATCAGGATCACCGAGGTGTCCTTGTTGGCTGTGCCGGAAACAGCCGACGCGGCTTTGGCGCGCATCACGTCCGCCAGCCCCACCGAGGCCATGCCGGCCACACCCAGTTGCACAAAATGACGTCGGCTCAGGCCATCGCAGTACTTACGCGTGCTTCCGGCTTCGATTCGGAACATGGGGTTTCTCCTGCGAGCGCGGCAATGTGGGGTGGGTACGGGAACAACCACTTTCGTCAACTTAGTCTACTGGCCGCCGAGGCGAACGTCAATCAAATCCCCAATCTCCCAACTCAAGAATCGCCCTTGTGCCCTTTCCCTCCACTCGCTACCATCCCGCCCGCAAAGTGGTGAGACTTCGGATCGGAACTCTCACGAGTTCCGCTACCACCCGTCGGTTGAAGTTTTACGGAGCACTCGCCCTGAAGCAAGTCGTAGCGATTTTTCGTTGGAAAAGGGAGAAAGTCGCCATGCGACTCGTCGCACGCGCGCCTTGGCCGTGCGTGGCCGTGCTGGTCGTCGTGGCGGGCTGCGCGCAGAACCCGTACGTCGTGCAAGGCCAGTTGCAGTCGCTCCAGCAGCAGCACGCCGCGCTGGCGCAGCGCTATCAAGAACTGCAAAGCCGGATCACGCCGCTCGACCAGGACAACTCCGAGCAGCAAACCTTGCTGGCCCAGTCGCAGCAGCAGCGGCGAGTGCTGGAAGAACAGGTGGCGGCGCTGCGCGAGCAATTGGTCACCGTCACGTCGCAACTTGCCAAGAGCAAAGACGAGCACCAACTCGTCGAGAAGAAGGCGGCAACCCTGGCGGCCTCGGTCAAGCGCCGCGTTGGGGCGACGATTACCGCCAACAACAGCCTGCAGGAACATTTGCCGGGCTGCGACATTCCCGGCGTCGAAGTTCGGCCCGACGGCGACGTGATCCGCATCGAGTTGGCCGGCAGCCAACTGTTCGAGTCGGGCGGCGCCCGGTTGTTGCCGCAAGCGGGGGCGTTGATCGATCGGGTCGCCGCCGAACTGGCCAAGACCTACCCCGACCAGGTCATCGGGGTCGAGGGGTACACCGATAGCGACCCGATCCGCTCGAACAAATGGTCGAACAACCATCATCTCTCGGCCGCGCGGGCCATGGCGGTCTACGACTATCTGACGGCGCGCACGCGCTTCCAGCCGGGCCAGCTATTCGTCGTCGGCCACGGCTCGAACCATCCTGCGGTCTCCAACGGCACCGCGGCGGGCAAGGAACGCAACCGCCGCGTCGAACTGGTCGTCTATCCCGACCGCATCACGGCATCTGAAGGGAACGCCCGTGGCGTTCCGTGAGGCGGCCTGCGCACCACCCGATTGAGCGCGTGCCGAATTTCAGGCACGTTTGTTTGAGCGTTTGTCCCACGCCAGGTGCAATTCAACCGGGCGCGTGCCGGTTTCCACTTGCCGGGTGTGCGAGGTTGCTTTCGCCTGGATGAAATCGGGGATGGCGCGCAGGCAGGCATCCAGAAACACCAATTCCTCCGCGCTGGCTGAACGCGGCGTGTGGTGGGGCTTGAGCCGCATCACCGCCGGCCACGCTTCCGGCGTGGCGATCGGCCAGCCGAGACGGCCGATCAATTGCAGATCGACGGCCGACATGATCGGCGCTTCGTCGTAGCACACCGCCAACGCGCGATTGTCGTCGGCCGTGGCATACCCGCCGAGGATCGCTCGCGTGATCTCCCAGTCGTCGTAGACGCACAATCCCAATTGAACGCCGGTCCGCCCCAGCACAACGGCAAATCGCTGGCCCATGGGTGGATCGTCGCAGCGGATTTCGATCGGCACCTCGCCCGGCACGCGACGCCACGGAGCCTTCCGGAAATAATACTCCGCCGCTTCGTAGAACGATTCCATGTGCGCGCGCGTCACGTCGTGTCCGTCGGCCAGCGCACACTTCTCCGACCCGTCAAAGCTCCTCGCCAAACGCAGGCAGAAATCGTTGAGCTCGCTCAATTCATCAACCAGCCGGCAGGCAACGCCGGCAGCCTCCAGCCGCGGCCGCAAGTGGTCGTAGCAGTCCGAATCGGAAACCTCGACCAGCCGGGGCCGTTGCGCCGATTCACCGCCTGGCCGGGCCATCGTGCTGACGAGAAACTCCAGCAGCATCTCCGGCGCGGGATCGCCCGGCGTATGGGATGTTGTTAAGGCGATCGACCGGGACTTGTCCAGCACGAGCACCGACCACGGCCGGTACGACCCTTCCTGTTCGTTCATAACCCACGCCGACGAGCGGATGAAGTCGGCCTGCCAGACCGCGTCGGATTGAGGAAACTCGCGGATGTCGAGGTCTTCGGCGGGGGGCAGTTCGTGCTTTTCGATCTCGCGGCCCATCGCTTCCAGCAACTGACCAACCGGCTGAGGATCGTTTTCGTACCGGCAGCGGATCCCGATTTTCGAGAGCAACGGTTCCCAGGCGTCACGGAACTCACGGCGGCACACGACCAACGTGGATGGCCGCGCCGGGGCGCCGTCCATCGGACTGAGAAACGACTGAATCATCTGGTTCCAGGCGAGGGTTTCGGTCAGCGGCTGGTCGATTACGGTCACCGCTCGGATCTCCTGACCGCCGACGTTGGCCACGCCGAACAACCACATGGGCGCATGTTCGCCGTGAGGTTCGTCGTGTGGCTCGTCGGGACACGGTATCAGGCCGACTTGCCAGGTCTCGCGACGCAACGGCAATGCCCGTAGTTCGTTCCGCGGAAACCGGCGCGGCATATCGTTCGCATCGGCACCAGTGGGCGGGACTTTGAGGATCCGCCGAGCCCATGACGCGGCGCCTGGCACCCCGCGCCATGCCGGCAAGAACAGGCGGGCACAGCCGAATGCCCGCTCGCCGTCACCCGCGTCGAACCGCACCTCGCGGCGAGCGTCGACGACTTTGTCCCGCAGCAGGTAGTGTTTGAATTCCGGTTCCAGGCGGTCGGCCTCGACCAGTAGGCGTTGGGTATCCTCGTTGTCGCCGCGCAGGCGAAAGGCCTCGAGCGCCTGGGCGAACCGCCAGATACCGGAATGGTCGTCCTGCTGTCGCAGTAGCGTGTCAAGTTCGTCGGACGATCCCAACTGGAACCAACACGACGCCAACCAATAGCGGGAAAAACATGGATCGTCGCGTTCCAGGTCGAACAGTTCGCGAAATGAGTCTGCCGCCCGCTTGTATTCGCCGGATTCCCAGTATCCGCGTGCGGTTCGGAACCGCGGCATCAGATCGTTTTTCTTCGCCGCTTTGTTCGGAGCGACGCGAACCCTTTGTCGTTTCGGCTTCGCGGCACGACTCGCCCACGACCTTCTTGAGCCGCGGCTTACGGAACCCTCGAGACGTTGTGATCGCCGCGACTGGTACGCTTGAATTCGCCTGGCGAGTGGATGATCGCCGTCAATACGCAGTTGGGTAATCGACGTGACAACAACGGTCTTGCCGCCCGGCAATCCAATGGAACATGCAACACCACCCTCGTCGCCCAGATACAGCACCGAATCGATCTTCACGGCATCGTCCACCTTGATGTCGGCCCCCTGCCCACGAACTGCCTTCACCAGCGGCGGCGTAGCGTAAGCTCGCATCGGTAAGTTTTCGTTCAACGCCTCGATCAATTCATAGGCTTCTTTTTCATTGTCGATCATGGTTCGTACTCCATTACGCAGGCGGGTAAGCATGGATTGTATGGCAACGGCCGGATTTTGAAAACGCCAGAAAGTCATGCCAGAGGCGGCGAGGCGCAAGGCCACTTTGGCGGGCAAGGGAGTTGCCCAATGTCGCCTTTCGCTCCGCGAAAGAACGCCCTTTCGCGGAGCGAAAGGCGACAGACAGGGGGCCGTCACGGCATGCGCGTGCGATGCAACCGCCAGCCGGTTAAATACTGTGCCCCCATTCAACGGCGAATCGGATAAGCCGGTACGTTATTTCAAGGGAGTTGCTTTACCTCGCGCGTAGCGGGTTGATGCCGCGAGTCTTGAACGCGGCGTCTTCGTCTCGGCGCTTGGCGTCGCGGAGCGGATTGAACCGCCCGGCCGCTGGTCGCAACATGAGGGTCGCCGGGCCGCTCCAGTCGGCCGCCGGCCGCACCACCTGGCTGTCGCCGTCTCGCGCATCGGCCCAACGAACCGATGCCCGTGCTGTTGATGCCCGTGTCGTTTTGGATGTTGCCGCTTTCGATGCCGCCGGCCGTGCCTTGTTGGCACGTTGACCCGCCGAGACCCATTCAGAAAGCTTGTCGGTCGGCGGTTCCTTCGTCAACGGCGCCTCAACGAGCGGCGCGGGTTCCAGCGAGCGAGCATCGAGACGTCGTTCGCCCGAATCGGCGGCTTCCTGGGCCGCGAGCGACGACATCGACGGCTTGACCACGTCGCGCGGTGGAGCGTTACGGCGGGGCCGGCGATTCGGCCCTGCCGCGTCCGCCAATGCCCGCAATGTTCGTTTGGCAAGATCATCGTGTTCGCCCTGGACCGCCGCAAGCCGCGACGGCGCGGCGACTTCGGTTTCAGCCGCATTATTGTCGCTGATGGTCACGACGTCGTCGCCGAAATCGGCCGCTGAAGGCGATTTTCGCGACGAGCGCGGGGGGACCGCCCTGAGCTCGCACGTACACACGGCCACGACGATGGCCCACGGCACGACCCTTAAGAGCGTGTCCCAAAACCACTTGGCAGGCGCGACTCCCGCACCACAACGGCGTTTTAGGATCGGCTCGAACATCCGCCGCGGCGGCCGCCGGCAAAGCAAGGATTTCATCGTTAATTTCGTCCCCAGGCGGTTTCCCATTGAATACCATCGCTACTATCGGCATTATCGGCCAAGTCGCCCGCGAACTTCGCAGTTTTTCAGACGAACCAGGGGTGCGACGGCGGGCATGATGCTAGCATTGGCTACGGCAGCAGGTGTTTACCCCCGTCCGCCCAGAATGCCAGGAGATCGAAGTGGAACCCAATACCAACTGGAGGCAATGCTTCCAGAAATGGCCCAAGGATGTGCCGCCACGCGGGGTGCTGGTGACGAACTACGACGAGCAGATCCCCTTCGAAGGATTCATGGCCGGCGACACGATGCTGCTCGTCGAGCGCAAGACGCCCGATACCGCGGGAGCGCGCAAGGTGCTCTTGCCCTACGACCATGTGCTGGCGGTCAAGCTGGTCGACGTGGTGCGAGGTAAGTCGTTCGAGGAATTGGGGTTCGTGGGCAAACTCAAGGATTAGAAGGCCCTCGGCCCCTGGCGTCGCCTGTAAAGTGAGTTAAACTAAGTCATGGCATTCATCGCTACCCCGTGGGGCTGCGGTGGTGCTGGACTAACGACAGCATGTCAAAATCAAAGGAGTCTTCCGTGTCGAGTGCAACTGACAAGTCCGAAATGCAACCCGAAGCCGCAGTGCCGGCCGCCGAACCCGCCCAAGCCGCTCGTCCGCAGCAGGTGAAGGTGGATGATTCAAAGATGATCGCGATGTACGCCAACTTCTGTCGCGTGACCGGCACGCCCGAAGAGCTGATCATCGACTTCGGCCTCAATCCACAACCGTTCGGCGTGCCGACCGAGCCGGTGGCCGTCAATCAACGGATCGTGACCAACTTCTACACCGCCAAGCGGATGCTGCACGCCTTGCAGCTCACCTTGCAGCGGCACGAAGCGGCCTTCGGCGTGCTCGAGACCGACGTGCAGAAGCGCGTCATCCCCTCGCTGCGCGGTCAGGCCCGCTAACCGCGAGTCCGCTCAGCCCAGGTCCGCCCAGCCCAGGCCCGCCCAGCCCAGGCCCGCTCAGTGCGGCCGAAGCCAACCGATATCGACCCACCGCCGCCCCCGGGATTCGTCCCGGGGGCGTTTTATTTTTTATTTCACGCCCGCGCCGCTCTCGCAGTCGCGTTCGGGCCGCGGCAGCACGCCGCCGCCTATGTCGCTGGCGGCCAGAAACCAGAAACAGGGGGCTTGTCTAGTCTAGGACACCCCTTCACTGCTTCCTATCGCCTATCGCCTATCGCCTATCTATCGCCTATCGCCTATCGCCTATCGCCTTCTTCCGCAAAGACGTCGCGCGCGGCGGCGACCGTGCAGTCGATGTCGTCCTCGCTATGCGCCGCCGAAACGAACAGTGCCTCGTACTGGCTGCACGGCATGTAGCTTCCCCGCTCGATGAGTCCCCAGAAATAGCGGGCAAACCGCTGTGTGTCGGAGCGGCTGGCCGTGGTCCAATCGACGACCGGTTCGGCGTTGAAGAACAACGTGAGCATGCTCCCCACGCGTGCCGTGACGTGCGGCACGCTGGCCGCGCGCGCCGCCTGCGAAAGGCCGGCTTCCAAACGGTCGCCGAGCTGCTCGAGCCGTTCGTAGGGGGGCTCGTCGCGGAGCACTTTCAAGGTTGCGATGCCGGCCGCCGTGGCCAGCGGATTGCCCGACAGCGTGCCGGCCTGAAACACCGGCCCGGAGGGCAAGACATGGTTCATGATCTCGGCCCGGCCGCCATAGGCGCCGACCGGCAGCCCGCCGCCGACGATCTTGCCCAGCGTCGTCAGGTCGGGCTGGATCGCGTAGAGCGACTGGGCGCCCCCGTAGGCCACACGGAAACCGGTCATGACCTCGTCACAAATCAAAAGGGCCCCGTGCCGCTGGGTCTGGTCACGCAAGGTTTCGAGGAAATCCTGTCGTGGGACGACGCAGCCCATGTTGCCCACGATCGGCTCGAAAATCACGCCGGCGATGCGCGGCCCGTGCGCGGCGAAGGCGGCGGCCAGCGCCTGGGCATCGTTGTATGCGAGCACGAGCGTGTCGCGGGCGGTCCCCGAAGTGACGCCGGGCGAATTGGGCACGGCCAACGTGGCGGCCGAACTGCCGGCGGCCACCAGCAGGCTATCGACGTGGCCGTGGTAATTGCCGGCGAACTTGACGATCAGTTCGCGGCCGGTGTAGCCGCGCGCCAGCCGGATGGCGCTCATCGTGGCCTCGGTCCCCGAATTGACCAGCCGCACTTTTTCGACGCTGGGCACGGCGGCCACGATCAGCTCGGCCAGTTCGCTCTCGGCCTCGGTCGGCGCGCCGAAGCTGGTGCCGCGCTCGACGGCCTCGCGCAGGGCCGCCACCACGCGTGGGTGGCCATGACCCAGGATCATGGGCCCCCAGGAGCCGATGTAGTCGATGTAGCGGTTGCCGTCGAGGTCGACGACATAGGCGCCTTCGCCGCGGACGAAAAAGATCGGCTCGCCCCCCACGCCGCCGAAAGCGCGTGCCGGGCTGTTCACGCCGCCTGGAATCAATTGCTTGGCGCGGGCAAAGGCCCGCCGGCTTTTTTCTCGTGTAGACATCATCAATCGCCTTGTCCGCGTTAGCAGGGGAGGGTACTGTATGCCAATTTGCACGGCTGGTCAACAAATCGAACATATTATCGCTTTCCTGGTACGGGTTTGACATCCGGTGCCGGGCCGTTCAGAATCGTGTGAGCAAGATCGCCCTTAGGCCGAACCGACTCGGCCCCGCCGCCACGCCCAAGGAGCTGCGCCATGTGCCGTCGTCTGTTCGTCGTGATGTTCGTCGCGTTGCTCTTCGCCGCCACGGCGGCGGCGGTGGAGCCGCTGAAGGTGGGCACGTTTCAGGTCGACGCGACGCCCCCCCTGGGCAGCCCTTTGTGCGACGCGCTCTGCCCCCCGGCCCAAGAGATCGTCGATCGGCTTTCGGCCCGCGGCGTGGTGTTGCTCACAGACGAACGGCCCATCGTACTCTGCGCGGTCGATTGGGTTGGCATCGGCAACGGTGGTTACGACGCCTGGCGGCAAGCGCTGGCCAAGGCGGCCGGCACCACGGAAAGCCGCGTCGCGGTGCATTGCCTGCACCAGCACGACGCGCCGGGCTGCGATTTTGACGCCGAGGATCTGTTGGCCGCGCAGGGGCTGGCCGGTGCGGCGTTTCACGTCGCCTTCGCCCACGAAACCATCGAGCGCGCCGCCGCGGCCGTCCGCGCCGCCGTGGCCGATGCCCGGCCGGTCACGCACCTGGGTTTGGGCATTGGACGTGTCGAGAAGGTCGCCTCGAACCGGCGCATTCTCGGCGCCGACGGCAAGGTGCGGTTCGTTCGCTACAGTTCGTGCAAGGAAGAAAACGTCCGCGCCGCGCCCGAAGGCGTGATCGACCCGGACGTGCGTGTGGTCAGCTTCTGGGACGGCGAACGGCCGGTCGTTTCCATCACTTACTATGCCACGCATCCGCAAAGCTATTACGGCCAGGGAGGCGTGAGCGCCGACTTCGTCGGCATGGCCCGCGCCCTGCGTGAGAAAGATCTGCCCAACGTGGCGCATATCCACTTCGATGGGGCGGGCGGCAACGTCGCGGCGGGCAAATACAACGACGGCACGCCGCCGCTGCGGCCGATCCTGGCCGAGCGCCTCGCGGCCGGAATGAAAGCCGGCTGGGAGAACACGAAAAAACTCCCCATCGCCGCGGCCGACGTCCGCTGGCGGTCGAAGAACGTGGTTCTGCCGGCCAGCCCCGGATTGAGGGAGGAGCCGCTGGTGCGTTGGGTCGAGGATTCGACCGTCGCGCCGCGCGATCGGGTGCGCGCCGCGCGCGATCTGGTTTGGCTGCGGCGCTGTCGGATGAACGACCCGATCGAACTGACCTGCCTGCGACTCGGGCCGGCCTGGATCGTCCACATGCCGGGCGAACTGTTCGTCGAGTACCAGCTTGCCGCCGAAACCATGCGGCCGGATGCGGTGGTCTGCATGGCGGCCTACGGCGACTACGGACCCGGCTATATCGGCACCGAGCTTGCGTACCCGCAAGGCGGCTATGAAACTGGTCCTGTCTCGCGCGTCGCGCCCGAGGTGGAAGGGGTGTTGATGGACGCGTTGCGGGAGTTGTTGCAAGATTGAGTCGCCCCGCCGGCTGCTTCCGGCAGCCGGCATTTCACTACCAGCGATCGGAAAATGTGTAGAACAACGCCCCAGGTTACAAGAGGTGTCGTGCTGATCATGGTGCTAGTGGCCCTGGGCCTGGCGGCGGTCATCGTCGGCGCGTTGTTGCAACTGGCCGGCATGGAACGGTCGCTGCTCACCAGCCGCCAGCAAGAAAGCCAGGCCCGCTGGCTGGCGGAGTCGGGCGTCGAACGCGCCGTCGCGCGGCTCGCCGCCGACCGCCAGTACGCCGGCGAAACCTGGTCGCTGACTCAAGACGATCTGAGCGGGCGAGGCCGAGGCGAAGTGACGATCCGCGTCGAGACCGACGCCGCGAGTGCCAACCGCAAGCTGATTTCCGTCGAGGCCGACTTTCCCAGCGATGCGACCTCGCGAAAGCGGTACACGAAACAACTGGAAATGGAACTGACGCCGTAGTTGGGCACGGCCCACCAACCCAACGCTTGTGGAAAACAACGAGGAAGACGCCCCATGAGAACCCGTCGAAGATATCGCCGCCGCGCGCGCATCCGTACCCGCGCGGGCTTCACGCTGGTCGAGCTGCTTGATCGCCCTGTTGTTGCCCGCCGTGCAGGCGGCGCGCGAGGCGGCCCGCCGAACGAGTTGCGCGAACAACCTGGCGCAGCTTGGCCTGGCGGTGCAGAATTACGATTCGGCGTTTGGCTGCCTGCCGCCGGGCGTAATCGAGCCGAGCGGGCCGATCCAGAGCGTGCCCCAAGGCTACCATGTCAACTGGCTCGTACACATCCTGCCGCGGCTCGAACAGCAAAACGCCTACGATCGGTTCGATTTCTCCGTCGGCGTCTACGACCCCAAGAACGCCCCGCTGCGCAACTGGGCGACGAAGGTGTTCGTCTGCCCCTCCGACACGACGACGGCGCCGGTGGGCACGACGAACTACGCCGGCTGCCATCATGACGTCGAAGCGCCGATCGACGCCGACCAGAACGGCGTCTTCTTCCGAAACAGCCACGTCCGCTACCAGGACATTCGCGACGGCAGTTCGCAGACGATCTTGCTTGGCGAAAAGCTGATCGGCGCCGCCGACCTGGGTTGGCTTTCCGGGACGCGGGCGTCGCTGCGCAACACGGGCAGCCCGCTCAATGCCAGCTCGGTAACACCCACCGGCTGCTGACCCAGATCGGCGAATCGACCAACGACTGGATCCAGATCGCCGCGCCCCAGGCCGGCGGCCCAGCGCCGATCACCAACCCCGCCTTGGTGGTTGGGGGTTTCGAGAGCCGGCACCCGGGCGGCGTGATGTTCGTCTTCGCCGATGGTGCGATCCACTACCTGCAACAAGGCATGAGCCCGACCGTGTTGCAACAGTTGGGGCACCGGGCCGACGGCCAACTATTGAACGACACGAGCTTTTGAAATCCCTAGATCAATCATGGCCCGATTTCCTCGTTCCCACGCTCCGCGTGGGAACGCGGCAGCGGACGCTCAGCGTCCCCGTGGCCGCGGAGCGGCCGGAGAAACATTCCCACGCGGAGCGTGGGAACGAGGTATAACATCCATGCAACGACCGGCACGCAACGCCTTTACGCTTGTGGAAGTGCTGATCGTGATCGCCATCATCGGCATGCTGATTGCGATTCTGCTGCCGGCCATACAGGCCGCTCGCGAATCGGCGCGGCGGCGAAGCTGCGCGAACAACCTGGCGCAGCTCGCGCTGGCGGTGGCTCATTACGAGTCGGTACACGCGACGTTGCCGCCGGGCACCATCGACGCCAAGGGTCCGATCACCAGCCGGGCCGTCGGCTACCACATGAGTTGGATGGCGCAGATCCTGCCCTACGTGGAACAACCCAATGCCTTTCGCCATCTCGATTTTTCGGTCGGCGCCTACGCCCCGAAGAACCTCGCCGTCCGACAAATGGTGTTGCATGTGCTTGAGTGCCCGTCGTCAAGTGCGGGGTTCGCACCGAGCGGCGTGGGCGAGAGCCACTATGCGGGCTGCCATCACGACGTCGAAGCCCCAATCGACGCCGATAATCATGGCGTGTTCCACCTCAACAGCTTCGTCGGCTTCGACGACATCCTCGACGGCCGAGCGCAGACGATCTTCTTTGGAGAGAAAACTTTTTCGCTCTCCAATTTCCAGCGGACGACCGGAGGCGACCTGGGCTGGCTGTCGGGCACGCGGGCCATGCTCCGCAACACCGGCACGCCGATCAATGCGACCTCGCGACCGGGTGGTCCTCTCGCAAACATGGTGTCCGTCGGTCTGATCGACTTGGGGCCACCTCCTCCTGATACCGGTCAGCAGCCACCAGATCCGCAAGATGCCCCGCCGGTCGACCGGCCGGTTTGGGGCGGACCAGCGGGGATGCGGGATCCGTTCAACGAGTTCGATAGGTCCGAATACCAGCCGAGCAACGTCCCGGCCGGCGTTCGGCCCGCCTTGGTCGTCGGCGGCTTCGGGAGTAACCATCCCTTGGGCGCGCAGTTCGCTTTCGGCGACGGCTCGGTGCGGCTTCTCGCCGAAGCGATCGACGCCGCAGTCTACCGGCGGATGGGGAACCGCGCCGACGGCGAATTACTTGACGACCGATAATGGTCATCGGCCGGCTTCAAGGGTAGTAGGATTCATTTCGACGATCATCGCCTGGAAGCGGGCCGTTGCACATCGTCGCTTCAAGAGCTAGAAAGAACCAACGATGGCTGAAGAATCACCCTTCGACGTGGAATTGAACGTAGCCCGTCCCGCCACTCCGCGCGGCTTTTCGCTGGCGGGGCTGTTCTTGCTGGTCACGACCGCCGGGGTGGTTTCGGCCCTTGCCCGCGGCGCTTGGGACACCCAAACCGAGGGATACCTCGTGTCGATCCATGCCGCCATCGGGTCCGTCGTGGGCGCCGGGCTTGGACTGTGGACCGGTCTCCACTATCCGCGGCGGCTTCCAGCCGCGATGATTGGCATGGCCGTCGGCGCCCTCACGGGCGGCGCCTGTGCCGCCGTGGCCGCCGCCGGCACCAACGGCTGGCTGTTCGTCGGCGGCTCGGCCGGCATCATCGTCCTGGGGCTACTCGCCCGCAGGGGGCAACCGGTGGAATGAGTCTGGTGTCAGTTGTTATACTTCACGCGGTCGAGAATGAGACATTCACGGTGGCTGGGGCAGAGCCTAAGCGATGCCCCGGTCGCTAACTAACGAGCCGGGGCATCGCTTACGCTCTGCCACCAGCCACCACCCCTAACCCCTCCCATGCCCTACGCCCAACCTGAAGAGATCGCCATCGATCGCCAGCGGCTGCATGCGGCCTACGCCTTGCTCGACGAGTGGACCCAGGAACCCAATGCGGCGATCCTCGGCGCGGCGATCACGGTCGGCCGGCTCGGCGGAGCGGTCGAGCCGAGGTTCTTTGGCCGGCAGGGCCCCCAAGACGACGCCGGGCCGATCCGCCGCGACGGTTGTTTTCTGCTGGCTTCGATCACCAAGCCGGTCACCTGCCTGGCCGCTATGCTCTTGGTCGAGCGCGGCCTGTTTGAGCCTGACCGACCACGTCACCGATTACATTCCCGAGTTTGCCGCCCATCACAAGGATCCGACGCTCGTCGTGCATCTTTTCACGCATACATCGGGGCTACCCGACATGCTGGCCAACAACGTCGAGCTGCGCCGCCAGCACGCCCCGCTGGCGCGGTTCGTCGAGTGTACGATCCACGACGCGGTTCCCTTGTTCGCGCCGGGCACGAACGTGAGCTACCAGAGCATGGGCACGCTGATCGTGGCCGAAATCGTGCGGCGGATCACGGGCCGGCCGTTCGCCGAGTTCCTCGAACAGGAGTTGTTTGGCCCGCTGGGGCTGGCGAGCACCGCGCTGGGGAGCGGCCGGCTCGATCCGGCGCGGCTTGTGAGCGTGCGGCTTCCGGCCGACTCGGCCGACGGCGACTTTCACTGGAACAGTCCCTACTGGCGCCAGTTGGGATCGCCCTGGGGCGGACTCTTCAGCACACCCGACGATTTCGCCGTCATCTGCCAACTGATGCTCGCCGGAGGAACGCTGGGGGACGCGCGGATCGTTTCGGCCGCGACCATCGAACGGATGACGACGAACCGGCTCGACGAATTGCCGGATCTGCCCGAACCGCTCCGCCGCACGCAACCCTGGGGACTCGGCTGGCGTTTGAACCATCCGGCCGGAACGGACAGCTTCGGCAACCTGGTTAGCGGGCGGACCTACGGGCATTGGGGCGCGACGGGCACGATGTGCTGGATCGACCCGGACCGGCAGGCGTTCTGCCTGCTGTTCACCACGACCCCCTTGGCCCAGTCGCTCGGAAAACTGGCGCGGCTGTCGAATGTGGTGGCTTCCGCGATGATATAGCGGATCCCTAACCACTAATACCACTAACCAATGGCGAATGACAAATGAAAAATGATCCCCGACCACCCACCACGAGACTCACCCCAACCGCGGGAGCAACCATGCCCGACACTCACTCACTCGACCGCAGGACGTTTCTTCGCTCCACCGCCACCGCCCTGGCGGCCGCCGGGGTCATGCCAACCGCCGGCGCCGCGACGCCGGCCGCCGACAAGCCCGAGGCGAAGAAGATGAAAAAAGCCGTCAAATGGGGGATGATCCAGCACGAAGGCACGGTGCTCGACAAGTTCATGCTTCTCAAGGAACTGGGCTTTGACGGCGTCGAACTCGACGCCCCCAGCCGGCTCGACAAGGACGAGGTGTTGCGAGCCCGCGACAAGACGGGCTTGCCGATCCACGGCGTCGTCGATTCCGTCCACTGGAACGACACGCTTTCGCATCCCGATCCCGAGGTCCGCTCGCGCGGCGCGCATGCCCTCGAACAGGCGCTGGGCGACAGCAAGTTCTACGGCGGCACGACGGTGCTGCTGGTGCCGGCCGTCGTGAACAAACAGGTCTCCTACGCCGACGCCTACCAGCGCTCGCAGGCCGAAATCAAGAAGGTCGTACCGCTGGCTGGCGAGCTGGGGATCAAGATCGGGTTGGAAAACGTCTGGAACAACTTCCTGCTCAGCCCGCTCGAAGAAGCACGCTACATCGACGAACTCGAATCGCCGCAGGTCGGGGCCTATTTCGACGTCGGCAACGTGCTCCGCTACGGTTGGCCCGAACAGTGGATTCGCACGCTCGGCAAACGAATCGTCAAGGTCGACATCAAGGAGTTCAGCCAGAAGAAGATGCACGACGAGGGCCTGGGCAAAGGGTTCGGGGTCGAACTACTCGAAGGAGATTGCGATTGGCCGGCCGTGATGGCGGCCCTGCGCGAGATCGGCTACTACGGTTGGGGCACCGCCGAGATTCCCGGCGGCGGACGCGAGCGGCTACATAAGATCGCGGAATTGATGGACAAGATCTACGCGAGTTAGCGGCAACGTCGTAGCACATTCCGTGTGCCGTAACCGCCGATCCTAACCTTGAAGCAAGTCGTTGAAGACGAAAGCCCTATTCCCGCAACCCCACCGCTCGACATATAATCGGCCGCACTACGGCTGCGCCCCAAAGCGAACATTCGGAAATCAACGTGAGAATCGCGTACCTCGATTGCCATAGCGGCATCAGCGGCGACATGACGCTCGGAGCGCTGGTCGACGCCGGCGTCGAACTGGCGGCGATCTCGGCCGGCATCGACTCGCTGGGCCTGGCCGGCGTGAAGCTGGTGGCCAACGAGGTCAAGCGGCACGGCTTCCGGGGTACGCACATCGTCGTCGAACACCAGCCGGAACATGCCCATCGGCACCTGCACCACATCACCGACATGATCGATGGCAGCCAGCTCTCGCCGCGGCAAAAGGATCTCGCGAAGCGGATCTTCACGCGGCTGGGCGAGGCCGAGGCCAAAGTCCACGGCACGACGATCCGCAAGGTGCATTTCCACGAAGTCGGCGCGGTCGATTCGATCGCCGACATCGTGGGCGCGGCCATCGGTTGGGATCTGTTGGGCGTCGATCGTATCGTCTGTTCGCCGGTGCCCACGGGCCGCGGCACGGTGTCGATCGCGCACGGGCTGTGCGGCATTCCGGCCCCGGCGACGGCCGAACTGCTCACGGGCATTCCGTTGGCCGAGTCGCAGGTATCATGGGAGCTGACCACGCCCACCGGGGCGGCGATCGTGGCCACGCTGGTGGACGTCTTCGGTTCGGTGCCGGCGATGAGGATCGAGCGGATCGGCTACGGCGCCGGCACACGCGAGTTGGCCGAGCAGGCCAACCTGTTGCGATTGTTCGTCGGCGAGGCTGTCGAGGATCTGGCCGCCGACCAGGCCTGGGTCGTCGAGACCAACCTCGACGACGTCTCCGGCGAAGTGATCGGTTACGCCACCAGTAAACTCTGGGAGACCGGCGCGCTGGACGTATACACCACGCCGATTCAGATGAAGAAGAACCGGCCCGGTGTCACGCTGACGGTGCTCTGTCAGGCCGGCCAGATCGAAAAGGTCGAAAAGATCCTGTTCCGCGAGACGGGCACGCTGGGTGTCCGCCGCTGGCCCGTCAGCCGGCACAAGCTCGAGCGCAAGGAGTACCAGGTGGAAACCGAGTACGGCCCGATCGACGGCAAGCTGGGCTGGATCGCCGGCCAGGAACCCAGTTTCTCGCCCGAATTCGAGTCATGCAGCCGCATCGCGAGCGAGCGAGGCGTGCCGCTGAAAGAGGTTTATGAGGCGGCGCAAAAGGCGTTCGCCCTCAAGACGGAAGGAACAAAAGGAGAAAGTTAAAAGGAGAAAGGAGAAAGGAAAAACTGGGAAGGCAGACCAGTTTCTCGTTCCCACGCTCCGCGTGGGAACGCCTCTTCGGCCGCTCCGCGGCCCCGTCCACCCACTTCTCCTTGCGAGTTGCTCCTACGCACCACGGAGGGCCGAACGTCGATGTGGCTGCTGGCGGAAATCGAAGTCGCGAAGATCATCTTTCTTTCAGCGCTGATGTTGAGCAGCGGCTGGCTGTTGGTGCGCACGTACCGGCAGCGGCGGCGGACGATCGAGGTTGCTCCTCCCAATCCAAGGTCGCGGGCCGGATCGATGCCGGCGACCGCCGAGCGCTTACGCGAGGCGCCGGCCGAGTTCCGTCGCTGGGAGGCGGAGATGCGCGACCTGGCCCGCACGCTATCGGCCCAGTTCGACGGCAAGATCGACGTTCTGGAGCGGCTGATGCGCGACGCCGAACGCCAGATCACGCGGCTGGAGGAGCTTGGCGAGCGAGCCTCGCGGCTAACGTCCGGCGAGCCGGCGTCGAGCCTGCCACCGGGCCATTTCGCCCGCCCCGCCGACGCCGGCTCGCACGGACCAAGTGGCGCGAAGGCCAGCCTGCGCGCCGACGCGCCGGCGGTTCGCGCCATGGCGCCCGCCGCGCGGCGGCACGAGGAGATCTATGCATTGGCCGATTCGGGCTTGACCAGCGCGGCCATCGCCGCTCGCATCGGCAGCCCCGTCGGCGAGATCGAGTTGATCCTGGGCTTGAGGCATACGCGACCGTAGCCAGATGAGCCGGTCGGGGCGGGGCCTGGCGATAGCGTCGATTGATACCGTGCCCAGCAAACTTGCAAAAGAGACGTTCTTGGCGCACGAGAAATTCGGTTGGGCATTGGCGTTAACGCCGGAATTCTAAGCTAAGCACCTGGTTTCCTGGAATCGCCTTCGCCTTTCGGCTGTTCGATGACCGGCGGCGGGTCGGCAACTGCCGTGGTTATTGGGATGGTGCCTGGCGTGATCGCCGGCCCAGTGAAAAGCGGCTGTTGGACGATGGGTGGAACTGGCTCATCTTTAACGCTCTCCAGTTGAAATCGGTTCGCGCCGGAGAGGCGTAACGCATATCCAAGAATGTCAGGCTCAACGTATGCTTTCAGCAAATCGGGCCAGACGGCCATGATCGCCCGTAATTTATCGAAGGTGCTCATTCGATGGATACTGCCGCTGAACATTACGTGCTTTACGCGGTATCGGCGACAGACATGCGGCAATTTTCCTCCGCGACTTGGCTTAACTCCGCGATCTGCCGTAATCACCATCCAATTCTCTGGAGCGATGACAGGTATCCATACATCGTCGCGAGTGCCGCCCAAGTTGTAATCAACAATGTGCGCAATATCCAACTTCACATCTTTGCTGATTTCAAGAACCGACTTGAAAGAGTTTATGGCGTGCTTGCTGATGCAGTCATCGAAAAGGAGTTTCAGAGCTGATGCAGTCATCGAAAAGGAGTTTCAGAGTTTGCGTCATGCGGCATCTGTGCCTAAAAGATAATCGAAGTATTCGTAGACAAGTTGAACGTCTTCAATGTCAATGTCATAGACCTTTGCCGCGTGATCAATGCCGCCTTCAGATTTTACGGCATCCCACAGGGCGCGCGCGGTATACCCGCAGGACGGCAAGAATGGCTCGCCTAGCGAATGGTGTGGACTGATGATGATCCTGCGGCCATCGGTTTCCTTGCCGCCGAGCGGCCATGCCTGATACTCGATCGGCAACTCGCCACCATCGTATCGCAGCCCCATCATAAATGGCTCTGCGATTTCAGAAATCATGCGGTTGCCTGCCGTATTTCCGGTCAGCACCACGTATTCACCGCTTGGCTCGGCAATGTCGTTCAGGCGGATAACCAACTCGCACAACGTAGGCTTTTCCCTGGGACCAAAGAGAAATAGCTTGTGTTGCCTGGCCAATGGGAATGTCACGTTGTAGCGGTCGCGCGCGCTATCGTGGGCCTTCCGAATCCGCTGAACTGAAATACTCTTTTCGCATACACGAACCGACCGCACGGCCAGCATCTGCACGAAATCAAGGAAGGTGATTAGCTTTTCGCTTGGGTCAAGCTGTGGGTTGATAATGGCCGCGCCCTTACTGCTTCCCCACACCCATCGTTTCATGGAGGCGGGGGTAAGGCGGGCATATCGCGCCGCCTCATCGACCGTGTAGAGGCCGATTCCGAGCAAGGCGGTTGTGGGTGCTGCAATCATGTCCGAACCAATGCTAGCATCAATGTGTCAAGGGCAAGGCGGCTACTGGAAACAGACTCTAGGCCGGTGGCCCAGAATGCCGCGTGACAACCGCATTCTACCGCGAACCGGCCGCAACGACAAGAAAGGTTCACGGTGCTCCGCCAACTCGCCTGGGCCGGCGAGCATTGCCGTAAGCTGATGAACGCGCGGTTGAAGTGGTTAAGTTAAATGCAACTGATCGAGATCAACCGTTTTCGCCCTTGTGGCTACCGGGGGCGGATGGCGAGAGGTGCGTTTTTGATCCGTCGGGTAACGCCTCGGTCTTGCGAGTCCTTCGGATCGAGTCCGGCGCATGCTACACTCAATCCGATAAGACGGACGCCGGCGGTTTTTCGTACGGTGCCCTGCCTCTACTGCGGCACCATACCTTCATGTCCCACCCCGCCTCCCAAACCTTTCGCGTGGCCGCTGAGCAGGCACAGCGGACTTTAGCATCGCTCCTGCGCGAATGGCTGCCGGGCAAAGCCTGGTCGGAAGTGCGACGGCTGATTCGCAAACGCCATGTGCTGGTGAGCGGCAATCTTTGCCTCGACGCCGGCCGGCGTTTGCGCGGCGACGAGATCGTCAAGCTCCTGGAATTCCCCGCCGCGCCCCCGGCGCGCGAAGACGACGTGCGGATTCGCTTTCTCGACGGCGACCTGGTGGTGGTCGAAAAACCGTCGGGGATGACTTCGGTTCGGCATGCCGAAGAGCGGCATTGGTCGCGGCAACGCAAGCAGATCCAGCCGACGCTCGAGGATCTGCTGCCGAGGCTGATCGCCAAGAAGCAGGGTGGCGGTCAGCGAGGCCGGCGCGGGGCGCGGCCGGGTAAGCTGCCGCCGGTGCGACCGGTGCATCGCCTGGACCGCGACACGAGCGGGCTGATGGTCTTTGCGCGCTCCGTGCAAGCCGAGCGGCAGCTTGCCGGGCAATTCCGGCGGCACACGACCCAGCGCCGCTACCTGGCGGTGGCCCAGGGGGACGTGCCCGAGCGGACGATCGAATCGCGGCTGATCCGCGACCGGGGCGACGGCCGCCGCGGCAGCGCGAAATTGGCCGAAGTCGGCAAACATGCCGTGACACATGTGCGGCCAATCGAGCGGTTCGCCGGCTACACGCTCGTCGAGTGCCGTCTGGAAACGGGCCGCACGCACCAGATTCGCATTCACCTGGCCGAATGGGGGCACCCGCTGTGCGGCGAGACCATTTACAACAAACCGCTCCACGGCGAGGCGGCGGCCGACCACAGCGGCGCCCCGCGGCTGGCGCTGCACGCCGCGGAACTGACCATCGAACACCCGGTGACGGGTGAAGAGTTGCAATTCAAGATGTCGCTGCCGACCGATCTGGCCGCCCTGGTCGATCGCTTGCGCCGCGACGGCGCAAGCAGGCCGATTCTGTAGAACGCCCTCCGTGGCGTTCCGTGTCCCGTGAGCCAATGTTCAACCCCGTGTCGCAGCCAACGCCCTTGCCAGGTCGCGGATCTCGCGCAGCGCGGTGACATGGTCCGCCGTCCAACCGACGCTCGTATCTACGGGGTGATGTTCGTCGCCAAGGCCCGCGGTGCGCGAGCCGCGCAGCCGCGACAGAACGAGATCGCGAATTCGAGCGGCGTCCGCCACCCCTTCGATCAATCCGCGATGCCCGGCCGTGCCGCCGGGGGAGCCGTGAGCGCCGGCGGCCTGCTTGCCTCCGCCCCCAGCCGTGTCCACATGCACGTCGGCGATGCCGAAGCAACGCTGTAACGGTCCCTGGTTCACCTCGACGTTCTGCACGTTCTCGAACGTGATCGTCGTTTCATGGATCGTCCAGATTCCCCGGCGAATACGCAGGCTGCGCCCGCTCAACACGTACCAGGTGGTGTCGTATTGCAAGTGGATTGCGATGTACACCACGACGTAGAGCAGCACGGCCAGGGCCAGGGCCGGTAGCGCGAGGATCGCCCCGGCCAGGGGCGAGGCGACCGCCGTAGCGAGCCAGCCGATCAGGATGAATCCGTCGATCACCGTGAACGCGACCCCGAACTTGAACTTCAAGTATCGCAGGAAGCCAAGGGCGGGACGGAACGCGTCGAGCGTTTCGCCCGGCGGAACGGGCAGCGCCGGGGGCCGATCGGGCACGCGGAACCAGCGGACCAGCACGCTCCAGACTCCCTGGTAAATCCAACCGCTGGCATGCTCGACTCGTCCGGCCGGTTCCGCCGCGCTCATTCGGCCGCCTCTCTCCGCGCCGTCAGTTGGCCGAGCGCATCGCGAATGTCGCGCAGCAGGCCGAGCGCCTCGTCTCCCCGCGGTTCCGCCACCGTGCCGGGGCCTTCGGCTTGCGGCGAGTGATCTCGCGCCCCTCGCATTTTCGCGTACAAGAAATCCCGCAGCGCGTCGGCCGCCAGAATCCCCTCGATGCGCATCTCCGGACTGGAGCTACCCGAGGCGGTCTGGATTGAGACGGTAGCCAGCCCGAGCCAACGCTGCAGGAGGTTTCGAGTGAGATGGATGTCCTGAATGCGGCGGTAGGTAAGATAGATCTCGCGCCGGAACAAGATACCCCAGCTCATCGACACGCCTTCTTGGTCGAAACGGTAGCGCAGCGTTTCGTACTTGAAGAAAAGCGGCGGGATGGCAAGAAAGCCGCTCGGCAGCGAAACGATCAGGTAGTACCACATCAGCGCCTTGTCGGGGCGCGTGATCTCGAGCGGATCGAAGCCGGCTGGCGGCGTGGTGGAATCGGACATCGGGAGGAACTCATGCCAGTGGAGAACACGGGCATTCTATCCTACAATGGATATTGGAGGCACGCAACAGCGGCCCCTCCTCCTTTGGAAAACGATCCTTGTCGAGCCGCCGACGCAACCGCTCCTTGCGGGCGCGCCTCCGTTTTGTGATACTGCTCTGACTCACTCGAAACCCTCCGTGCATGTTTGGGCAGACTTGATTTCCCCTACTTCATATTTGCCCAAAAACGCGGAAGGTTTCGAGTTTTTTTTCACCTCACTATGCCACGAGCGATTCCG
>DATKSN010000164.1:0-22440 GCA_035531595.1 Pirellulales bacterium | reverse complement strand
GCGAGCGGGGGGCGTTAGCCCCCTGTTCTTTCCGCGTTAGACGTTACGCTTTAGGCGAGCGGGGGGCGTTAGCCCCCTGTTTTTTAGACGTTACGCTTTAGGCGAGCGGGGGGCGTTAGCCCCCTGTTCTTTCCGCTTCCCTGTTGTTGTCGGACCGTGAGGGTGCGGACTGAGGCGGAGTACGAACCGCCAATGGGTCAGCATACCGCATTCCTCCAGAAGTTCCTACAAGGGCGCGGACACCCGCCAACCCCCAGGATACTTCACGACGCCCAGTCTTCCACGGTTAAATCCGCCGCAAACTGCCTGAGTACCTTGCCGAAGTTGCCGCGAGCGTCATGGGTGACCAGTACCAGGTTGTGGGTCTTTGCCTGCGCCGCGATCCAGATGTCGTTTTCGTCAATGCCCAGTTCCTTGCCTGTCGTCGGGTTCACCAACTCCTCCGCTCGCTTGGCCTTGGACTTCTTCAAGTTCGGTGAGCAGTGAATGAACAACCATGCCCGTATTTCGCCGTACCGCTCCGCGACGTGCTTGGTCATCTCTAGCGCGACGGGGCATTGCTCCCGCACGAACTTGCGGTACGCGCCCTGCTTCGCCGGATCGGGCGCGAGGGCCACGCGATGCCCGTACTCAATCTCGCCGAGTGTGATAACGGAAACGTATAGCCGAGATATGTACCCGGTCTGGAAGTCGGGTTGACGCGCGGCGTTGACCCGGCTGACGACCCTTGCGTTCTCAAGACACGTGGTGTCGTACCAATATCGCAGGATGTTGGTATCGAGGAGGTACTCCGGCACGGCTTACTCCTCCTCCGTGCCCGCCGCCGCGGACCTCAGTACCTCGCACACGTAAGCGGACTCCCCAGGCTTGAAGCGATCAGCGGTCGCGTCGGCCGCCGCCCGATGGAAGCCGTCGGAGATAATCATGTGGAGTGGCAGGTAAGACGTGAACCCGGGCGGGTAGTAGCCGCGGAAGTCGCAGCCGACGCCCTTGCGCTCGACCCCTGTGAAGATGACCAGCAACTGGCGTTCGAGTCGCGGGGGAAGGTCGTAAAGCTTGAGCACCTCGGCATCAACCGAAAGCAGCGCGGTCTTAACGGAACCAGCATTGGGGTCGGGCTGCATGAATTGGCCTGCCGTTGAAAATAACACGAAGAAGTTCCGCGCCGCTTTCTCGACAACCGCCCATTGCTCCGTTGCGGCCCTTGGAATCGGCATGGCTTTCAATAATCCATCAAATGTGTGCCGTTTGAGTGAGCCGCCATGCGCAAAGGCGTTTGCGATGGGCGAGTTCATCAAGCCCCAAAGCGCCAAAGCCGAAGGCCCGCCTTCCTTGGTTCTGACGGTGGTGTACTTGTTCGTGACGGCGTGCCCCTTTACGTCGTAGAATCCCTTCAGCCGCCATGCTTCGCGCGCTTGGGATGCGTAGTTCAGGAGGACTTGGGGGCTGCCAATGTATGTCCCGCCACGCCAATGTAGGACGTCGCGGCGGTCGGCGTAGAGCCACGTTTCAGTCGGAATCTCCCAGGTGCCGAATTCCCGGAATCGTGCCACGATTGCAGGGACAGCTCCTGAAGGTATCGCGTTGGCATCCCGCTTCTCGACGGTTGCCTGCTTGCCGGTATGGAGCGACGCGCCTTGGCGCACTTGGGCAACACTGTCCAGAAGCGGATTGTCTGCGAGGTACGCCCAAAGATCGTCAAGGTCGCGGACCCGTAGGTCTGCTTCCTCGCTGTGGGCGAACCGGCGTTGCGACACCTCTTGCTCCGACGAGAATGCGAGCCGATCCTTGAACGCCTGCATGCCGCGCTCGCGCACGCGCCGATAGTGCAGCACGCCCGGTTTGGCCCTCGGCCTCTTGCGCCGACCGATGAGCACCGCGACCTCGTGGTCGCCGTGCTCGAAGAGGTTGTCGGCGAAGACGCTGATCTCCGAGAGGTCGAAGTCGGCGAGCAACCGCTCGCGCACGGGCTTCGATTCCTTGTCGTGCAGCAAGCCCTGCGGCACGACCACGCCGAAGACGCCGCCCCGAGGAAGATGCGGCAGCGTCCGCAGGAGCATCTCGGTCGCCTTCGTGGTGGCGCTCACGGCCTCACCTTTTTTGGCGTACCACGCTCGCTGCGCCGGGGTGAACGTCTCATACGGCGGGTTCGAGAGCAGGATGTGGGCCTTTTTCGCCCGCTTGGCGAGCACGCCGGGCAAGAACATGTCGCTTTCGGTCAACTGCCACGAGTTGCCATGCGGTTCGTCCGCGAGTGTGAGCGCGAGCTTCGCGAGTTCAAGCGCGAATCCGTCGGCTTCCAGCCCGTGTAGGTGCGAGCGCAGATAGTCGTGCGTGGTAGTGAACTGACTGCCTTGCTTCCAATCGCGGAGCCACCGCGTGGCCCCGGTCAGGAACGGCGCATGGCCGCACGCCGGCTCGAAGACGTCGCGATCCTCGGGCGGAATCTCTTCGATCATACTCCACATCTGCGACAGCATGTGGCGGACTAGCACCGATGGCGTGCTGTGGATACCGAGCTCCTTGCGGATGTCGTAGGGCTTCTCGCCCTTCTTCGTCTTCTTCACACCCGCCGCCTTGTCGATCAGGGCGTTCTCGTAGACGTATGCGATCGACTCGCTCGACACATCGGCAAGCGACCCGCAACCCGCAAACCTCGCTGCGACCTCGTCGATTGCGCGTCGGCCCTCTTTACCAAAGGGTGGAAACCGATTGGTCTCGCCGTGGTGCCTGCCGATGCGATCAAAGACATCGTCTACGTTTGTCAGGTCGATGCGAATGAAGTTGGCGACACGCTTATCGTGCAGCACCTTGGCCGCGAGCAGCCAGAAGACCGTTCGGTACGCATCTTCCTGCGCCTTGCGTGCATCAAGTTTCGCGCCTAGTTCCTTGTGCAACTCGCCGATGGCCTTTTCAACCAAACGTAGCAACGTTTGCCCCCGATTCTTCTCCACGGCGGGCATGAGCCCCGCATCGAAGAACCAGAGTTGGCTTGCCGAGCCAGTAGGGCGCAGGAGCTTCGCGTTGTAGATGCGCGAGGGCGCGAGATCGTCCTTATGTTCACGAAAGGCGCCGCCGACGTCCGACCATGCGATGGACTTTCTGGTCGTCGGCCCGCCTGGTCCCATCGCCCACCAATCCACGCCCTGGGGACCGCAGGCGAACACCGTCGAAGCCCCGAGCGCTCGCACTTTCGCCGCGGATGCCTTGGAATCGCCGGCCATGTCGACCGCCGCGATGCACGCCGACCAGCTATCAAATGGTCTCCCCGCGAAGGCGGCCACGGGAATCGTGACCTGATCGACCTTGAACGGCCGCACAATCTGCGCATCGCCATACCCGCATTTTCGCAAGTGAGGCACGAGCGATTCGGCGCTGGTTAAGGCAGGCGGCACGGCGGGCGTTTCCTCCAATGGTGTAGTTGAGCCAGGGCCCAGTCTCCTGTATCGAAGTTCACTATGATTGTACGTGAGGCGGAGGCCCGCCGCACAGCCCCGGTCACGATTTTTCGAACCGGCCGAGGTTCGGGTCCAACGACCAGAACTTGAAATATCCCCAGGGGAACGTCTCCCCCTCGCCGCGGCTCCCCAGCACCACGACCGTCTCGCCGCCCAAGGCCATTCGTACCGCCGGCGTCATTCCGCCGATCACGTCGTCGGCCAGCGTGCCGATTAGGCGGCGCCCTTGCTCCCAATTCGGGCATGTGGGTTGCCAGTAACCGCAAGACTTCCGAGGGCGCTCTCGGCGGGGTAGGCGCCTGGAAATTCGCTCCCGACTTGATTGACAGAAACATTACTGACAGAAAAATGACCCAGGAAATCCGGTGGCGGCACACCGGCATGCTCAGCCGGCGCGGATTACCACATCCGGCGTCGAGTCGCCACGGGCTTTTCCTAATTTTTCTGTCAGAAATTTTCCGTCAACTCTCCCTACTTTTGGCCCCTCCTTGCTCGCATCTCGTTCGCCATCCTTGAGCTGGGAATGCGCCGCGCGCCTACCTTTCGTCCTTCATCCCGCCAGAGGCGGATCTGCGACCTTCATCCTTCATCCTTCATCCTTCATCCTTTCTTCACAGCCCTAAACCCTTCTTCCTAGCCAAGACGCCATCGACCCAGCGCTTCTCGTCGCTTCCGGGAGGGTACAGCGCCGAGAGCGATTGGGCCACCTTCCAGAACCGCGGGTCGGTCCCGACGCCCTCGTCGACCAGGAACCGCTTCATCAGCTCGCCGCGGCCGGCCCCGAACAGGATCATCGCCTGGTGCAGTCGGTCCAGCGCCGTCGTGCCGGGCGGCGGGCCTTTCAGCCCAGCCCAGCCCGCCTCGGCCGCCTCGACGTCGCCCAACTCCTCGAACAGATTCTGCTGCTTGGCCTTCTTTTTACCCTTCCCCCGCCCCGGCGCCTTCATCTCCTCGCCGTCGTTCTTGCCAAACAGGTATCGAGTCCGCTCTGCGACCGGGAGCAGCCGAGCCTTGTCGCCCTTGACCTCGACGACCGATTGGATCTTGTCGAGATGCACGCCAAGGCCCTGGGCGATCTTGCGGGCTGCGTCGAACTCCAGGACGTAACCAGCGGCCTTCGCCGGTTTCGTCGTGTCTTCCTCATCCTCCGTTTCGTCCTCTTCGTCCTTTTCCGCTTCAAGGCTCTTTGTATTGCCATTCACCGGGGACTTCCCACCGCAAACCGTCCAGAGCCACATGGCTGTCAATCGCGCGTCTGGCTCTAGGCCCCCCGCGTCTCCTCCGATGAAAATCATGGAGAGCGCTTCGTTCGCAACCGCTGCCCACACCTCCACTAGGTAATCGTTAAGCGGAACGGGCACGCCGCTCGACTTCTCAACGCGGCTATAGCGGCTGAAGATCTCTAGCGCCGGCCCAAGGCAGGCGAAGATCGCATCCGCCCCAACGACTCCTTCGGCTGCCAGACGCGGCATCCACTTATGAATTTGCTTCGGCAATTCCCCAAGCACATCTCGCCAATCGCCGACCGAGTGGGTTACAGTACCATCGGTAACTTCCCGCGGACGGCAAACAAGATGGACGGAGGAAGCGAGCGCGGCAGAGTTACTTGCGCGCATTCTAACTGCTCGCTCTGTGTCGATGGGCCAGGAAGCGGTAATAACCCAACCGGCGCTGATGATTGACGAGAGCATCACTTCCCACCCCTCAGTTGTCTTGTGTGCAAATACAACGACTCCTATGCCGTGAGGAACTGTCGTTCGTCGTGACTCCGCCAACGCGTCTCGCATGCCATGCTCGAAATACTCTTTCGTCTTAAACGCATAGATGGTATTGCGTTCCGCAAGTTGAACGATCTCGCCTTGTTTTGGAGTCAAGACATCGTTGAACAGAGACGGGTGAACCGTCTTGAGCATTCGCTTGAGAAATACATAAAAGAAATCGGAGAGATCGGCATAGGGCACTGCGTCATAGTATGGTGGATCAGTAACAACAGCAGCCGCTGAGTCGCTAGGAAGCGGTTGCTGCGTCGCCGACGCTTTTTCAACAGTTGCACTATTGCAGAACGAGTTACCAATATTGTCAATGACTCTGGCGACCCAATCGATCGCACCGTCGAGGTCACCGGAAGCCCCGTTGACCGGTCGTATTTCAGCGAAATCCCAGATGATCCCAAGAGCCTGCCTCCCGAATGTTCCAACGACAAACTCACCTTTCGGTTGCCACCAACTCAGGCTGCTGAACTGTGCGGCGACTCTATCTACGGCTAACGCAAGGCAGGTTACAATGGCGCCGCGCAGCTCGGGGTCCACTTCGGCTTTTTCAATCTCATCGTTCATTCTCTTCACAAGGCGCGTTAGCGTAATCAGTGCGAGAAGTTGGCGCGGGGTGAAGAGAGAACTCCATTTTGTCACGTCAAGCAAATGGATGTTGAAAATGCTGCGCAGATACGGCAGCGGCTCGTCCGGAACATCATTCGGTGCGATCTGGCGCAACTGGTCAAGCTCTTTGACTGCCTTCTTGACGGCCGCTTCATCGTGTGATTCGGGGAGCCGATAGTTACGGCCAGGCTGATGCGGGGTTGTTGTGACCACCGCGACGAGTCGCGCATCAGCAGCACCACCCTGGCGACCTTTGAATTGATTTCGGACGTTGAGTGCAGGCGTTGTAAATCCACAGACGGGGCACGTGACAGAACTTCTACGTAACACTGGATTCAGGCGGCCCGATGTTCTCGGACCGGCCTGCAACTTGAAAGCGATCTGCTTACTCTCAGGGTCGCTCGAAAGGTTGAGGTGGATAGACTGTTTCCCTTTATCTGCCAACAATGTTGAGCGAATCAGCGGAATGCAGGCTGCGCATCCCGGACCCTCGCAGCGAATCGTCCGCGCCCACAAATACGCTATCGGAGACGCGCCATTCGGATCTTTTGGATAGAACCTGGCTAGTTCCTGTTCGGCCTCCCGCGTTAACCACGCGCCCCATTTCCGCACCTCCGCGGCCAGTCGTATTCCATACTTGGGGACATACTCCAGCACTACCTTGTTGAGCAGCACTGCGACCGGATTGAGGTCGCTGGCAAAGGCGTCGGCTCCGACACGAAGTGCCTCCAGCGGAATACTGCCGCCGCCGGCAAACGGGTCGACCACCAACGGCCGCGTGCCCGGCTCGCCACCGAGCGCCTCATGCGCCGCTTGTGTCAACGCCCGCGCCGCTTCCAGGTAGGCCGGGACGGTCGAGTTGTCCCAGTTGGAAAAGTCGGCGATGAAATCGAGCAGGGCGAACCGCAGCACGTTCTGGTGGGCGCCGTCGGTCGGGTCGAGCGGGATGCCCGAGGTCACGATCCCTTCCCAGCGGCCGAGGCTTTCGGCCGAACAGGTTTCGAGCAGGCTTTGCCCTTTGATCTTCCCCTGGCCGATTACCTTATTGGCAAACTCGGTGATGACCCTCGCGGCGGCGTCGCGGAACGCCTGCGGACAGTTCGGGTCGGCCGGGTCGGGCCAGAGCGAGGCGCAGATCACGGCCCGGCAGGCCGCAAGCGGTCGACGTGCCCACCAGATGTGCAACGTCGAAATATGCCCGTGCCGGATCGACTTTTCCCGGCGCGCGTGCGCCGAGATTCGCTTGATCGGCAGATCGACCTCGATCAGGCGTTTGGGGTATGGGGACGAGTAATCCATGCCGTGACGTAAATCCCTGAGTCGTATGAGTCTTCCGGAGTCCATCGAGCCGGCTAACGGCACACGGTCAGGTCGCTCCGCGTTCTAAAGGGGGCGTCGAAAAGATGGTTGACTTCGTAATAAGCATCCGATAATATTCGTTGAGCAGGCAAGCGTGGGTCGCCCCATCATGGGGTCTCCTGGTCGTCGCAATCGACGGCAGCCCGAACGGGTGGGATCCTGGAGCCCAGGGCCTGCTCTTTTATTGGTACACGTCGCGCATCCATTCTAGTGTCGGCTCGGTTGCGAGTTTGGCGATCACGTCTCTGGGCCAAAGTTTGACGCCGTGTCCGCGGGCGGAGCCTTTGTGGCGGTAGACGACCGCTTGGAGCATGGTGGCATATCGCGGCTCTGTAAATCCCTGCTTTGTCGGCTCGACGCCAAAAAAGAAGCTCGTGGCAACCGCGTCTGCCACCTGTAGCCCCATGTTCTGATCGTGCTGGGCGGCGATTACGCGTCGGGTGTCGATCACGCTCCAGTCGATTCGCACGTCGTCCATCGCCGATCGTTGACGGAGTCGATCGAAATATCGGCGCATTTCCGCGTATGACGTCCCACCCCGATTCGAGAAGATGATCTCGGCGGACCCGTCGCCTGGATCATTCTTGACACGACGGTCGCGGCAAAGCCAGGAAACGCGTTCCAGTAGCAAGCGTGTCGCGTAGAAATAGAGGCGAAAGCGCTCACGGAACTTTTCGCGATCCTGGATCGCCGGCTTGTGAATCAACACGCAGACGCAGCGCAGCCGCGCATCGGCAATCCGCTGGACGTACGGTAGGCGGTGCTCGTGCTTCATCTCGCGGAAGTGCAGCGGTTTTTTCGGATTGTAGCCGAGATCCGCGCGCACGGTGTCCACCAGCTTTACCGTTTCCAAATCGATCGGCTTGCGCGTGACGACCGCCGCCAGTACGAACCATTTCGAGCTCCCCTGCCCATCATGCGGAAACACGAACCCCTCGTCCCCGGATTCATCGACGTAGACTACAAAGCTGGCTGCACTCACGGAATCCCTCTGTAAACGAAATCTCCCCGCGCCGACGCGACGGCATGCACTCGTTTCGCATGGCGCTAAATTTCAGCGCCCAGCACTTGCGATCGCATCGGCTCCCAAATGGTAATGCTCCACCCTCACGATCGGCTGCCAACCCAGCCGCGCCGGGTTCTGCACCGCGTGCAACTGAGGTGTGCCCGCGCAGTTGAAAACCGCGTAAAGCCAGTAGTCGTTTTTCAGCCGTTCGGCGGTCCGATACTCGTTTTCCGTGACGGCGATTTCGCCCACTCCGGCGCGGCCTTTGACCTCGATGAACCGAACTTCGACATAAGTCTTGGCGTCTTCCGGGTGCGGCCGGCGGCTGATCAGGTCGAAACCACGGTTTTCCGTCTCGACGCTCTCCGCCGTCCAGCCACGGGCTTGTTCGTAGCGAATTGCCTCCTGTATGGCGATCCGCTCGATCTCTTCGTCGCGGACCATCGGGGCCAGTTGCGGGCTGGCCCGTTCAGGGTGGGGCAACACCCATGCCCGGCCGAGATGCGTGATGTCAGCGATCGTGCAGTGGCGTTCCAAGTCCAACTCGCGTTTGCGGGTTTCCAGGCGGTTATTCAGTTCGTCCAGGTGCTGGTCGGCCTGGGCGATCAGGCCGTCAAGTCCCTTGGTCGTCTGGCCGGCCACCTGGCGATTGATGAACTCGGCGGCCTGGATCTGCTGGCGGTCGATCAAGGCGTTGAGGCTGATTTCAGCGTGCCGCGCCACGCGGTCGACTTCGGCCAGGCGGTCGCCGGCTGCGACGGCAATCCACGGCTCAAGAGCGCGCTGATAAAGGAACTGCTCGACGAGGGCGCGGTCGGGAAGGGCCAGCCCCTCTGGCACGGCCGTTGCGGCGGGTGCGGGGGAAATCTCGTGCAGAATGGTAGGCTCGTGCATCCGCATCTCACCCGCCCCGTTCGTGCCCGTTGGGTGTGGGGCAGTTTCAATCACGAACAGCCGGCGGTGGAGCGTGCCGCCACGGCCGTCCTTGATCGAAGCGGCGAATACATCCAGAACGGCCGGGCTGGCACGGTGCAGGTCGTAAAACACGGCGCCGCGACGCAAGTCGTCCTCGAACCGCGCCAGGCAGTCGGTGCGAACTGCCTCGAAGAGCGGATGGCCGGGTGTCACCCATTCCAACGTCGGATCGCTGGGTAAAAGAACCTTGTTGAACACGATCTTACCGTATTCGCGCCCCAAACGGCCGAACTGCGACTCTTGCTGGTCGCCTATCGGCAGCAAGTTCCTGGGCACCTTGCCGATACGGTAAACACGGCTCGCTTTGGCTGTTTCCTTCAACAGAACGCCCGTCTCGGGGGCGGCCGCGATGAAAAACGACTCGACGACTTCAGGCACGAGCCGCCGCTCTTTCGCCTCGGCCGACTTGCCGATGATGGCCGAGAGGTTCAGCTCCTTCTTGGCCAGACCCTCAAGGGCGCTTTCGGTGATGGCGCGGAACCGCTCGGGGCTGAAGTCGCGCACGATCCGGTCCTGGATTTTGTGCTCGTCGGTCGCACGGGCATACATTTCGCGGAAAAGCCGCTCCAACTGATTCGACGGGAAGACGGTCCCCACGACGTCGAACACCTGGTCGGTGCCCAGCTCGCGGCGAATTTCCTTGAGCCGTTCCAGCAGCTTTTGCAGCACGCGGCCTTCCCGCGTGTTCTGCGCCACGAAATTGAAGATCAGGCAGTCGTGGTCCTGGCCGTAGCGGTGGATGCGACCCACGCGCTGCTCCAGGCGGACCGGGTTCCAGGGGATGTCGAAGTTGACCATCAACCAGCAGAACTGCAGGTTGATCCCCTCGCCGGCCGCCTCGGTCGCCACGAGTACCTGGGCCGACTCCTTGAATTTGCGCTCGGCGTAAATGCGCGAGCCTTTCGTATCGCGGTCGCCGATCTTCATGCTGCCGTGGATTTGCGTGAGCGTCAGACCCCACTCGCGGAGCTTGCCCAAGGGCCGCTCGTCGCGGCCGTCGCCGGCCAAGTAATCGAGCGTGTCTTTGTGCTCGGTGAAGATCAAGATCCGCATCTTGGGATCGGCGAAGATGCCCGCCTCGTTCAGGACCGAGCGCAGCTTCTTGAGCTTGGTCTGCACGTCGCGCGCTTCCAGGCTTTTCGCCTGATCGGCCAGCTTCGTGAGCCGAGCGATTTCCTCGCGCAGCACGGCCGGGTCGGCCGAGAGGACTTCGTCTTCGAGTTGGCGGACGATGCGCTCTTGTTCTTCTTCCGTCAGGTCGTCGAAATCGTCGGGCATGCGGCGGTCGATCTGTTCGCGCCGGTACGCCTCCGGGTCGTCGAGAATTTTTTGGCGGCGGGCGCTCATCCGCTCCAGACTGCGCCGCACCGCGTAGATCGACGACGCCATGCGCCGCTGGAGCATGGCCATCGTAAAGCCGACCGCCCGGCCGCGGGCCGTTGGGTCGCCCGCCGCGGCCATCGACTGGTCTTCGACGTAGCGGGTCAACTCGTCGTAGAACTCCAGCTCCTCGCCGTCGAGATCGAACGCGGCCGTGCGGACCTCGCGGTTGGTGAACAATTTGCGGACTTCCCCCGTGTCGGGATCGGGGAAAGTGACTAGCGCCTCCTTGGTCCGCCGCAGGTAGAAGGGGGCCTCGTGGACGCGCATCGCCTGCTGCAGGCTCTCGATGCTGCCGTAGACGTCGGGGTCGAGCAGGGCCAGGAAACGGCGAAAATGGTCGGGGTCGCCTTTGTGCGGCGTGGCCGTCATCAGCAGAAAATGGTCCGTCATCTTCGACAGGTTCTCGCCCAGCTTATAGGCGTAGGTCTTGTGGTCCTCGGAGCGGGCGCTCATCTTGTGCGCCTCGTCGACGATCACCAGATCCCAGCGCGAGCGGAGCAGGCTTTCGCGGGCGTCTTCGACCACCGAGACCCACGAGACCGACGTGATGACCTGGTCGTGTTCCTGCCAGGGGTTCTGGCCGTAGTTGGCCCGCAGCACGTCGCCCCGGATGATGTCGAAGCGTTCGCGGAACTTGTCGGTCAGCTCGCGTTGCCACTGGAACGTGAGATTGGCCGGCGTGACGATCAGCACGCGGCGCACGAGACCGCGGGCCTTGAGCTCCTTGATCGTCAACCCCGCCATGATCGTTTTGCCGGCGCCGGGATCGTCGGCCAGCAGGAAACGGATTCGCGGCAACTTCAGGAAGTAGCCGTAAACCGCTTCCAACTGGTGCGGCAATGGATCGACGCGGGCGATGGAAAGCGAGAAGAAAGGATCGTATTCGTAGGCCAGGCCCAGCCGATGGGCTTCGACGGCCAGGCGAAAGCGCCGGGCGTCGCCATCGAACGGCTCGCGCTCGGCCGAGACGGCCAGTTGCGCAAGCTGTTGCTGGGTGACGACCGTATCGCGGGCCAGTCCGGTGCGCAGGCCGCGGCCGATGAGCTTGAGCGAGCCGCCCAGTGGCACCACGGCCAGCACCTCGATGGCCTCGGGCAGCACGGGCCCGCTGACTACGCTGCCTGGCCGTATGGTGCTGGTGTTCGTCATGGCCGATTACATCGCCGCCATTGGCTCGCCGTCGTCGTCGGAACCTTCCGCTGGGACCAGCCCAAGCGTCGCGATGGAGCCTTGCGGATCGGTTTGTGGTGCGCCAACGCCGAACAATGATCCTAGCATGTCTGGGGGTACAAGCAACCGCCGCGCACGCGGTCTGCTGTTTGTGCCGCTTTTGTTCCGCGGCAGCCAGGAACCTCCTCCGTCCGGCCTTACCGGCATGTTTTTCCCTCGGCCGCGTCGCCTTCCGCGCCGCCGACGGGCGAGTAAATGGCCGATTGCAACACGCGCCACGAAAGGAGGCAGCATTTCTGACGGTTGGGGGTGAGCTTGGCCCCGAACAAGGAGAGCATGTCTTCGGCGGTGAACCGCTTGATCTCGTCCACCGTGCGGCCGTCGAAACGCTCGATCAGCATCGAGGCCGCGGCCTGGCTGATGCAACAACCGTCGCCCTCGAAAAAAGCTTCCTTGACGTTGCCCGTCGGGTCGATGGCCAACTCGATGTGAATCACGTCGCCGCAAAGAGGATTGTCGTCCTCGTGGGCGTGCGTCGCGCGCGCGGCGTGGCCGCGGTGGTAGGAATCTTCGTAATGATCCAGGATGCGCTCCTGGTACAACTCATCTTCGTCGGGGGAATCGTTGGCTGGCATGTAGGGTAATCTATGCCGGCCTGACCAATCGGACAAGCCTTTGAGGAGCCACGTCAGGCTGGAAAGCCAGACCTACGGGCGGCGTTTCGCGCGATCAAGCCGGCGACGTAGGCGCCTTTGAAGCCGGCGTCGATGTTGACCACCGTCACGTTGGCCGCGCAACTGTTGAGCATTCCCAACAGCGCGGCGAACCCGCCCAGGTTGGCGCCGTAACCGACGCTGGTGGGCACGGCGATCACGGGGCAATCGACGTACCCCCCCACGACGCTCGGCAAAGCGCCTTCCATGCCGGCGATCACGACCACGGCATCCGCCCCCTTCATTTCGTGAAGCCTGGCCGGAAAACGATGCGGGCCGGCCACACCGACGTCTTGAACGAGCGTCACGCGCGCGCCCATCCAGAGCGCCGTTTCGCGGGCTTCCTCGGCCACCGGCCGATCGCTGGTGCCGGCCGTCACGATCGCCACATGCCCGCGGTCGCTCGCCGCCGGAGCCTCGCCGTCGGCGCCTTTGGGCCGCACGCGAAACGTGCGGCCCACGGCGTTGTAACGCCCCTCGGGAAACGCGTTTTCCAGAACGGCCGCCTGGACGGGCGCGATACGGGTGGCCAAAACCCCCGCGCCGTCGGCCGCCAACGCGCCCACGATCTTGACGAGCGATTCGACCGATTTGCCTTCGCCGAAAACCACCTCGGGGAAGCCGCATCGGCGGTGGCGGTCGAGATCGACTTGGGCCTCGCCCAGGTCGGCGGCGGGGCGCGGCGCAAGCCGGGCGACGAAGTCGTCGAGCGCCATTTCGCCGCGACAAAGCGACTCGGCCAGCCGCCGGATATCGTTGGTTTGCATGGTTGTATGATACTTGATGAAGGGTGAAGGATGAAGCCGGCCGGCCGCCTTCCAGCCCACCGCGCCCACCCCTGGCACCCGGCGCCTCTGGCTTGTAACCTGTTCCCTAGCCGGTATGATTCATGGTCCCCAAGGAACCGCAGGCACGCTGCCGCCACACTAACCCGCGGCGCAAGCTGCGCGGGTCCGTCGCGGCCCACGAATCGGGAAGGATCATTTTACGCAAAAAAGCACGCACGTTGCGCAGCAACGGACGTGCGAAAAAAGAACGGCAGCGAAGCGAAAACAAACGATCTCCGAATACCCCATGACGTCTGAGCGAGCCGCGAAAGCGGCATCCAATTGTCTCGGCACACTTCGCCCTGCCCCACGCGCTTTTGGATCGCTTGGGAGGGGTTTCGGAGTCGTTTTTTTTCGCGCAGCGACGAGGCTCGGGGCGCGATGCGGATACAGAACAGGCATTCCGCCGCCGAAACGGCGGGGATTTGTCGCTTTCGTGCCCCTACCTCTACAGAGCCTAAGCGATGCCCCGGCTCGATAGCGACCGGGGCATCGCTTAGGCTCTGCCCCAGCCACCGTGAATGTCGGCCGCCTGAAGAACCCGGAGCCCCCATGGACCGCTTTGCCGCCCGCCGCAGCCTGGCGTTGAAATTGCTCCGCAAGCCGGACGCCGAGGCCCTGTTGGTGACGAACTTCACCAATGTCACGTACCTGACCGGCTTTACAGGCGATGACAGTTTCTTGCTGTTGGGCGCGCGCGACGCCATCGTGATCAGCGACACGCGCTACGAAACCCAGTTGCAAGAAGAATGCCCTGAGTTGAAGGTCCGCATCCGCGATCAGGGCACGAAGATGCTCGATTCCGTGGCCGACGTCGTTCAATCGGCGAAGATTCGCCGCCTGGGGGTCGAGTCCGACGCGATGACGCTCTCGGTGTACCAGCAATTGGGCGACAAACTGCCCAAGACGAGCCTGATCGCGACCTCGGCCCTGGTCGAGTCGTTGCGTGAAATCAAGGACAAGGAGGAGGTCGCCGAGATCGTCAAGGCGGCGCGATACGCCGAAAAGGCGTTCGCCGTGTTGCGTGCGACGCTACGGGGGGAACAAACGGAAAAGGAAGTGGCCGACGACCTGGAACACCAGTTGCGGTTATTCGGAGCCCAAGGGAGCAGTTTCCCGCCGATCGTGTCGGTGGGCGCCCAGGCGGCGTTGCCGCACGCGCGGCCGACGCCGCGACGGATCGACTCGGCCGACTTCGTGCTGGTCGACTGGGGCGCCACGGCCCGGCTCTACAAGAGCGACTTGACGAGGGTACTGGTCACCGGTAGAATTTCGCCTAAACTCGAAAGGGTGTATGGACTTGTGCTCACCGCCCAAGAGCGGGCCATCGCCGCCATCCGCGCCGGCGTGACGGGCGCGGAGGTTGACGCGGTGGCCAGACAGGTGATTGCCGACGCCGGTTATGGCAAACAATTTGGTCACAGCCTGGGACACGGGATCGGGCTGGACATCCACGAGGGTCCCCGGCTCAGTTCCGTGAACGATCAACCCCTCAAGGCAGGGATGGTGGTGACGGTCGAACCAGGCATCTACTTGCCCGGCTGGGGCGGGGTGAGGATCGAAGACGACGTGCTGGTGACCAAGAACGGCTGCGAGGTGCTCACCCGTTGCGGCAAGGCGTGGGCGGAGGCGGTGGTCGCGTAAACATCTCGCATGCGGTTCGTTGAGGAAGTCGGAGATTTTGCATGGCAAGCACCCCGTCGAATTCAGGCGACACCTTTGACGTGCGCCGCATCCGCCGGCTGGCCGAGTTGATGAACGAGCACGATCTGGCCGAGATCGACCTGCGCGACGCGGATGTGCGGATCAGGCTCCGCAAGCACCATGAGCCGGCCATCGCCGCGCCGGCGGCGACCATCATGCAGCCGGCCGCGACCACGCCCGCGGGCGCCAAAGCGGCCTCCTCGGCGCCGCCCGCCGATGCCCACCTGCTTGAAATCAAGAGCATCATGGTTGGCACGTTCTTCGCGTCGCCCAGCCCCGACGCGCCGGCCTTCGTGAAGGTGGGCGACCATGTCGGGCCCGACACGGCGGTTTGCATCATCGAGGCCATGAAGGTCTTCAACGAGATCCCCAGCGGCGTTTCCGGGAAGATCGTGGCGGTGCTGGTCGAAAACGGCGACCCGGTGGAATTCGGCCAGCCGTTGTTCAAGGTCGATCCCCGGCAATAACGATGTTCAAACGAATTCTGGTTGCCAACCGCGGTGAAATTGCGCTGCGCATCATTCGCGCCTGCCGCGAGATGGATATCGAAACCGTGGCCATCTACAGCGAGGCCGATCGCGGCGCCAAGTACCTGGAACTGGCCGACGAGGCTTACTGCGTGGGCCCGGCCAAGGGGGCCGAAAGTTACCTCAAGATCGATCGCGTCATCAGCGCCGCCGAAATCGGCAATGTGCAAGCCATCCATCCGGGCTACGGTTTCCTTTCGGAGAACGCCCACTTCAACGAAGTCTGCCGCAGTTGCAACATCGAATTCATCGGACCATCGCACGAAGCGATGCGGCGGCTGGGTGACAAGAACGAAGCGAGAAAGCTGGCTCGGGAGTCGAAGGTTGCCACCGTGCCGGGAAGCGACGGCCTGATCGCCGACGAACGGCAGGCGACGCAGGTGGCGCACCAGATCGGCTTTCCGGTGTTGATCAAGGCTTCGGCCGGTGGCGGCGGGCGGGGAATGCGGGTGGCCTTGAACGATCTGGCCCTGAAGAGCGCCATCCAACAGGCGCAAACCGAGGCGGCGGCCGCCTTCGGCGATTCGAGCATCTACCTGGAAAAGTACATCGAGCATCCGCGGCACGTCGAGGTGCAGATTCTGGCGGACCATCACGGCCACGTCGTACACCTCTGGGAACGCGACTGCACCATGCAGCGGCGGCACCAGAAGGTGATCGAGGAAAGTCCCGCGGCGCACCTCGACGCCGGCGTGCGAAACGCGATCTGCGAGTCGGCGGTGCGGCTGATCGGGGCCGCCGGCTATACGAACGCCGGAACCGTCGAGTTCATCGTCGATCGCCAGGGTGGGTTCTACTTCATCGAGGTCAACGCCCGTATCCAGGTCGAACATCCCGTGACCGAAATGGTGACCGGCATCGACCTGATCAAGGCCCAGATACGGGTGGCGGCCGGCGAGCCGCTCCCTTTCACGCAGGACCAGATCGTCGCCAAGGGTGTGGCGCTGGAGTGCCGGATCAACGCCGAAGACCCGGCCCGCAACTTCCGGCCGGCGCCGGGCCGGATCGAGCAGTTGATCGCGCCCGGCGGTTTGGGAGTGCGCTGGGATTCGCACGTCCACGCCGGCTACACGGTCTCGCCGTACTACGATTCGATGATCGGCAAGTTGATCGTCCACCAGCCAACGCGCCACGAGGCGATCCGCACGATGCAACGGGCGCTGGCCGAACTGCGGGTGGAAGGGATCAAAACGACCGTGCCGCGGCTGCTCGACATCCTGAATCACTCGGCGTTCGTCGACGGCAACGTCGACACGACGTTCATCGAGCGCACCTGGACCAACTCCTGAGCGGCCGGCCCGGATCATACTGCGAGCGGGCTGCGTCGACACGAACCCGCGGCGCAAGCGCGGGGGGTCCGTGGCGGCCCACGAATCAGGAAGGATCATTTTTACGAAAAAAGCACGCACGTTGCGCAGCGACGGGCGTGCAAAAGAAAACGGCAGCGAAGCGAAAAAAAACGATCTCCGATAACCCCAGGACTCTGAGCAAGCCGCGAAAGCGGCCAACAGTTGCTTCCGCGCCCTTTGCCCCGCCCCAGGCGCTTTTGGATCGCTTGGGAGGGGTTTCGGAGTCGTTTTTTTTCGCGCAGCGACGAGGCTCGGCGGACATCGTCACGCCCCGCTCTCCGGCTGTGCCGCACCCGTGCTACGCCGCACCTTTAACGGTTTGCCCAGCGTGAAAAAAAAGGAAAATCATCCCCCTTTTCGGCGTTTCACTGTCCGCGGTTGCCGTGGAAGCCATCTTCCGCAATAATTCAATGCCCCGTCCGATTGCCGCAGGTCCAGCATGAACGAAACGTCTCCCCTTCATCCGCCGCGCAGGATCGACAGCCCGCTGCACCGCGTGGCCATTTTGTTCGCGGGCGGTCCCGCGCCGGCCGCCAACGCGGTGATCTCGACGGCCGCCGTCTCGTTCTTGCGAAACGGCATCGAGGTGGTCGGGGTGTTGCACGGCTATTCGCACCTGGTCGAGTACGGGCCCGACCGCCCTCTGGTCGAGGGGAGCGACTACGTGATGATCGACCATCGCATGCTCCGCCGCACGCGCAACAGCCAGGGCATCCTGCTTGGCACCGCCCGCACGAACCCCGGCAAGAACGTCTCGCACCCGTCGCACTTGTCCGACCCCGAACGCACAGCCCCGTTGAAGACCGTGCATGACGCGCTGGTGTCGTTGAAGGTGGACGCGCTGGTGTCGATCGGCGGCGACGACACGCTGAAGACGGCCAACAAGTTCAAGCGGTTCCAGGAGCATCTGCCCCTCAGCGAACCGCGGCTACCGGTCGTGCATCTACCCAAGACGATCGACAACGACTATATGGGCATCGACTTCACATTCGGGTACTTCACCGCCGTCGAGACGTTGGCCGGCGAGATCCGCAACCTGCTGGCCGACGCCGAGGCGATACGCAGCTATTACCTCACCGAGACGATGGGCCGCAGCGCGGGCTGGCTGGCCTACGGCGCCGCGATCGCCGGCGAGGCCAGCCTCGTCATCAGCGTCGAGGACGTCACCGGCAGTTTTCTGGCCGCGGAACGCGTCGAAAATCCGCGGCCGGGCGAGCCGGATACGCGGCCGGTGATGGTCGTCGATGAGGTGATCCGCCGGATCGTGAAGACGATGCGCGTGCGCGAGGACAGGGAAGGAAAGGATTTCGGCGTGATCGTGATGGCCGAGGGGCTGGCCGAGTATCTGCCCATGAAGTACCTCGAGGGCATCCCGCGCGACGACCACAATCACATCGTGATTTCCCAGGTCAACCTGGGCCGCACGTTCGCCAGGCTGGTGATGGAGGAATACAAGCGGCAGACGGGGAAAAGCCGAAAGGTGACGGGCCTGCAACTCGGCTACGAAGCGCGATGCGCGCGGCCGCACGCCTTCGACGTCATGCTCGGCAGTCAACTCGGCGTTGGGGCGTACCGCGCGCTGGTCGAGGAAAAGCTCAATGGCGTGATGGTTTCGGTCTTGGGCCAGTTCGACCTGAAGTACGTCCCGTTTGATTGCCTGGTCGACCCGCAGACGCTGATCACGATGGTTCGCTACGTCGAGCCGGAGTCGGATTTTCACCGCTTGGCGAGGTTTTTGGAAACATACGTCAATGAATGACAGCGGCATGCTTCAAGGCCAATGTCGCGACGACAGGGCGGACTCTGTAGGGAACGCCCTCCGTGGCGTTCCGTACAGAGCCGTTCCCACGCGGAGCGTGGGAACGAGTAAGGGCTACTTTCTGAATTCCGCCCGGAACACGGGCAATCCGCTGAGCCGCATGCGGCGTTCGAAGTGCGTGCGATAGTCGAGCTCGTGCTCGGCGGGCCGTTCGGCCACCTCGAAGGGCCCTGCGAGCTGGACCGTTTCACCGATCAGCTCCAGCGTCGATTCAAAATACTCTCGCACGTCGGTCCAAAAGTGGAGCGTGCCGCCGGCCTGCAGGGCGCGCTGGGCATCGCGCAGGAAGCGGGCGTTCATCACGCGGCGCTTCTTGTGCCGCGCTTTCCACCAGGGGTCGGGAAAGTAGACGTGGACCGCGACCAGCGACTCGTCGGGGAGATGGTCGTGAAACACGCGCAAGGCATCGCCGTACACCAGGCAGGCGTTGGCCAACGAGCGCCGCTTGAGCCGCGCCGCGGCGTGGAGGGCGTACTTTCTCGCCACCTCGGTGCCGAGAAAATCGTGCTCCGGCCGCGCCGCCGCGGCGGAGGAGAGGAACAACCCCTTGCCGCTGCCCACCTCGATCTCCAACGGCGCCAGGCGCCCGAACAGAAGGGTTGCATCCCAAGGACGCGGCAGGTCGTCCAACGATCGCAAGTGCCGCGATAGATCGAGCGACGGATCGACCTTGCGTAGCGCGCGGCGGCCCATGAGTTCAGTCCGCCACCGGTTGCCTGCCGCGCAGATGCCGAGTGGGCAACGGTACGCCCTTGATCAACCCCTCGCAGACGAGCGACTGCCCGACGAAGCCCTGGAAGCGGCTGACGACCAGCGCGCCCCGGCGGACCTTGAGCAACTGGGTCACCATCACCAGGCGGTCGCCCGGATAAACCGGGTCGCGGAAGCGCACTTCGTCGAGGCCGCCGAAACCGAGCACTTTGATGCCCAGCACGTCGTGCTTCATCGTGAGGAATCCGCACAACTGGGCGGCCGTTTCGCAGATGATCACGCCCGGCATGATCGGCATGCCCGGCATGTGCCCGCGGGCCCAGAATTCGTCGTGCCGCACGTCCTTGTAACCGACGCCCAGCATGCGATCCACATCCTCGTGGACGACGGCCGTGAGCATCTCCATTTCAAACCGCTGCGGATTGTAGCGGCGAATCTCGTCCAGGTCGGCCACGACGTGGTTCAGATCGTATTCGGAGAAATCCAGGATCAGGTCTTTCGCCACGCCAATCTCCTTTAGGTCTTGATATCGCGTCGTTTCAGCCGGCGGGCCTTGCTGTTGGCGGGACGCTTGCCGTGGTTGGCTTTCTTCAAGGGGCGGTGGGGTTTGGCCATGATTTGTTCGCTTTCCGAGTGGTTGAGGGCTTCAGTCGCATGAGCCCTACAGGTTATCATGTTTTCGGCCGTCTGCAAAGACGCCTTACATCGTCGGGGCCAGCCTTCCTTCATGTTCCGAGGCGTGTGGAATGACCGGCGGCGAATGGGCCACTCGCTGGACGATCCGACTGGCATTGCTCTGCTATTTCGTCGCCACGATGGCCGAGATGACCGCCGCCGCGGACGAGCGCCGGCAGCGCCTGGCATGTGCCCTTTGGACGGCGGGCTGGGGGCTATTCCTGGCACACGTCGCGTGCGCCTTCCACTTCCACCATCACTGGAGCCACGCCGAGGCGTACCTGCGCACCGCCCGTCGTACCGCGGAACTGTACGGCGGAAACTGGGGCGGAGGGCTCTATTTCAACTATGCTTTCACGGCCGCCTGGACACTCGATGTGCTCTACTGGTGGTGGCGGCCCTCCGGCCATCGTCGGCGCTCGCCTGCACTGTCGGTCGCGTGGCACGGCTTTTTCCTATTTATGGTCGTCAACGCTACGATCGTCTTCGAAACGGGGCCTGTCCGCTGGGCCGGCGTTGCCGGGCTCGTTATTTTGTCGTTGACCTGGATCGGAAAAAGGAGAAAGAGAAATTAGGAGAAAGAGAAATAGGAGAAAGGAGAAAGTGAGGAAGGAACCCATGGCACGCAAGAGTGTCATTCTTCACAACTTGAACCCCGAACCCTGAACCCCGAACCCTTCCCACTTTCTCCTTTCTCCTTTCTCCTTTTTTCTTCCCGCAATGTCCCGCCCTCATGCCCCCGCCCCCGCTCCCGCCCCGCGCGGCACGTTGCCGCGGATCTTGGGACCATTCGACGCGATGACCGTGGTCGTGGGTGGGATCATCGGTGCGGGCATCTTCCTCAAGCCGGCGTTGATTGCCAGGGAGTTGAACGGTTTCGGCTTTGGCCCGATCATCGGCGTCTGGATCGTGGTGGGGATCGTGACGCTTTGCGGGGCGCTCACCCTGGCGGAGTTGGCGGCCATGCTGCCGCACGCCGGTGGACCGTACGTTTACCTGCGCGAAGCCTACGGCCGGTTGCCCGCCTTTCTCTGGGGCTGGACCGAGTTCTGGGTCATCCGCACCGGCTCGCTCGGGGCGTTGGTCACAGCGACCGTCATTTACCTGAACGAGGTCATACCCATGACGCGCGGCGTCCAGGAAGCGGTGGCCATCGCGATCGTGGTCGTCCTTTCGGCGGCCAGCGTCGTCAGCACCCGCTGGGCGGTCTGGATTCAGAACCTGACCGCCGTGGCCAAGGTCGGCTTCCTGGCGGCGATCATCGTGCTGCCGTTGTTCTTCTATCGCGGCGGAACGAACCACCTCGTGCCGCTTTGGCCCGAGAGCTACTCGCCGTCCATTTGGAAAGCTCTGGGCGCCGCGATGATCGCCGTGTTGTGGGCCTACGACGGCTGGATCAACATCGCGCCCGTGGCCGAGGAGATTCGCGACCCGCAACGCGACATTCCCTTGGCACTGGGAGTGGGGGTGTTGATCGTGATCGTGGTCTACATACTGGCCAATGTCGCCTATCACCTGGTATTGCCGGTGGATGTCGTCGCCGGCGTTACCGAAGATACGCGCGCCGGGGCCAAGGAGAGCGCCGTGGCGGCCAAAATGTGCAAGGTGCTCCTGGGCGACGTCGGCGGCAAATTCGTCGCGGTGGGCGTGCTCTGTTCGACGTTCGGGGGGGCCAACTCGAACCTGCTCACCGGCCCGCGGATCTTCTTCGCCATGGCCCGCGACGGCTTACTGCCGGCGGCCGTTTGCAAAATTCACGATCGTTGGCGGACGCCGGCCAACGCGGTCGTCCTGCAAGGAATATGGACGATCGTCCTGATCATCGCGGCGTTCGCCTGGCAGAACGATGAGCCGGGCGATGTCTTCGATGCCTTGACCGACTTCGTCATTTTCGGCGGGTCGATCTTCTACGCAATGGCGGTCGGCGCGGTGTTCGTGCTGCGCCGCACCCGCCCCGACGCGCCCCGGCCCTACCGTACCTGGGGCTACCCCTTCACGCCGGCCTTGTACCTGTTGGCCTTCTCGGCGGCGCTGGTCAACTTGCTCTGGCAGACGCCGCGGCAGTCCTTGGCCGGGTCGTTGTTGATCGCCGCGGGAGCGATTTATTACGCCGTCGTCCGTCGCCGGCTTCCCCCCGTGGACGGCCGTGCGGGGTAAGAGCCTATCCCAAAACCGCCCGGCAGGCGGGACGCCTGCACCACAACGGCGGTTTTGGGATAGGCTCTAAATCTCCGGCGTGAAGTGGTGTTATACTGCACGCGGCCAAGAATGAGACATTTTGTCACGAGAAGGTGGTGGCTGGTGGCAGAGCGTAAGCGATGCCCCGGCTACATAGCGACCGGGGCATCGCTTAGGCTCTGCCCCAGCCACCGTGAACGTCTCATTC
>DATKSN010000163.1:0-8527 GCA_035531595.1 Pirellulales bacterium | reverse complement strand
TTACCCGCGAGGAAACAGGCGACGATGCGGCAACAGGCGCGAAGGCGGAGCATGGCGGGCCCAACGGGCAGGTGGCGTCTACGCGGACCCATCAAGTTTAGGCGCGGCCAGCGGTTGCCGCAAGCTGTTACTCGCAGCGTGGTTTACGTGTTTACGTCGTAAGTCGTTAATTCTCGTCCCACCGGTGATTAAATCGACAGACTTCAAGCCGGCAGGGGTCGCTGCAAGCGATGTGTAGAACAACGAGGGCGTTGTCCTGGGCTGTGGAATACGACCCCCTTGGGGTCGGCGAAGGCAACCCCGTCGTATCGGCCGCGCTTGAGCCGCTTGCGTGGGACGGTCTGCAATCGGGCCGTCGACACCTATGCCGCGAAGGTTTATCGCTTTGCTGCCGATCCCGGAGCAGCGACGAAGGGCGCGGGGCGAACGGATGCTTCGCCCCGGCTCCGGTCTCGGCCCTTGCCAGCGGCGCTCGGGTCGCACCTCTGCGTTGCCCTATCCTCCCTCCAGGTCGGTTCCCATCGTAACCTGGGTGAAACCATCAGACAAGCTCCCGCTTCGCGCCGCCGCGTCTTCCGCCGACGCGCTCGGGCCGCGTCGAGATTCCGGGCTCGTTGGCGAAGATCAGCTTATTCCGATTCCGCTCCCGGATCGGCACCAAGCGACAAACCTGGCGGTCGCCCTTGGCGACGGTGACCATTCATGGCTTGCGATCGGCGTTTGGCCCGGATACGATATTGGCACTCGGCTCGCGGCACGAGCGCGTCGCTGGGGGCAGTGGGTCGCGGATTCAATGGCGGGCCTTCGACCATCATGATCGTAGGCATTCGGAGGGCGTCGTGGCGACGAACGAAGAACATGCGCTCGCGCGTCTGCTGTTCAAGTGCAAGGCGGTGCTCTCCAACGCCAAGGCATTTCAAGACTTGTTCTGGGACGTGATGAAGGCGAAGCACGGCCAGGACTTTGCGACCGTTGCCCCGCAGGGTAAAAAAGGTGACGGAGGCAATGACGGTTATCATACGATTGAAAAGCATTATTACCAGGTTTTTGCACCCGTAAATCCCAGGGCCAAGGTTCCTAACGCCGTGGCAAAGCTTGGGAAGGACTTCCTGAAAGTCATGGAACAGTGGGGGAGTACGAGCGCGCAGGGGGTGCTGAAGTTCTCGTTCGTGTTCAACGACAAGTATGAGGGCGCGCCGAAAGACATCGAACTCAAGCTAGACGCGCTCCGCAAGGAACACCCGGGGATCAGTTTTGCGCAATACTGTTGCCGAGACCTAGAATCTGATTTCATGCAACTCGATCCGGCCAAGTGGGACGGTGTCCTTGGCACGCCGGTCCCTGATCCGGCGCGAATCGTAAGCCTCGATTATTCTGTGTTGGGGGCGGTTGTTCTGTATATCATGTCCGCCGACGTGGCCGAGTCCGATTCACGCCTTGACCTACCGCCAGGTTTGCAGGAAAAGATCGCGCTGAACGGCCTGTCGCCCGCCAACGCGGTGCTGATTAGCAACGGTGCCCTCCATACGGGGCACATTGAAAAGTATTTCAAAGCCAATTCCGTGTTCGCGCTCGCCGAGTTACAACGCTACGTCGTCGGCGTCTACGAGGCCGCAAAAACGGCCGCCGCGGGGAATCCTCCGGAGGATGGCACGCCGATGGTCGATGTGGTGTTTCGCGTTTTCCGCTTTACATTGTTTCCGAAGAACGCAACTACCGCGACTGTAACGGCCGTAGATGCGGTGATAGGGTACTTCTTCGAGGCGTGCGACGTGTTCGACCCCAACGCGGCAAAAGGATTGCCTGGTGCTTCTCCCTGACAAACATATTCTGCTGTGCGAATCTGTTCTCGGCTTGGCGGGCTTGGTGCTCTCGGTCGTCGTCAAGCCAATGCCGTTTGACGCACTCTGGAGGCACATGCGGGAAAAGCTCGACACTCCCGAATGGCCCGCCGCACACGGCGTCGAGAATTTCGTGCTTGCCCTGACGTTTCTGCACTCCATCGGGGCGGTTGACGTGTCCCCAGACGGCGAGTTGTTCCGATGCGGCTAATTGAACTGACATCGACGCGATCCAGTTTCAAGACGGTGCGTTTCAACCAGACCGGCCTTTCGCTGATTGTCGGACGGCACACCCAGAAGCAGTCGAAGAATATCCAGTCAACGTACAACGGGGTCGGCAAGTCTCTTTCGGTCGCCCTCATTCACTTCTGCTTGGGTGCAAGCAAGAATAAGCAGTTCGAGGACCACCTAAATGGGTGGGACTTTACGCTGACCTTTGAGCACGGCGGTAGAGTCTACCGCGTCACGCGTGGCGTCGGCGAGGACAAGATTCATTTCGACGGCGCCGAAATGAAACTGAGCAAGTACAAGGAATCGCTTGGCGAGCTCGGCGTCTTCACGCTCCCTGCCGACGTAAGCGGCCTTACCTTCCGGTCGCTCATCAGCTTCTTCGTCCGCCCAGGAAGAGGGTCATACAACTTGCCAGACGCGGCGGTGCCCCAGTGGACCCCCTATCACCGCGTCCTCTATCAGAGTTTTCTCCTCGGCCTCGACTACGGTCGGGCGGCCGCGAAACACGACGCCATGAAGCAACTTCAGGAGCAAGTGGATCTCGCCAAGAAGTACAAGCAAGACAAGGAACTCCGCGACTTCTATGTCGGCGAGAAGAACGCGGAGATCGAACTGGCGTCGCTAAGCGAGAAGATCGTCACGCTCGAAGACGACCTCGCCAAATTCGTTGTGGCGAGCGACTACAGTGAGCGGGAGGCAAAAGCTAATGAGCTTCGCGAACGAATTGTCGATGCACGGAACGAAGAGGCCATTCTTGCCGTCCGCCTGAGCGACATTGAACTCGCTCTGACGATTCGGCCCGATGTGACCCCGGATCGAGTGAACCGCCTCTACGAGGAAGCTCTGATCGCCCTCCCCAACGCCGTCACGAAACGCCTGAGCGAAGTCGATGCATTCCACAACCGGCTGCGAGAAAACCGCCTCAACCGTCTGGATTTGGAGCGAAAACAAGCGGTGGCTGAACAGAAGAAGTGGCAAGAACGGCGCGCCGGTCTGGAACGTGAACTCGACGGTTTGCTTCAATTCCTTCATGCCCACCGCGCCCTTGATGAATACACCGAAAACAATCGGTTTCTCGCGGAACTGACGGCTCGCAAGCGGAAGATCGACGATTACGTCTCACTCCTTGCCAAGTACACGGACGCGGCCCAGCGCATCCGGGCCGAAATGGGGCAAGCGACGGTCGACACGACTGAGTACCTGAAGAGCGCGAAGCCGCACCTTGATCGGCTCATGGAGATCTTCCGGGGATACGCCCGTGAGTTCTACGGCGACAAGCCGGCGGGGTTAGTGGTGGCGAACAACGACAGAGATGAGAACCAGATTCGCTACAACATCGAAGCTCGAATCGAGCATGATCAGTCGGACGGGATCAATGATGTTCGAATCTTCTGCTACGATTTGCTTCTTCTGACGCTGCGCGAGCGACACAATGTCGACTTCCTGTTTCACGACAGCCGATTGTTCGCCGATATGGACCCGCACCAGCGGCTGACGTTGTTCCGGCTGGCCAAGCGCGTTAGCCACAAGAACGGCCTTCAGTACATCGCAACCATCAACGAGGACCAGATCGAGTCGCTACGGGAGGGTGCGGGACAGGATTTTGAGCAGCTCTTTGTGGCGACGCGTGTGCTCAACTTGACCGACGAGCCGAATGGATCTGGAAAACTCCTGGGGATCCAAATTGAAATGAAGTACGAGGAAGAGTAAGCGATCCTTGCAAGGGACGACCTCCAACTGGGCCGTCGGCACAAAGCCGGCACAGGCTTGTCCCTGCCGCGTTTGACTGTGTTGCGCCGTTAATCTAACCTGATGAAAGCTTGCGGACAAAACTCGGCCGCAGCGCCGTGTGGTCGTCGGAACCTGTCCCGGCGAGACCGTATATCCGCCGGTTTTTTTCCATCCTTGCAACGCGCAAGCTCGTGAGCTTGTCCATGAAGAACACTTCCTGGTCGATGTACTCGCCCTCGAAATCGGGCAAGGTGACCAGATCAACCGCGTCCAACGCCGCGCGCACCCGTCGCACGACGACGAAGCCGCGTCGCGCCGCATCGAACCACGAGAGTAGCTCGCGGACCTTGGCGCGAGGCTTCTCGCCCTTGCGCAATGCGGCCTGCTGGGCCCGCAACTCGTCCGGCACCTCGACTTCCGGCTCGATATCCGCGTTCACTTTCGCGCCTCCATCCCGGTGCTGTCTTCACCATTTTGCTCCGCGCACCAACGTGCGGAAGCGTTTTGGATCCGCCCCCCAACAAAAGTGTGATTGACACCGTCACGCGGTGATGTCCTTGCGGTCATGCACGCGCAGTACCCCAATCTTCCCAGCCTCGACTACCAACTTGATGTCCGCCCAATCGCCAACGTCTGCCGTCAGTACCCGCTTATCCCGAGAAACCGCGATCGCCGCGATCATGATGTCGCAGTGCATCTCCTTGAGCCTGCGTTTCCCAGCCGCTGTACGCGGAAAACGCTGTTTCAAGCCGACATAGATGTCCACGGCGATGTCGGCTTCGTCCCTCCCAAAATTCAAGAATTCAAAACCGTCGCGATCAACGCGATGTAGAAAGTGTTGTCGCTCAAGAGAGTTGCGGTTCGGGGAAAACTGACGAAGGTGCTCCCAATAAACAATGTGAGAAAGAAAGTGCCGTGTATTCTTCGGGAACCTCTTCCAGAAAGTCAGAAGCCGTCTATCGTTCGGATCCACAAACAGGTCTATCCCTCCAGTGTCGAAGAAAAAAGGTTCCATTCACCGCGCTCCTCGGGCGTCCACTATTCGGCGAACATCTCACGCATGTACTCTTTGTACTCGTCCGTGTCCCTTAGCTTCCGGGGAAACCGGTTGTCGGAGACCGCAAGTGCTTCGTCGACGACCTTCACTTCGTCCTTGGACAGACCATACATGCGCACTACGATCTCATCGATATCTGCCTCCAATGACATCACTTCCTCCGAGTGCCCGGCCACTTCGGCAACTCTCTTCTCGATCGCGTTCACCTTCGCAATCAGATCCGAGGTTGGTGCGACGATCGGGATCTGACTCATGTAAGGGGATCTCAACTCAAACGCTCCACCTTGCAGTTTTGGCGTAATTTGATCCAGGAAAAACCACGCGAGCTTTGAGTTGAGAATTCCGATCAATCCCGCAGGCGGTTGCGGTATAATCCACGTCTTATCGTTGCTCAGGAACGGCTCCGCTGTAAAGGCGAATTGCTGGTAGGTTGCAATGACCTGGTAAACGATTTTGGGGTTTTCAAACTCTTCCCAATAGTCAATTGCGTCTTGAACCTCATACCACTTATATGTGCCGGGCTTCCGTCCAGCCCAGTTCTTCGCGGCGACATTCGGCGGTCGCGGCTCAAGGCGGTCTCGGTGCCCCGACAAGTACCTTTTGATCGCTGGATAACGATCGATTTCAATGCCACGCCGGGCGAAAATCAGATAGGAGCCGCCCCATTCCACGTCCCATCGGCGAACATTTCGACCACGCAGCCACGGCCGGATGATCTCGTCGCTCCGGGGGTCTTCGTCAATTAACGCGGCGTGTGTCTCCTCGTCAATCTCAAACACCTCGTTACAACCCGTCTTGATCCCGTAAAACGGCCCACCTACGCTTCTTGCGAGCGCCTTTCCGGTGGCCCGAAGTCTTTCGAACACTTGTGAAACCGAGCGATCGAGGATCCGCCAACCCTCGGGGGGCAGGTCGCGCTGCGGGAGTGGCACACCGTGCGCCGCGACGGTTGGCGCAATGTTCGTCAACTCGTCGGATGGCTTCCAATTGTAGGCAAGAACGTCCTCCTGTTCCCGCTTGCGCATCGCGGGACATCGTTGCGCAATGATGATTGCCGGGTACGTGATCGCTTGGAAAATGGGAAAATCGGCGAAGTCGACGACGACATGCAAGCGGGAGCATGAGGCCAGGTACTCGCGTAGCTTCTTACCGTAGCCCGCCCGGAAGAACTTGTTCGGCGTGATGAAGGCCATCAACCCGCCAAGTCGCAACAGTTGCATCGCGCGCGCGTAGAAGTAGACGTACAAGTCAGCGACCCCCGTATAGACTTCCGGATAAATTTGCTCCAAGGAAGGCTTGAGGGCCGTTATTAACTCCTGGCGCACGTAGGGTGGATTTGCAACGACGACATCAAATCCTCTTTCGCCGCTGGAAAAAGCTTCAGGAAACTGGACTCGCCAGTCAACGACGGATTCGCCGTAGTGTTCGGACAAGGCGGTGCGGAGCTTCCGCTCCGTTCGGCGGATTTGGTCGCGATACTGCTCCTTTTCGCGTCCATGCGATGTCAGGAACTGCTCCTTCATATTGACAAGGGCGTTCGCCTCGGCCTGGAGGAGTCCACGAAAAAGGTCGGGCATTTCTTGCGGGTCTGGAGCGAGGAGCGAGTCCCCCGTTTCAATCTTGAAATCAAGGTTCGGCAGCGGGACAGGCTCGTCCGCTTCGACCGCCAGCGAAAGCCACAGTCGCAACATCGCGATGTTGGTGGCGAAGGGATCGATGTCCACGCCGTAAAGATTGTGGCTGACGATCCGTAGCTTCAGCTCGTAGATGCTACGGGCATCGCGGGTCAGCTTCTCGCTGTAGAGTAAGCGATAGAGACTCACCATCTCGTGCAACAGTCCCAGTAGGTATGCACCCGAGCCGCAGGCGGGATCGACGGCCTTCAGGTCGTCCAGGGCCTTCAGGACTTCACGAGCGTGTGTTTCTCGCAGTCCACGCACTTCATGCCCATCGACGAGCGACCTGATCGCCTCGGCCTTGGCGCCCGTCTTGTCCGTCAGGACGCCCTTGAGGGCCTCGCGGCACATGAATGAGACCACGGGCCTCGGCGTGTAATAGGAACCTGATTCGTGCCGCCCCGTCACTAACTCCTCGAAAACCTTGCCGAGCATCTCGGGGTCGACGGCGACCTCGATATCGGAAGGCGTCGATTCCTCGACGGTGAAGTTGTAGCGGTAGAAGAGTCCATCGGCCGCGACGATCGCCCCAAAAACGTGGTCAGGGAGATCCTTGACTTTGCGGTCAAGCTCAGATTGTTCGAACAAGCCGCCGTTGAGGAACGGCACATGGCCGATCACCTCGCTTTGCTGCTTTCCCTCGACGGCCAACCCCTCGAAAAAGAGGGGCTGAAGGCGGCCCTTGTAGAACGACTTGCCTCGGATGGGCTCGGCCGCGAACAAGGCCCGCAAGTAGTCGTGCCGGCCCTGGAATTCGAGCCACCCCTTACGCTCGATGAAGCGCAGGAACATCAAGCGGTTGAAAAGCGTTTGGGTGAAGAGGCGCAGGTCGTCGCCCTTCAACTCCTTGGTCTTACCGATGGCCCCCTCGACTTGCGCGAAAACGGCCGCGTAGTCTTCGTAAAACCGCTTGGTGACCTTCTCGACGTCGAACGCCTCGGCCCAGGCGGCGACCCAAGCGGCGGCGGCGCAGGGCGGATCGGGCCAGACCAAGGCGGGCAGGTTGAACTCGCACAAGGTGCGAATTGGGTCGCCTGGTCCCCAGCCGAAGGCCGCCAAGGGCGCGATGCCGGCGCCGGCGCCCGTGGGCGGCGACTTGAAATAGGCGAATCGGTAGTGCTGGTAGCCGTGAGTACAGATGAAGAGCAAGTGCTCGCGCTGGAAGGAAGCCAAATCGGACTGCTTGCGCTTCGACGGCACCAGGCCGCGAAGGATGCTGCGCAATGGGCCGGTCATGCCTCGGCCCGTGGTGAAGACCTCGGGGTGGCGGAACTCGACAAGAAAGACGCCCCACGGATTGCCCGCGACGGGCTGCAACTGCCGGATCGTCCCTTCGGCCACATGCCGATCGAGCCCCTGTGCCCGCAAGTCGGCGGCGGACCAATCGTAGGCGATGTCCTCCACTTGCGCGGCGCCTTCATCCAGCGGCCAGCCCAGGGCGTCGACCAGCAACTCCTGAATGAACGACTGTTGGTTGCGGACGCGGCGGATGGCGGCTTCAAGCTGGCGTGGGTCGGACATTCAATTCAACTCCATCCAGGCCTTGAGCGCCGGCTTGACGCCGAGCGGGGCCTGCATGCGTTTGAGGAACGTGTTCTTGATGTGCTTTTCGAGCTTGGCCCGGACCTCGGCGAGCGTCGGCTGCGGAATGGCGCAACTCCTCGGTGTATCGGGCTGCGAGCGGATCGCGGCCACGATGTCGGCCGGCTCCTCGAGAATCTGCTCGCGCGCGAGGTCGTAAAGATACCAGCGGGTCTCGCCCGCCGCCTCGGTCCAGGGATGGTCGCCGTTGGCGGCGGGCACGCTCAGGTCGGGGCGCGGCAGCCGGTAGCAGAAAAAGACGGCCTGCTCGCCCGGCGCCGGGTGGCGCTTGCCGCTGAACACGCGACCGGGCAGAGCGTCGAGCCGATCGGCCAACTCGGGGTCGCCGGCCAGCAGCGCTTGCAACTCCAGGCGCAGGTTCTCGTCGGTCGACGGTTGGCCTTCGTAGG
>DATKSN010000162.1:0-23977 GCA_035531595.1 Pirellulales bacterium | reverse complement strand
GCGCCTTGAGCAACGCCAGGCTTTCCAACGTGATCTCCCGCTGGGTGGCTTGCGTCGTTGCTTCCATGAAGTGCTCCAGGGGCAGGCCGCGCAAATAGGCTTGCGCGGCTGCCTCATAATCGAGCGCGATCGGCGGTTTTGGACTCACGGATGCCATCAATGGACTCCTCCCTTGCTCGGGCGCCTGGAGTGAGTATAAGCCAACTTGGCCGAGCGGAGAAGATCCCGCGGCGCTAAACGTGATTGCGCGCCGAACCGTTGGCGGCGGCGGCCTGATCCGCCGGATCGTGAAAACGGCGCGCGTCGGCCAGGATCGCGTCGAAATCGGCCTTAGCGACGACCAACTCGCGAAAGCGTCGATCGTTGAGCGCCGTGGCCACCTGGGCCAAGAGCGTCAGGTGACTGCGCACGCTGCGCGAAACCAGCACGAACAGCGTATGCACGGGCAGCCCGTCGCGAGCTCCGAACTCGATCGGCTGGCACAGGTAACAGAGCGTGATGCTGGGGGCGCTCACGGGCAGCAAAACCGGATACCGAGGGTGCGGCAGGGCGATGCCGCCGCCGACGCCGGTCGAGCCCGATCCTTCGCGGTGTACCAAAAGCTGCCAGAGGATTTCCCGGTCGGCCTCGGCGGCGAGCGACAACCGTTCGACCACCGCGCGCAGAATGGCCTCCTTGTCGATACCCGGCACGTCGCGCAATTCCCCGCCGGCCGCCAGCGCGGTGGCCAAGGTCAGCTTCTCGTCCCGTCGGGCCGCGGTTTCATCGACGATCTCCCGCGGAACGTCCATCCGACGGCTCATGGCCCATTCAAACACCTCGGCCCGGTTGAAGCGGCACTGGCCGCCGACGACTTCGGCCGGCAGGTTTTCCTGCCTCACCCAGCGGTCCACGGTTCGTTCGGGCACCCGCATGATCCGCGCCACGTCACGCACATTGAGTTCCATGAAGCCACCGGCGAGATTAGCAAGTCAACCTGGAAACCCGACCCGAACGGGATCAACCGCCTGGAGCATGAATAATCCGGGCTAGGACGTTCAATTTAACACGAGGCCGGCCAACTGGCAAAGGCAATCTCGGCGGTTTGCTTTTCTCCCTGGCGGCCCGATCATGGGGACGCCCGCGAGCACTCGCGTCGGGCGCGATCATCGTGCCACCGGAATCGATAGCAGACGCTTCGACTCGCTCAACAGAAAGCGGGCGTCGGAGAAGGGCTCGAAACCGATGTCCTGCCAACGGACCAGACCATCGGCGTCGATCAGGAACGTACCGTGCAGGGGCCGGTTTTCAAAGTCGTCGAAGCAGCGATAGGCTTTGAATGTGCCCAGGTCGGGGTCGGAAACCAGCGGGATCGGCAGCGGGCCGGCGGAGGATTGCTCGCGAGAAACCAATGCCTCCTTCAACGTGGCCGAGGGTTCGGTGCTCACGCCCATCACGGAGATGCCTGCGCCGGCGTACTCCTGGACCATCGGCGCGAAGGCGTTGAGTTGCTCGACGCAGTGAAGGCAGCCGAAGCCGAGGTAGAAAATGACCACCACCGGCTTGCCGCGAAATTGGGCCAACGTCCAGGGCTGACCGCGCGCGTCGCTCAGGCTCCAGTCTGGCGCCGACGAGGGGCGCCAGCGGAACGAACCGAGCGTGTCGAGCGAGGGCCGCTCGCCCGCGTCGGCCGACACCACGAGCGGCTGCCGCCAGTCGCTCGGCAGACCAAGCTTGGGGGCGATTTCTGTAAGCCGCGCGAACATGGGGGCGGCCATGTCGATCGAGCCGGAAATGGCTTGCAACTGCCGGAACGCCTGGCCCGCTTCGGCCGTTTTCCCCATGCGGTGCAGGATTTCGACCTGGTTGGCCAGCGGATAGACACGGTTGCGGCCTTGCTCGACCGCCTCGCGCGCGTGCTGCTCGGCCTTGGCCGCGTCGCCGGCCTGCAAGTAGGCCCGCGACATGACTTCCTTCGACATACCGGCCTTCTCGAAGTGCCCCACGGCCACGCCGAAGTCGTTGCCCGCCAAGGCCCAGCGACCTTGCAACTCGTTGAGCGCCGCCTCAATCGGCTGGGCGCGGCCGTTGAATCCGGCCTCCGTGTCGGACTTGGCCTTGGCCACCTGGTCGTCGGGCTTCTTCTCCTCGCGGGCCTTCGCCTCGGCCGCGTTGGCCGCGGTTTGCCGCTCGGCTTTGACCTTGTTCGATCGTTCCGTGAGGGCCGTGATCTGAGCTTTCCCGTCTTCGAGCTTTCCCACGCTCAGGTAGGCCGCGCCCAAGGCCCGCAGCCGCTTAACCTGTTCTTCTTCGATGTCGGTGGGATCGAGATAGGGCGTCCGGCACAGCGCGATCAACTCGTCCCAAAGTTCGTATTGTTGCAGCACCTGCGACAAACGATTGCGGCCCATCCGGCCGCTGCCATTGCCGTTGGGCGCGTTGTAGCGCGGGTGGCGTGGCAGTTCGGTCAGGTTTTTCGCCAGCTCGACCGCGTCGCGCACCCGGCCGATGAACGCCAGGTTTTCGACCAGCCAATCGTTATTGTGGGCATAGTTGTGAATCTGGTCGGGCAGGACGCGGTCGCGCATCATGTGGGCATGGTCGACGCGGGCCGACGCCTCCTGTTGCCATGCCGCGTCGGCGTAGCGACCGACCTTGCTGAACGTGTGGCCGGGCATGTGCCACATGTGCGCGATGCCGGGCGCCGACTGCCCGCACAGTGCGGCCGATTTCAACGCCCGCTCCGGCTTCTCGCCGTCCCAGAGGTGAATGCGATAGTGATGGGCCGGATGCATCGGGTTGACCGCGTGGACCTCGCGCAACAGCGAGTCGACGGCCTCCGTGCTGGAATTCGGGATGCCGTTGTTTGAATTCTCCCACAGCAACAAGCCCAGAAACGCCTTGGCCTCGATCTCCTCCGGAAAATCGTGAATGATGCGCTCCAAGTTGCGGACGAACTGCTTGCGGCGCTCCTGGTTGTCGCGCGGCTTGTTATCCGAACCGGTCTTGTTATCCGAACCGGTCTTGTTATCCGAACCGGGCTTGTTATCCGAACCGGGGGCGAAGTAGTCAGCCAGGGCGTCGATCCAGCGGACCTCGCGCGGGCCGGCGCCGGCCTTGCGCTTCGCGGCCTCGTCGCAGAACTTCTTGCCGCGATCCTCGTTGAGGCGATTGGCCATGGCCATGCCCCAGTAGGCCATGGCGCAATCGGGGTCGAGCGCCGCGGCTTGCCGGAAGGATCGCTCGGCCTCGAAGTACCAAAACCCGTGCAATTGGCCCAAGCCCTGGTTGAAGAACTCCTGGGCTTGGGGTGAGCGGGTGGTGATGGCCAGCGACACATTGCCGGTCGTCCCCATCAGGTAGGCTTTCTGCCGCGGGCCTTCGTTGAACACTTCGCCGTGGATCGAGTGTCCAGCGGCCGGCGCGGGCGAGGGTTGGGCCGGCTCGGCGGCAACCAGTGCCGACGCGGCCAGTGGCGCCAGCGCCAGTAAACCGCGTAACGTCAGGCGACCGACGTGCATGTTCGACCGTTTGGGCACAAGGTGTGGATGGAGGACCGGCGGGGCGCCACCGTGAATGTCTCATTCTCGGCCGCGTGAAGTATAACTCTCGGCGGCGTGAATTTCTAGACGCCGTTGCGATTGCTCAAGTGATGTTCAGAATGCCGCAACTCTGCTCGTAGCTCTCGCCCAACTCCAGCGGCACGGCGAGGTCATCGGCGAGCCATAACGGCACGGTCGGCAACGGCCGCCCAAGGCCCAGTGATTGCGCCCACGTCTCCAGCAACCACTCGTCGTGGCGTTTCGTCAGGCGGCACGCGGCGACGTGCAACGGCGGCGGTTCGGGATCCAGGCTTGGGTCGGACGGACTGCCCGATCAGGCCGAGCAATTCCCCGTAAAGGTTCTGGGTGCGCGTCGTCACCACATCCACGATGACGACGGAGACTTGCTCCCGAAGCAAGCCGGCGCACTTGGAGACGAACGTACGTCGATGTTCGGGACGGAGTCGATTCTCCAAGTCATCATCCCAGCCTATCAGGAAAATGACTTGGGCGAAACGGTCAGCCGCGACCGCGCGGCGAAAAAAAACGCCGCCGCCCGCTTCTGTAGGGAACGCCCTCCGTGGCGTTCCGCGAGGCCGGCGCAATGCTTCCGCCGGATGAACCCGTTATCTGCGTTCACGGTGGCTGGGGCAGAGCCTAAGCGATGCCCCGGTCGAGCTGCGGCATCGCTTAGGCTCTGCCACCGGCCACCGCTTTCTCGTGGCAAAATGTCTCGTTTCAACCAATCCGGGAAGTTAATTCGGACCAAGTCCCAAGAGGCTTGCACTTCGCGGCGCCGCCCTTCACAATATGGGCGCTGCGACTTTCGACTCTCGAATTCCGACATCCGATCTCCGACTTGCCCGAGGGGCCGCCGATGCTGGCGAAACTGCGGACCTTTTCCATGCTTGGCATCGAAGCCCTGCCCGTCGAGGTCGAGGTCGATGTCTCCGATAGCTCGCTCCCCAAGACCGTGCTCGTGGGCCTGCCCGAGGCGGCCGTCAAGGAATGCACTCACCGGATCGAACGCGCTTTGGTCAACTCCGGCTTTCGCAGGCCGGGCAACCGCGTGGTGATCAACCTGGCGCCGGCCGACTTGCCGAAGCAGGCCGCCTCGTTCGACCTGCCGATTACGCTGGGCATCCTGGCCGGCAGCGGGCAATTGGCCTCCGATCGCTTCGACCGCTACGCCGTCGTGGGCGAACTGGCGCTCGACGGCAGCACCCGGCCGACGAAGGGCGCCCTGTCGATGGCGATCGCCGCGAAGAACGGGGCCGGCATGAAGGGGCTGCTGGTCCCCACCGAAAGCGCCGCCGAAGCGGCCGTGGTCGAGGGGGTCGAGGTGATTGCCGTCTCGAGTCTGGCCCAGGCCGCGGCCTTTCTCACCGGCCAGATCGACATCGAGCCGACGCCCCCCCGGCTTGACGAATGGTTCCACGCGCTGGCCCATTACGACGTCGATTTCTGCGACGTCCGCGGCCAGGAGATGACCAAACGGGCCATCACGATCGCCGCCGCGGGGGCGCACAATTTACTGATGCTCGGGCCGCCCGGCTCGGGTAAGACGATGCTCGCCAAGCGCTTGCCGACGATCCTGCCCGACCTGACCGCGCCGGAGTCAATCGAGACCAGCCGCATCTACAGCGCCATGGGCCTCTTGCCGGCCGGCCAGCCGCTGCTAGCGACGCGACCTTACCGCTCGCCGCACCACACGATCAGCGACGCGGGCCTGGTCGGCGGCGGCTCGACCCCCACGCCCGGCGAGATCAGTCTTTCGCACAACGGCGTCTTGTTCCTCGACGAGTTGCCCGAGTTCAGCCGCCGCACGCTCGAGGTGCTGCGCCAGCCGCTGGAAGACGGCACGGTCACGATCAGCCGGGCGTTGGCCAGCACGACGTTTCCCTCGAACTTCATCCTGATCGCGGCCTTGAACCCCTGTCCCTGCGGCTACCGCAACGACCCGCGCCGCGATTGCCACTGCACTCTGCCGCAGATCGAGCGTTACATGGCCAAGATCAGCGGTCCCTTGCTCGACCGGATCGACATTCACATCGAGGTGCCGGCCGTACCGTTCCGCGAGTTGTCCGGCGGCGCGTCGGGCACGACCAGCGCCCAGATGCGCGAACAGGTGATCGCCGCCCGCGCGGTGCAGGCCGCGCGGTTCGCCAACACGCGCACGCGGCTGAACGCCAAGATGACCACCCGGCAAATTCGCCAGCACTGCAAGCTCGACGACGATTGCATGAACCTTTTGAAGGCCAGCGTCAACGAGTTGGGCCTCTCGGCGCGCGCCCACGATAAGGTGCTGCGCGTCTCCCGGACGATCGCCGATCTCGACGGCAGCGAGTCGATCCGCGCGGTCCACATCAGTGAGGCGATCAATTACCGGATGCTCGACCGGAACCTGTGGAAGTGACCGCTTGGTCCGTCAGGGTGCCGATGCCCTTATGAACTTCTACTCCACTCACTACCGCTCTAGACTTCCTTGGAAGGAATCCATACGGACCACGGTAAGCCGTTGGCGCAGGTGAAGAAGGCCGAGCGTACCTCGTGGCCCTGTCAAGCTGGAACGGCCAAGGACCAGATTCTCTGGATCGCGCCGGACTTTGACGCCCCACTGGAGGATTTCAAGGAGTACATGGAGTGAACCTTTTGCTGGCGGCCCAGTCACTGCTCGAAGGGATACCACTGGTCAGCGTCGATGCGCAACTCGACCCCTACGGCGTAAAGAGGCTTTGGTAGCGGATGAGACGCGACAGTGCGCGCTAGCCCGGTCCACCGATCTGTGGCCCCAACTCATGCACCGCCTCGACCAGGGCGATGACGTTTTCGACCGGCGTTTGCGGCAACACGCCATGGCCCAGGTTGAAGATGTGTCCGGGGCGTCCGGCGGCCTGCCGCAGCACTTCGTGCGCGCGGCGGCGGATCTCGTCCGGCTCGGCCAACAAGACCATCGGATCGAGGTTGCCCTGCACGGCCTTTTCGTACCCGATCGTCCGCCAAGCCTCGTCGAGCCGCACTCGCCAATCGACGCCGATCACGGCGCCGCCCGCCTCGGCCAACGGGGGCAGGAGGGCAGGGTTGCCGGTGGCGAAGTTAATCAACGGTACGCCCGCCGCAAGCCCCTCGACGATCGCGCGGGTGTGCGGCAGCACGTAGCGGCGGTAGTCGTCGGGCCCCAGGCAGCCGACCCAACTATCGAAAAGTTGCACGGCCTGGGCGCCGGCGGCGATCTGTGCGTTGAGGTAGCGCGTGATCGCGCGCGACAGCCGACCCAAAAGCGCGTTCCACGCCCCTTCGTCGCGGTACATCAGCGTCTTGGTGTGCAGGTAGTTGCGGCTCGCGCCACCCTCCACGATGTAGCTGGCCAAGGTGAAGGGCGCCCCGGCGAAGCCGATCAGCGGGATTTCCGGCGCGACGCCGGCGCGTGTCAGCCGTACCGTCTCGAACACGAAATCGAGTCGCTCGACGTCGTCCAGTTCCAGCAGCCGCTCGACGTCGGCCGCCTCGCGCAGCGGGTTGTGGATGGCCGGACCCTCGCCGTGCGTGAACTCAAGTTCGATCCCCATGGGTTCGAGCATGGGCAGCAAGTCGGAAAAGATGATCGCGGCGTCGACGCCCAGGCGTTGTACGGCGGTAATCATCACCTCGGCCGAGAGGGCCGGGTTCTTGCAAAGTTCGAGGAATGGGGTGCGTTGGCGGACCTCGCGGTACTCGCGCATGTACCGGCCGGCTTGCCGCATCAGCCAAATCGGCACACGGTCGCACGGCTCGCGGCGGCAGGCCTTCATGAAGGGGCTATCGTACCAAGCCGGCTTGCCGGCCGGCGTCGGCGTGGCCGAAGGCGATCGAACCGCCGCGTGGGCGCGTTTGGCCGCCAGAAGCTCGCCGCCGCGCCGCGCCGCGGCCCGCACCAGGTGCCCCATTTTGGAGTGTTCCGGCTCGAGGTCGACCGGCAAGCCGCACTCGGCGAGCATCTCGCTCGTCGTGGGGCCGATCGAGCCTACGACCACGCGGCGAAATGCCCGCCGCACGTCGTCGGCCAGGCCAAGTTGCCGGGCAAGCCGCAGCAGGTTGACGGCCTGGTGCGCCGAGGTGAACAACGCGACGTCGATGTGCCCCTCGGCCAGCGCGCGGAGGTTCGCCTCGAGCGGGCCGGCGTCCTCGGGCAAATCATAGTTGTAGAGCTTGATGCCCGCGACCTTGGCGCCGCGCGCTTCCAAACCCGCCACCAGGCTCGCGTTGGGCTGGCCGTATTCCTGCAACGCGACCGTCAAGTTGGCGATCGGCACATGCTGGTCGATCGTTCGCAGCACCTCGCGCCAGGTGTGCGGCTCGGGCGCGCGAAACGTCGGCTCGATCTCGAATTCCTTCAGAGCCACCAGAGGTTTGGGGCCACGCACGATGGTCGTCGCGTCGGCCAACGACGCCAGGAACCGCGCCCGATCGACGTGCCGTTCGACCTGGGCCACGAGCTGCCGGGTGCCCACGCCGGTCAGAAGGAGCACGACGTCGATCTGGCCGCCCATCAGGCGGTGGGCGAAATCGATCGCATCGCGCGGTTGGCTCACCGGCACCTCGCGCATCGAGGGGCTGACCGCGGCGACGCCACCGTGCCGTTCGATGAGTCGCGCCATCTCCGCCGCGCGGCGGCTCTCGAAGGCCGCCACGCGCAAGCCCGCGAAGTCGGGGGTGGCGAGGTCGGGGGTGGCGATGTCGGTGGACAAGACGGTAGATCCAAAAATGCCAAGACGAACGCGATCACGGCGACTGCATGCTAATCCAGCCGATCGAAAGCCGAAAGGGGCGGTGCCCACCCTACGCAAGGGGCGCCAACTCCAGGCCAAAATCGAGCGGTTGCTCGACGGCCCGCGCCAAGCGATCAAGGAACTCGCGCCGCGGTATCTCGCGGGCGCCCAAGCGCGCCGTGTGCGGCGTCAGTTGCTGGATGTCGAGCAGCGTGTAGCCGCGCGAACGCAAATGGTTCAGCAAGTGGACCAGGGCCACCTTCGAGGCGTCGCGGACGAAATAGAACATCGACTCGGCGGCGAACAGGCCCCCAATCGCCACGCCGTAAACGCCGCCAGCCAGTTGGTCCGCATGCCAGACCTCGATGCTGTGCGCGTGGCCCAGCGCATGGAGTGCCCCGTAGGCGGCACGCATCGCCGGCGTGAGCCAGGTGCCACGCGCGCGCCGCTGCGCCGTGGCGCAGCCGGCCATGACCCCGGCAAACTCGCGGTCGCACGTGACGCGGAATTTGCCGCCGCGCACCGTGCGGGCCAGGCTGCGCGAAACGCGCAGCGCGTCGAGCTCGAAGATCGCCCGCGGATCGGGCGACCACCAGGCCAAGGGACCGCTCTCGGCGGGCCATGGAAAGATCCCGTGACGATACGCATAAAGCAGCCATTCGGAATGCAAGGAACCACCGACGCCAACCAGGCCCTCGGGCGAGGCGAGTTCCGGGGGCACGAAGAACTCCTCGGGCGAGGGACGGCGGGTGTGACGGATGGGAGGCATGGGCTGTCGTCCGGCGCGATGGGGGTATTCCCCCCTCGGCGCCGCCACCTATAATAACCTACCGGTCAATCCGTAAAGGCCACCCTCGCAGGAACCGCCTCGATGTCCGATTTTCCCGCACAGCAACCGTTTGCCGCACAGGAACCGTTTGCCGCACAGGAACCGTTTGCCGCACAAGAGCCGTTTGCCGCACAGGCAGCGTTTCCCGCCCCGGCGATGTTTCCCGCCCCGGTGCCCGTGCCGGCGTACGCATCAAGGCGTCTCCCGCGGCTGCTCTGGGTGCTGGCGGCGCTGTGCTTGGGCCTGGTGGCGCCTCATCTGGCGGAAAGAATGCAGTACGCGATCACCCGCGGCCGGTTGCGAGCGCAGTCGGAATCGGCCGCCGCGGAACTGGCCCGGCTCGACCAGAACGCCGAACTGGTCAAGCTCTCCGACACGTCGCGCGCGTTTCGGCTGGTGGCCAAACGGATCGAGCCAAGCGTCGTGCATATCGACGTCGAACAGCCCGTCGATGCGGTGAACGCCATGGCCTGGGACGATTTCGGTTTTCGCCTGCCACCGGAGCACTCTCGCGATCTCCCGCGCGAACAGGCGCATGGCCAAGGCTCCGGCGTGGTGGTCGACGCGCGGGAAGGGTACGTTTTGACCAACGATCATGTGGTCCACGGCGCCGATTCGATCGAGGTCAAGCTGAGCGATGGCCGGACCATCGCCAGCGCGCGCGTGCATCTGGTGGGCTTCGACGAATTGACGGACCTGGCGCTGCTCAAGCTCGACGCCGACGGGCTGGTGCAGGCCGAGTGGGGCGACAGCGAGCAGCTTGAGGTCGGCGATTGGGTGCTCGCGGTGGGCAACCCCTACGGGCTCGACCGCACGGTCACCAGCGGCATCGTCAGCGCCAAAGAGCGGCGCGGATTCAACGATACGGCCAATGTCTACCGCAACTTCTTGCAGACCGACGCGGCGGTGAACCCCGGCAACAGCGGCGGGCCGTTGGTCAATATCCGCGGCGAACTCGTGGGGATCACCACCGCGATCGTCGGCCGCTCGTTTCAAGGCATCAGCTTCTCGATCCCCAGCCTGGTGGCCAAGGAGGTCTACCAGCGGCTGCGAACCCACGGCACGGTCGAACGCGGTTGGCTGGGGGTGGTGTTCGGCGAATTGACGCCGGAGCTCGCCCAGCGATTGGAACTGCCCGGATCGAGCGGCGTGCTCGTCACGGACGTGCTTCCAGGACAGCCGGCCGCGGCCGCCGGACTTGAGCCGGGCGACGTGATCGTCGGCTGGAGCGGAAAAGACGTCGCTGATCGAGGCGAATTGCAACTGATGGTGGCCGCTACGCCCGTGGGCGCCAAGGCGACGATGGTCGTCGCGCGCGACGGAAAGCGGATCACCCTGCAGGTGACCGTTGGCCGCCGGCCCCCCCAGGACGAGCTGCGCCGGCGGCGGTAACAGGTATTCATGGCGCTATGCGATCACGATCTTTCATCGTAAAATGACTTGCCGTCGCTGTGACATTGCCTTTGAAATCTGAGACCGCCCATGACTTCACCTCTTCCGTTAACGTCGTTGCACCACGTCGCCCGGCTCACGAATCGGCTCGAGGCGAGCCGTGCTTTCTACCGCGACGTGCTGGGGTTTCGCGAGATTCTCCGCCCCAGCCTGCGGTTTCCCGGCGCGTGGCTTCACGCCTACGGTCTGCAAATCCACCTGATCGTCGACGAGTCGATCGGCGGCCCGGAGGGGCCCATCGACACGCGCGCCAACCATCTCGCCTTTTACAGCGACGACGTCGGCGCGATCGAAACGCTGCTGGCCGAGCACGGCGTGGCGTGCCGGGTGAACATCCAGGCCGAGACGGGGCTGAAGCAGATCTTCTTTCGCGACCCCGACGGCCACCACGTCGAGGTGGGCACCTACCCGCCGACGCCCGCCGCATGACAATCGATATCGTTCGCGGGGCGAAGTGTGGCGCGTTGATGGCCGTCTCGTTGCCGCGCAACGAGGCGGCTTAGAAATTCCCGTTCGCGGCGTTATTGAGCATGTCAATGTAGAAGCTGGCGACGCGAAAAATCATCATGATGATCATCGCCGCGACCAGGAGCCAAACGCCAAAGCCGGCGAGCATCGTCAGCGTGGCCAAAGCACGTTGGGCGCGGTCTTGGTATTCCGTCGATAAGAGGGCCATCGTCTCCGGCAGCCGGCCGCTGTGCTCACCGACCGCCAGCGAGTCGAGGAACTCCGTTGGAAAGACTTTGGTGTCGGCCATGGCGCTGGAGATGTCGCTGCCGGCGCGGATCGCCTGCGCGATTTCGTCGCTACGGTCGGTGTAGAAGGCGTTGCGCGTGCTGCGCAGGCACAGCGGCAACGACTTGAGCACGCTCATTTCGGTCTCGAGCGTCAAGTGCATCGTCCAGGCCAGCTTGGCCAGCGCCAAAGTCGCAAGCGAGGGACCGAGGACCGGGATCTTCATCAACACGTACTGCAAGGGACGGACCCAAAGGGCTCCGCGGCGAACCGCCTGAATCGCCAAACCCAGGCAGATGGCCGCGACGCTCAGCACGAACAGGTAGATCATGAAACCGGAGCCGCCGACCAGGCCCAAGCCGAGGAAGTCGATTGGTTTGCCGCGTTCGTCCTTGGGCAAAACCCCGATGATCAGAATCACCAGGCCGATCACTCCCAGGGCGGCGGAAAGCTGGAACACCGGCCAGGCGATCGCCGCGAGAAACACGCGTCGGAGCCTGATTTGGTGCTCGTAGTGCTCGGCCAGGTGGCGACAAACCTCGGCCAGCTTGCCCGTGTGTTCGCCCACGTTGATCAGCTCGCGGAACAGCGCGGGAAAGTAATCGCCCGTCTCGACCAGCGCGTCGCTGACGGTACTGCCGTGGTTGATGGCGTCGCTGACCAGGTCGAGCCTTCGGCGGAAGGCCGCCGAGGCATAGCCCGCCGCCTCACGCGACCAAACCTGCCGCGCATCGACGCCGGAGGTCAGGCCGGTGGCCAACCGGCGGCATAGTTGGGCAAGTTCTTTCTGCCCGATGCGGGGTGAAAAAATCATGTTCAGGTATCCTGCGCCGCGCGAAGCCGGGCCAACTCGGCCTCCAGTTCGGCGGCCCTTCGTTTCGCCTCTTCGGCCTCTTCGGCCACATCGGCCAGTTCGCTGTAGGTCATCAGGCGCCGTCCGGTTCGCGGGTCGATCAAGCGCAAAAGCGGTCCTTCCACCTCCAAGGTCAGGCCCAGCTCGCGACTCGCCATCCGGCCGGCGGTGTCGTCCGGCAACGGCGCGTACTGCCCGTCTCGCAGGCGAAAACCCCGTAGCGGAGACTCCATGCCCAGCCCCTCTGGATCGAACAAAAAGTATTCGGCCACGCCCATCATGGCGTATTCGATTTTCTTCACTTTTTCGTCCTCGTCGCGCGTCTTTTTCGACGTGACCTCGAATACGACGGCCGGTACGACACCCTCTTCCCAGGTACGGAACGACTGCCGCGGATGGTTCCCCATGACCCCCTTGGCAACCATCACGTCGGGCGCCCTTTTTGCCGAAGGGTTCCCTTGCTCGTAGTACACGAACATGTCGGCGGCGACGTACACGTCTTCGCGGAGCTCGAAGAGCCTCGACAGGGCGTCATACAAGTGCAAAATCGCCGCCAGATGAAAAGCGCCTTCGCCCATGGGTTCCCCGTCCGTCTCAGGATAGAGTGGGTCGATCGTCGTGCCCGGCAATGGCCGCGTGGAAACCGGCATGTTCAGCACTCCTCCCAAAAATCATTTCCAGGCGTCATCCGCCGGCGCGGCGGCAGTTGGACCAAGGTCGTAGACGTACAACTCGCGCTCTTCCTTATAATAGAACCTGGCGATAAACCGGTAACGGCCGGTCATTCTCTCGCACCCAAACTCGAATTCCTGGCCATCGTGCGGAGATTCTGCGCGTCGGCTCAGTTCAACCGGCGATCCGGCCAACCGCCTCAAAGAGGCATCGATACAATCAACATTATCTTATCATCCCCGTGGGCTGACTGCTACACTACCCGCTTTCAAGGAAGGCGGCTTTTGCGACGGGCGTTCCGTGCCACGATCAAGGGGCGTTCGCGGATCCATGCGGACTTTTCCAGCCCGGCCAGATCAGCCGCCGCGTCGAACGTGGCGCTTTCGGCTTCGTTGACGCGAACTTGCAAATAGTGTCGTTTTCTTGGCGCTGGCCGACCATACGTGGTCGTTCGCCGAGTTGTTCGGGGCGGTTTGGGGTTGATTCGGCGAGTGGCGGGCGCTGGAAAAAACGAAAGGAGATTGTAAAATAGCCGCACCGCAATTTTATCTAGAGGATATCGCCAGTGCCGTACCAATCAGTCGATGCGTTGCAAAAAACATTGGCCGATACGGTTTTCTCGTATGCCACAGATGCCAAGAAGGCTTCCGGGCGGGCGCTTGGAACTCTCGTTGAGATCATCACATTCTACACGCTGCGAGCATGGAACCTGCGGGATCATATTGCCATTGAACGCCCGTTGCCAGAGTTTGCCAATCACGATACGCCACAACGTCGAGTTTTCGTTGCACCCCATCGCCTGGAAAGAAATCGTGCCGCTCGACGGCAAGCTGCCGATGACTTCCGCGAAAATACGCAAGGCGTGCAAAACATTAGGGCAGTTTGGCGCATTGGTGGCGACGACGACGACCGGCAAGGGGAACGAATTGCTTTCAGCCGATGGAGTGCTGCGGAATTCGTGCGTCATCCTAGAGGATCAATGGGGACCAGTCGTTTGCAATCTCGATCTTTCAGAAACCGGCAGTCAGACCGTCACGCTTTGCCACTTGCATTCGCACCCTTTCGCTATTTTCGAGTGCAAGCGCGTTGGGATCGAAGAAGGTATGAAGAAGGGGCCACAGACAATCGAGAAGGCAAAGCAGGGAGCCTACGTCGCCCGGTCGGTTTCCGCTCTACAAAAGGTTCGGCTTAAAAATGGGTCCGTGCTTGGCGTAGTGGAGAGAACCGACGGAAGCCTGTACAGCAAACAATATGATGATCTATTAGATGAGATTGTTACAGGACATGATCCTGGATTGCTCGCCGGCCTAATTCTGACGGTCGGCGTCGTGAGCAACCACGGTAATTGGTTTACGTCGGACAACCACAACAAGGAATTGAAGGTTCTGGCGCAGTCTTACGATTGGCTACTCTTTCTGACGGACGATGGGCTCGCTCAATTCGTAGACAAGCTATTACTGTCGCCCACCCCAGAGCTTGAACCGGCCAAGACCGCCTTTCTGTCAAGCTATACGGGGAACAAAACCACGACCCGATTCACGAAGGTTCGGGTTGACGTGGCCGCCGACAAGGCCCTACGCAGCTATTTCACCGAACACGAGTCAGAGGTCGAGGGGTGGTTCAATGTGATTTCTCCGAAGAATGCGGCGATCAGTCGCTTGCGAACCGCCATCGACCATTTGCGCGGTAAAAACTGGAAGGATGTGCTTGAGTGACGGCCGGACGGAGCGTTTCAGTTAGCTTGAGCAAGGATTGGTGTACGCCGCGCAAATACGTTGACGCGGTGCGTGAATGTCTTGGTCAAATCGAGCTTGACCCGTGCTCTAACCAGAATTCGATCGTCCAAGCGAACGTCGAATATTGTCTACCGGCTCGCGATGGCCTGACAGAATCATGGGATTTCAAGACAGTCTACGTTAATCCGCCATACGGAGCCGATCGAGAACACGGATCGACGATCAAGCATTGGCTCCGTCGTTGTGCTGTCGCTGCCGACAAGGGGTCCGAAGTGCTCGCTCTGGTTCCGGTGGCCACGAACACGGCGCATTGGAAGCAATTCGTCTGGGGGCGGGCAATTGCTGTTGCGTTCCTGTACGATACCCGCCTAAAATTCCTCGTCGATGGGAAGGATGGCGGCAAAGGCGCACCCATGTCATGCGCGATGGTGTATTGGGGCAATCACTACCCCAAATTCGAGCGGATCTTTTTCAAATTCGGCGCCGTCGTCGATTTGCGTTCGCTTCATGGCAAGAAGATTGGCACGGCGTTCGACAGGCCCGCGGAATTGTTTTAGTCTCGCCCAACTCGCGTGCCATCGCCGAAAAATCTTTCCGGCAAATTAGGACACTTACCCGCTTTCGGGCACGGATACCTCGGGAACCATGAAGCAACGGGATACGGTGGCGATCGTGGGGGTGGGGCTGATCGGCGGGTCGATCGGCATGGCGTTGCGCGCGCGTGGCCTGGCGCGGCACGTCGTGGGGATCGGCCGGCGGGCGGGCAGCCTGCGGACGGCACGGCAAATGGGCGCCGTGACCCGCACGACGCTCGACCTGGCCCGCGGCGTCGCTCACGCCGATCTGGTGATCGTTTGCACGCCGGTCGGCCGCATCGCGGCCGACGTGCGGGCCGCCGCCTTGGCGTGCCGGGCCGGCGCGCTCATCACCGACGTGGGAAGCACGAAGGCTGAGATCGTCGCCTCGCTTGAGGGCGAGCTGCCGCGGCAAACGCGGTTTGTAGGCAGTCACCCCTTGGCGGGCGGCGAGAGGAGCGGTCCCGCCGCGGCGACGGCCGACTTGCTCGTGGACCGCGCCGTGATCGTCACCCCCACTGTGGCGACTCGCGACGACGACTACACGGCCGTCGCCGCGTTTTGGAACAGCTTGGGGGCCCGCGTCGTGCGGATGTCGCCGGCGAACCACGACCGCGTCTTGGCGGCTACCAGCCACTTGCCGCACCTGGCCGCTTCGGCTCTGGCGGCGGCCACGCCGGAGGACGATTTGCCGCTGGTCGCCGGCGGATGGCTCGATACCACCCGCGTGGCCTCCGGCGACGCCGAGCTTTGGCGGCAGATTTTTTCGAGCAACCGGTCGAACGTCTTGACGGCACTGGCCCGCTATGAAGGCGTGCTGGCGTCGCTCCGCCACGCGCTGGAACAGGGCGACGAGGCCAAGCTCGTCGAGATCCTGGCCGAGGCCAAGCGCCGGCGCGACCTGCCCGCCAATGACCTGCCCGCCAATCCGGATTATTCATGGTCCCAGGGGAACGATCGACCGCCGTCACACTAACCCGCGGCGCAAGCAAGGTTGGTCCAACGCTGGGCCTTGCTTGCGCCGCGGGTTCGTGTGGGAACTGACCGTTGACCACGCCCGCACCGCAGTCTAAAGTACAGCCATGCTTGCCAAGCGTGTGATCCCCTGCCTCGACGTCGATCGCGGCCGAGTGGTCAAGGGAACCCATTTCGTTCAGCTTCGCGATGCCGGCGACCCGGTTGAAGTCGCCACGCGCTACGAGGCGGAAGGGGCCGACGAACTGGTGTTCCTGGACATCGCCGCCAGCCACGAAGGGCGGCAAATCATGCTCGACGTCGTGCGGCGAACCGCCGAGGTCGTGTTCATGCCGTTGTGCGTGGGCGGAGGCATCCGCACGGTGGACGACATTCGCGAACTCTTGAACGCCGGCAGCGACAAGGTGTCGATCAACTCGGCCGCTTCGCGCGACCCAGGGTTCGTGGTGGAGGCGGCGCGGCGTTTCGGCAGCCAATGTATCGTGGTGAACATCGACCCCAAGCGCGTGCTGCGCGAGGGCCGCGAGTTCTGGGAAGTCCACGTCAACGGCGGCCGGGTCGGGACGGGCCTGGAAGCGGTCGCCTGGGCCCGCGAGGTCGAGCGGCTGGGCGCCGGCGAGATCGTGTTGACCTCGATGGACGCCGACGGCACGAAGAACGGCTACGATCTGGAGATGACCGCCGCCGTGAGCCGGGCCGTTTCGATTCCCGTGGTGGCCAGCGGCGGGGCCGGCCGCCCCGAGCACATGGCCGACGCGATCCAGATCGGGCATGCCGACGCCGCCTTGGCCGCCGGCATTTTCCATTTCGGACTGTACGGCATTCAAGAAACCAAGCGCGTGATGGCCGCGCGCGGAATCCCTGTCCGCCAGTGTTCCCGTCCGGCAGTGTCCCCGTCGGCAGTGTCCCCGTCGGCAGTGGCCCCGTCGGCAGTGGCCCCGTCGGGCAGTGGCCCGCGCGGCTATGCGTTTAGCGCCGATCCACCGGCGCGCCTAGCTAGGACCGACCAACATGGCTGAAATCACCGACGACCTGGTCGAACGCTACACCAAGAAGCGCGACGATCTCGAAATCGACAAGCTTTTCCGGGCGCTGACCAAGCTCAAGGGGAGTGACCTGCACCTGAAGGTGGATCGCCCGCCCATCATCCGCGTCAACGGCACGCTGCGCCCGCTCGATCGTCCGCCGATCGACGACGAAGAGATGGTCCGCCTGATCTTTCCGATGCTCGACGCCAGGAACAAGAAAATTTTCGACACCAACGGCGGGGCCGACTTCGCCCACACCTGCGAGGTCGACGGCACGCGCTGGCGGTTCCGCGTGAACGTGTTGCAGCAGTTGGGCCATGTGGGAATGGTCGCCCGCCGCGTGAACCAGTGGATTCCCGACTTCGAGGGTCTGAACCTGCCCCCGATCATGGTCGACCTTTGCAAGTTCGACCAGGGGATGGTGCTGTTGGCCGGCGTGACCGGTTCAGGCAAGAGCACGACCATCGCCTCGATGCTCGACTGGATCAACCACAACTATCGCAAGCACATCCTCACGCTCGAAGATCCGATCGAGTTCACGTTCACCGAAGACAAGTGCCTGATCAACCAGCGCGAGATCGGCATGGACGTGGTCGATTTCGGCATCGGCATGAAGCACGCCGTGCGCGAAGACCCCGACGTGATGCTGGTGGGCGAAATGCGCGACGAGGAAACATTCCTCACGGCGATCCACGCCGCCGAGACGGGGCACCTGGTGTTCGGCACGATCCACGCCTCCAGCGCCCCCTCGACGATCGGCCGCATCCTCGACCTGTTTCCGCAGACCATGCACAGCGCCCTGCGCAGCGCGATCGGCATGAACATGAAGGGGATCGTGGCCCAGAAGCTCTTACCTTCGATCAAGGAAGGGGTCGGCCGCGTGCCCACCGTCGAGATCATGATGTTCAACTCGATCATCCGCAAGCTGATCCTCGAGGAGAAAGACGAGAAACTGGCCGACGCGATCCGCATGTGCGAAAAGGAAGGCATGCAGGACTTCACGATGAGCCTCAAGAGCCTGGTGGATAAAGACCTAATCGACCGGGCGACGGCCTTCGAAGTCGCCCCGAACGTCGACGCGCTGCGGATGGCGCTGAAGGGAATCGAAGTCCGGGCGCCGGGGATCCTTTGATGCGTCGACTTCTGTTCATCGCGGCCTCCGCCGTCTTCGCCTGCACGGCCGGATCGCCCGCGGCGCACGCGCAAGACGCCGCCTCGGCTTTGAGCGACAAGTTTTCACCCGACGCGATCAACGCGCTGGGTGTCTTCATACGGGTCATGATGTGGCTCCAGGTGCTGATGACCCTGCTGGTGTTCATGACCTGGGTCCGCTCGGCCGACTGGACCAATTGCGACCGCTTTTTCCGTCGCCAAAGCCGGAACTGGAACGTGTTCCTGTTCATTCCGTTCGCCGTCTGCATGCCGGTGGCCGTCATTCTGGAGTGGATCCCGTTGATCGGGCTGGCGTCGCCCTTCCTGCTCTCCCTGGCGTACGTGATTCCCTTCGCGATCTACGTCTCCAAGCGGAACGCGAATCTGCCCTACGACGACAAGGTGTTCACCAAGAAGCACATCCGCCGCTGGACGGCCGGCAAGCTCGCCAGGATCGGCGTCAAGATACAAGCCGAGGAAAAGACGCTCGACGAGATTGGTCCCGCCGTCACGTTGATCGCCAAGGGCGGCGCCACCGAACGCGACGACAAAGTACACCTGCTCACCGCCCGCCAATCGGCCGGCTTTCTGATGGCCCGCGAGCTGTTGGCCCAGTCGTTCGGCAATCGTTCGGAGGCGATCCTGCTCGATTTCACCACCACCGCCGTGGCGGTGCGCTTCCAGATCGACGGCGTCTGGAACCCGGGCCCAGCCCTCGAGCGAGAGCCGGGCGACATGCTGTTGGCGGTCCTGAAGACAATTGGCGCGCTCAACGCCGGCGAACGCCGCGCCCGGCAAGCGGGCGTCTTCAGCGCCGAATTTGAAAAGACGAAGCGCTCCTGCCGGCTTACCAGCCAGGGCACGAAGACGGGCGAACGCGCGTTGATCCAGTTCGAAAAGCCCGATATCAAGAAGCAGCGACTGGGCGATCTGGGGATGCGGCAGAAGATGATCGACGATCTCAAGCCGCTCCTGGAGACCAAAGGAGGGCTGGTGGTGGTCTCCGCGCCGGCCGGCGGCGGATTGACGAGCTTGTTTCACGCCGTGCTCAGCTCGATGGACCGCTATACCCGCGGTTTCATCAGCATCGAGGATCAGGCCGCGCTCGAGGTGGAGATTGAAAACATCGTCGTCAACAAGTTCGACGGCTCCGCCGGGCAGGCGCCGATCACGATTTTGCCCAAGATTTTGCGAGAGTACCCCGATGTGCTGGTCGTCCCTGATTTCAAGGACACAGAATCGGCCGCGGCGCTTTGCGAGCAGGCTTTTTCGGCTGATCGCACGGTGCTGACCACGGTGCGTGCGAAGGAAGCCGCCGAGGCGCTCGTGAAGCTGTTGGAATTCGGCCTGGCGCCCGCGCAATTGGCCGGCGCGGCACGGGTGGCGCTGAACGTGCGCTTGCTCCGCAAGCTCTGCGACAAGTGCAAGGAAGCCTATGCTCCGCCGCCGCAACTCTTGCAGCAGTTGGGCATTCCGGCGGGAAGGGTCGAAGCCTTCTTCCGGCCCCCCACGCCCGACCCCGAAAAGCCGCAAGAGCCGTGCCGGAAGTGCCAGGGGCTGGGCTTTTTCGGCCGCACCGCCCTTTTCGAGATGCTTCCCATCGACGAGCAGGTGAAAGCCGCCCTGGTGGAAAAACCGCAAGTCGCCGCGATTCGCAAGGCGGCTCGCAAGGCGGGAATGCGTTTGCTGCAAGAGGAGGGGGTCGTGCTGGTGGCGACCGGCGTCACGTCGCTGCCCGAGTTGATGCGGGCATTGAAGGAGTAAGAGCCCATCGTCACCCTCCCAGGCGCCTTCGCCGCTCGCGGCGGATGATACCCCCCCGCGAAAAAAAGCCGCCTCGTTGCGCAGCAACGAGACGGCCAGAAAATGAGTGAGGCGAAGACGCACGAGCGAACCGGACAAAACGGAGCGAAGCGATGGCGAAGAAGCCGACGTAACTTGGCCGTTTACCGACAAGGCAACGGCCCCAGCCGTTGCCCGCGCCGCGCCCCCAAGACTTAACATCTCGTTACGCGCCTCGCTCCCCCTGCAGGTCGAAGGCGACGTCGGTGAAAGGCCAAGTTACGTCGGCTTCTTCGCTTGGCCCGGATCTGCGACTTGACGAGTGATTTGGGAGCGGCCATGGGGTCGTCCTCGTTCCGGCAAGGGGATCATGGAAACGCCTTGACGCGAGTTGCACGGCTACCTCCCCTTGATCGCTTCATCCACGATGGCGAGGAACGCCTCCATCTCGCGCGCGTTCTCGCTACTGATAGTGGGTACGCCGTTGTGGTGCGGGCGTCCCGCCCATCGTCACCCTCCCAGATGCACCATCACCAGCGCCAAATCATTCGGCGTGATGCCGCTGATGCGGCCGGCCTGCGCCAGGCTGGTCGGCTGTACGCGGGCAAGCTTCTCGCGGGCCTCGGCGCGCAACTGGCTGATCGAGGCGAAGTCGAAACCACTGGGGATCAGTTTGTCGGCCAAGCGCCGCTGCCTTGCGACGTCGAGATCCTCGCGGGCCAGGTAGCCGGCGTACTTGGCGTCGCACACCACTTGCTCGGCCACTTCGCGCGGCGCCGCGGCCAACTCGGGCACTCGCTCGACCACGTCGCTCCAGGTGGCGTCGGCCCGCCGCAGCCATTGGGCCAGAGGAATCTGGTCCGATCGCGTGCGCTCCAACAGCTCGCCCACGCGGGCGATTTCGCCCGCTTTTCGCTCGAAGCGCCGCCAGCGCTCGTCGTCGATCAGCCCCAACGGGCGCGCCAGCGGAGTGAGACGGCGGTCGGCGTTGTCGTGCCGCAGCCGCAGCCGGTACTCGGCGCGGCTGGTGAACATGCGGTACGGCTCGTCGACGCCGCGCGTCACCAGGTCGTCGATCAGCACGCCGATATAAGCCTGGTCGCGGTCGAGCGCGAGCCGCCGGCCGCCGCGAAGCGCCAGTGCCGCGTTGGCGCCGGCGACCAGCCCCTGGGCGGCGGCCTCCTCGTAGCCGGTCGTGCCGTTGAGTTGTCCCGCCAAATAAAGCCCCGCCACGCGCTTGGTTTCCAGGCTGGGCCACAACTGTTCGGGCGGCGAAAAATCGTATTCCACCGCGTAGCCGTAGCGCATGATCTCGGCGCGCTCCAGGCCGGGGATCAGCCGGAAAATGGCGTCCTGCACGTCGCGAGGCAAGCTGGTCGAGATGCCGTTGACGTAAATCTCGCGCGTGTCGCGCCCCTCGGGTTCCAGGAACACCTGGTGTCGCTCCTTGCCGGCGAAGCGGACGACCTTATCTTCGATCGAGGGGCAATAGCGGGGGCCGCTGGCGCTGATCTGGCCCGAATACATCGGCGCGCGGTGCAAGTTGGCCCTGACCAGGTCGTGGACGGCGGGGTTGGTTTGCGCGATCCAACAGGGGAGTTGGTCTTGCGCGAGGCGCTCGGTGAGGAACGAAAAAGGTTGCGGATCGTCGTCGCCCGCTTGCAATTCCGCGCGCGAAAAGTCGATTGTTCGACCGTTCAGCCGCGGCGGCGTGCCCGTCTTGAAACGCCGCAACTCGAAGCCCAGCCGCGCCAGCGCGCCGGAGATGCCGGCGGTGGTTCCCTCGCCGGCCCGGCCGCCGGGCGTCTTCGACTCACCCGTGTGCATCAGCGCTTGCAGGAACGTGCCGGTCGTCAGCACCACCGAGGCCGCGCGGTAAACGGCGTCGCCGCGCACCCGCACCCCAACGATCCGCCACGCTTCATTCAGCCGCCCTTCATCCAGCCGCCCTTCACTCAGCCGCCCTTCACCCAGCCGCTCGACCAGCAGATCCTCGACGACTTCCTGCCGCGGTGAAACGCCGGGCTGGTTTTCCAGCAAGCGCTTGATTTCCTGCTGGTAGGCGCGTTTGTCGGCCTGCGCGCGGGGGCTATGCATGGCCGGACCCTTGCGCCGGTTGAGCAGCCGAAACTGGATGCCGGTGGCGTCGATCGCACGCCCCATGATCCCCCCCAGGGCGTCAATTTCGCGCACGATTTGCCCCTTGGCCACACCGCCGATGGCCGGGTTGCAGCTCATCTGGCCCACGGTATCAAGGCTTGTCGTCAACAGCGCGGTCTTGGCCCCCAGCCGCGCCGCCGCCATCGCCGCTTCGGCGCCCGCGTGGCCGGCGCCGACCACCACCACATCAAAATCGTAGTGCGAAGAGGTCATGCGCCCCATCATATCGCCTGGCGGGGTGGGAGTCAGGGGGCGTTCCTTGCCGGCGGGGCCAAATTTGAGGTATATACACGGGAAGGTATAATCGCGAAAAAATGCGCATCACGGCCGGACATTGCGCTCGGAATTGATGCGCGCCAAGCAACCTGCCATAATGGCAGTCGACGACGATGAGGGAATTCTAATTGTCGCTAAAGGGGCGAAGTAGTCGCCGAACACCGGCTCGCCCGACGACATGCGCGAGGCGGCGGAGCACGGAGCCGAAGTCAGTCCCATGCGTCCCATGCTGGGGGTTTACGACGCTCGCGCGTCGAAAGTGACGATCATCGTTAAGAGTGACGTGGCCGCCGTGCAGGCGGCGATCGCCGCCGGCAAGCAGACCGTCGAGCGGCTCGGCGGCAAGCTGCTCATGGCCGACGTCATCGCGCGCGCCCGTAGCCCGAGTTGGCCGCCCTGCTGCCAAAATAACCGGCGGTCTTGAATGACGCCGATCGCGTCTATACAAGTCGCGAGTGGTGAACCGCCCCGTTCACGGGGCCTCACGCGAAGCGGTCATAGACCCGGCATTTATGCGCATTTATGCCGGGGAAGACGGGAGTAAATGCTTGCATATTCAGCCCCGTTCACGGGGCTTACCATTTGTTGGGCTTTAAGCCATCCGGGAAGCCCCGTGAACGGGGCTGCAATACCCAGCTTGGTCGGCAGGGCAGCGGGTGTTTGCCGCCCGCAGCGATCACTGGCCGGAGTCCGAGAACGGACGAAGTCTTGCTCAAATGGCTGCGGTTGCAATGCGCAAGCGGCGAAGCTAACGGCACTAAGCTGGTCCTTGACTGGAAGCTTTGCGGATGGTCTAATGCAATACGGTTTTCCGGTTCGGGGCCGTGGGTTGCGTCCGCTGCTTCGGGGGACGCTGACTGGCAGCTTGTTGGAGCGGATTCGGGAACTGCCGGCGGCCGAACGAGCGGCCCGCCTTCGGACGTTATGCGGCCCTACTGCTCCACCTGCCAGTATCCTCGCGGCGAGAGCATAGATTAACATCAATCATCGTATAGAAATCCGGGTTTTCCGCAGCCTCGCTGGGGACGCGGCTTGGCCCAATAATAATTTTGGGACCGGTAAACGAAAGGGCATAGCATGGCAGTGGTTGGATTCGTCAGCGAGAAGGGTGGTGTGGGAAAGACAACCGCCTGTTATATCCTTGGGGGGATAAAAGTGGGGGGCGGCGCGGTTGGTCGGCCCGCGGCACGCCCCCCCCTCTCGAATAAGGCTTTAAGAATGATGTCTCTCGCGGATGAAATCAAGGCCCACACCCAGCGTGTGGAAGCCGGGGATCCAGTTCAGTATTGCCAGGCCTGCCCTGGGTGCGCCGCGCAAGGCACCGCTCGCGTGCATGACTGTCGGCAGCGGACGTTTCGCCTGGTCATCGAAGGCGTGGTCCGCGTCCTGGTCTCGGGCCTCTGGCGCTGGAACTGCACTGGCTGCGGGAAACGCTTCACGGATTACCCTCGTTTGCCTTGCCGCACAAGCGTTTCGTGAGCCA
>DATKSN010000161.1:0-13386 GCA_035531595.1 Pirellulales bacterium | reverse complement strand
GATTCACGTCTTCGCGGCCCCGCCCATCCCTTTTCGCCAGCAGCGATCCATGTGAAACCCAACCTTCATCTTTCTTGGAACCCGTACTCCGTTTGGACGTCACACGCGGTTCTGTGGCAAAACCACCCACGCATCTCCGTGCATGAGCCCCTTCTTTCAAGCCCTTGGTACGCAGTTTCCGGACGCTGAATTACCCTCCTTCTATGAGCACGCCGCTGGCTACCCCAAAGCGGTTTCGCTGGCGATCCAGGGCCGGCCGAACGTGGCGAGGGTTCGTTGTTCCCGCCGCGTCCGGGCAATTTCATCGGCCGGCGCCGTCCAGGCGACGATCGAAGGATGATGGGCGAGCCGTGCGCAGACTTCGTCGGCCCAGGCCAACGGCACGAACTGGACGACCTGGCAACCCGTGGCATCGAAGCGGCCATACCAAAGGTCGCTAAGAATCTCTCGCAGCCCGACCGCCGCGCCGCTTGGCAGGCCAAGCGTAGCAAGCCACTCGCTCAAGCGCCGTTCGTCAATTTCTCGCGCGGGCGGATCGATCGCGGGCACCGGCAACTCCACCGCTTTACCGGCGACTACCAGACGACTCATGGCGTGCTCCCACACGATGCGCGAGCAGGCCGCGCGGCGGATGGTCCGCCAGGCGGCGCTACCGCCGGCCACGAGCTTGATCTCCAACGGCAGCGTCGCGTGACCGCCCGATACCGGCGCCCAGCGAGGCAACTCGGGAATCCACTCAGCCAGTTCAAACGATTCACCGACGGGAACCTCGCCATAGATCAATTCCCGCTCACAGCCGCCGACCACGACGGCCAGCGACGGCCCCTCGGCTTCGCCGCCGATCCGGCCTGCGACGCGCAACCGCCCGGCGCCTTGCTCCTCTTGCGCCCAGACCGCCAAATGACTGATGAACACCGTGGAACGTACTTCGAGCCGCACTTCGCCGATCGGGCCGCCGGGCTTGAGCTCACGACCCGGCCGCAAGACTCCCTGACCACCCATTTCCGCGGCCGAAAGCTCGACCTCCAAGTTCAATTCGTTGCGTGGTCCGACCCACTCCGTGACGTCGAACTCACGGTGCAATGCGTACGCGGGGATCTCGCCGAGGTCTCGGCCGTTCAACGTCACGCGGGCTCGCGCGTCGGCCCCTTCGACGACCAGCCAGACGCGCTCGTGCGGATCGAGCCCACTGGGCCGGTTGAAACGGCGGCGGTAGCGCACCCGGCCGCGGAAGCCAGGGCCTGGCGTATCGCCCCAATCGCATGGAAGCGTCGTCCTTCCCGCCGCCGCGAGGTCAGCCATGTCGTCGCGCCGCTGCCCGCGCTCGTCGGTCGACGTCGGCGCCAGCGCCAGGATTTTATAGTCCCAAGGGCCGCGGAGGCGAATGGCGTGCGGATAGGAGGGCATGGGCGAGTACGTTCCTTGTTCCCGCGCGGAGCGTGGGAACAAGGAACACCCTTCCGGCAAAGGTGGCCTGCGGTCGCTGCGCGATCTGGTTCGACCCGTTCCACACTACAATCTTTTCCCCTCGAACGCGAGCGGCGGCAATTGGCTTAATTGGCTTGTTCCCACGCCCCGCGTGGAACAAGGTAAGCTGCGTCCGTCCGGAAGGCCGGCGATCTCGCTCCATTTTCTCGTGGCGGGATCCCGACGATGATGCACTTACGGCCAAGTATCACAAACGAACGCAAAGGGACGTGCTATTTCGCCGGTCAACCGTCGGTGACAGGTCAACCGGCGAATTCGCTCCCCGCGCGAGCCCGGCCGTTCTGACTTGGAAAATCCATCGGGATGTAGGGTAACGGCGGCCCGCGTGCCTTGGGAGCGCGAGCCGACCACCGCTGCGCGGCGGTGCCCGGGTTCCACTCCCACTATCCCGACTTGAGCGCGGTCCGGTGTTGTAACGGAAGCATGGCGATCTGATACGTCGCCGGACGAGCGATGAGCCTTGGGGGTTCGAGAGGAACCGATTCACCAGGTCGCGGACAGTCAGCCCCTCCGGTGTCACGCGCGGGGGCCGGCCAGCGAGCAAGTCGTCCTTCTGATCGAGCCACTTCGCCAGCGCGGCATCGGGATCGGCCCAGGGGCCGAAGTAAGCTTGCCGCGAATCTTCTTCGCCCATCGCTTTGTGGCGTGGGGGGGACAAGGGCCTTCTCCGGTTGATCCCAGGGACCGAAGTAGTGGAACCTCCCGCTGATCTTCTTCGCCCAGCGTTTGGTTGCATGGGGAAAGAGCGGAAAGTTGGGGTGGGGCTTGGCGGGCTTGATGGGCTTGATGACGCGTACTTTGCCGCGCACTGCCGGTGCGGTAGACTTGGGCATGACACTTACCTCTGTGACAGGTTGGTGTCACTGGCGGTCGCTGGTTCACGCCGGCGGCCGTCAACTTTTGACACTTTAGCCGACCCGTAAGCCTGGTGTCAAGTGTCCTAATGGGTGTCATGCACTGGTGTAAGACACGATTTCAAATGTGGAGAGAACCGTGAAAAACGCCGTAAAAATGGCGTAAAATGGCCTTTCGCGCCCGTAGCTCAATTGGATAGAGCAGCGGACTTCTAATTCGCAGGTTGCAGGTTCGAGTCCTGCCGGGCGTGCTTGGGGCGTAAGGTTGTTTACCGCCGGCGATTGGCGTATACTAAAAATCCACTTGAAGGAGTCCAGAATGCCCCGAACCGGGACGATATCGGTCGTATTGTGGTTTGCAATGTGGTTGCCGATGACCGTGGCGCGCTGCGACGAACCGGTCGAGCGAACGGTGCCGGAGGACGGCGAGACCTCGCCTAAAGAACCATTCCTGCGGCTGACTCGAGACTCGAAAGGCCGCCCGACGGCCCTGCAGACGGCCATCGTGCGCTTTGAAGCCGACGACGCCGAGCGTGAGGGTCTGGTCGTCGACCTGATCGGAGCGGTCCACATCGGCGAAAAGGCGTATTTCGAAACATTGAACCACGAGTTCGAGCAATACGACGCCCTGCTCTACGAACTGGTCGCTCCCGAGGACGCGCGACCCAAACAGGGGGATCGGAGCGAGCACCCCATTGCCAAGCTGCAGACCGGCATGAAGGGCTTGTTGGCTCTCGACTTTCAATTGGACCACATTGACTACGGCAAACCCAACTTCGTCCACGCCGACATGTCGCCGGATGACTTCGCCAAGTCCATGGCCTCCCGCGGTGAAAGTATCTGGACGATCCTGGAGCGTCTGATGGAACGAGCGATGACCCAGCAGGCCAAGAACGACGACGGCTCGGCCGAGGCCAAGCTGTTCGCCGGCCTGTTCTCCAACAACCGCTCGTTGAAGCTGAAGCGGCTCTTGGCGGAACAGTTCGAGGACATCGACGGCGCCATGGAAGCCTTCAACGGACCCGAAGGTTCAACCCTGATCACCGAACGCAACAAGAAGGCGTTGTCGGTCCTCCGGCGCGAGATGGACAAGGGAAAGAAACGCCTGGGCATCTTCTACGGCGCGGGACACATGGACGACATGGCCCAGCGGCTGGTCGCCGACTTCAACCTCGATCGCAAGCAGACTCGCTGGCTTACGGCATGGGACTTGCGCTCGAAATCGGCCAAGAAGAAGGCCCAAGCGGCGGCGGCCGGAGAATGAAGAGGCGTCTACCGTCACACGAACCCGCGGCGCAAGCTCCACGGGTCCGCGGAGCGGCCCACGAACGGGTCGTACCGCACGATCAGGCGATCACCGCGGAGTTTCGGGTCGACGGCGTAATAGACCCCGTCAAGGCGGACCGGAGTCGGGAGTGACGAGCACCACATGGCGCGACGACGTCAGCGTGACCGTATGGAACCAGGTCGCATCTTTTTCCGAAGTATGGAACAAATCGTTTAATCCTCCATGCCCGGCGTCTCGAAGAACCAAATCCAGGAATCAATGGCGCCAACCTTGCCCGCCGCGGGGAAGAACCAGACTTCATGATCGTCGAGATGGGCTCGTAGTGACTCGGCGCTCATGCCCACGAAACCATAGTGCCAGCTCCGCGGCGACTCGTCGTTGGAGCGCAACTCGACCAGCAGCAAACAGGCTGGGTTGGTCCCGCTTCCGAAGCCGAAAATCGCTCCGTCTTCCTGACCGTGCTCGGGGTCGGCATAGCGATGGATCGCGCGCGGCATGAGCCGCAACTGTTCGCTGCGTTCGGTCCCTTCGCTGGAGCGCACCGTGAAGCGGCGCGCGAGATCCTTCATCTGCCGGATACGGGCCGCCTTGGTCGCGGCCGGCTTCGGCGCGTCGTCGCAGGGGCGCAGCTCGGCGCCCGGCTTGGTCGCCGTCCAGCGACGTCCACCGCGCCATTCGGCGGCCACCAGCCCGGACGAGAGCGACGCCAGGCAATATGTCCAGTGTAAAGGGGCCGGCGGATAATACTCGACTTTTTCGAGCGCCGCCGGCCGCCCCGGTCCGCCCCAGACCCAAAGGGTGCCGTCAATGATGTCGCGGGGCTGGTCGTCGTAGCGGAATACCGGCTCGGAAAGCATTTCGACTTCCTGGTGGCCATCGTCGCCGACGATGAAGACCCGCGTTCCCTCCGCTCGCCGGCGCAGTTCGAGCAATCGCTCGGCGCTCGCCTTCTCCTTTTCCTTCACGGCGGCGTCGGACGTGGCTTCGTCAGCCTGCTGCGCGCGGGCCGGCGGCGACGGCCAACTGATGGCCGTCGTCAAGAACACGCACGCGACGGTTCCGTTCACGGTCATGGTTTGCTCCTGTCGGAATCCATGATACCACACGATGGCTCAGCTTCAAAATGAAGTATAGCGTTGACAGTTCGGGCCGGTCGCCGGACAATGGAATGAGCGTCAGGAATCGCGGAGCCTTATCATGCAACCCACGCGGGAGTTGATCGACGACATTTACCGCGACAAGGTCATTCAAGCGCGCCGGATGTCGGTGGAGCAGAAAATCCTGGCCGGTTCGCAGTTATTCGAGATGAGTTGCCGGATCATGACGGAAGGAATCCGCAATGATTTCCCCGACGCGGACGAGGCGCGAGTTCGGGAGATTTTTGAAGAGCGGCTCGCCCTCCTGCGCCGTTTGCGTGACGACTCATGACGGGTGAAACAACAAGCGACCTTCGAGACGGTTACGATGACGACTCGCCGGGTCGTACGCGTCGCGGAGTCCCCTTTCACCATCGAGTTTTTTCATTTGAGCGAGGATCCGCACGATCAGGAGCGATTCCGGCGGCGACACCGAAGAACGGTGTTGGGTCGTGAAGTGCAACTTCCGACGGCCGAGGACGTTGTCATCACCAAGCTGCGCTGGGCCGTCCAGGGTCGACGCTCAAAGGACCGCGACGACGTGCGTGACGTGATGGCAGTGCAGGGCGACCGTCTTGACTGGAGCTACATCGCCGTATGGTGCGATCGCCACGGAACGAGGGAACTTCTCGACGAAATTCGGCGGTCGATTCCACCGCTGTGAGCGACAACCGGACGATTCGCCGGCGGTCTCCCGCGGAGGCTCCCTAGTCAGGCCGGCAGTAGCTTGCCCGTCACTTCGCCGAAACCGACGCGGTAGCCGTCGCCCTGGCACCAAGCGCTCATGGTCACGCGGTCGCCGTCGGCCAGGAAGCGTCGGATCTCTCCGCCGCTCAACTCCAGTGGCTGCTTGCCTCCCCAGGTGATTTCCAAAAGCGATCCGCGCGAGTCCGAGGTCGGCCCGCTGATCGTGCCGCCGGCCAAAAGGTCGCCGGTACGCAGGTTGCAGCCGTTGACGGTATGGTGGGCCACCTGCTGAGCGAGGTTCCAGTAGAGATGCCGATAATTCGAGGCGCAAATCCGTTGCGGCTGGGGCATCGCGGGCGATTGCAGCCGGACTTCAAGCCGGATGTCGAACGACGGATTGCCCGGCGATTTCAAATAGTCCAAAGGCGGCGGATCCTGCTCCGGCCCGGCGACCCGGAATGGCTCCAGGGCATCGAGCGGGACGACCCAGGGTGAAATGGACGTTCCGAAGTTCTTGGCCAGAAACGGACCCAGCGGGACGTACTCCCATTTCTGAATGTCGCGAGCGCTCCAGTCGTTGACCAGCACCAGACCAAAGACATGCTCCACCGCGCGCTCGACGGCGATCGGCTCGCCCAGAGGGTTGCCCTGACCGATGAAGCAACCCATTTCCAGTTCGAAATCGACGGCGTCGCTCGGCCCGAACGAAGGCGCCGCGGCCGTATCGGCCTTGGTTTGGCCGCGCGGCCGGTGCAGATCGGTGCCGCTGACGACGACCGAGCCGGCCCGGCCATGGTACGCGATCGGCAGGTGAAGCCAATTGGCCGGCAAGGCGTTCTCCGCTCCGCGGAACATCGTGCCCACGTTCGTGGCGTGCTCTTTCGACGAATAGAAGTCGGTGTAGTCGCCGATTTCGACCGGCAGCAGCATCTCAATCTCGGCCTGGCGTACAAGTGCCTCTCGCCGCAACGTCGCGTCGTCGCGCAAGGCCGGCTGGTCGTCGCGCAACAAGAGACTGATCCGCTCGCGTGCGCGGCGCCAGGCGTCGCGGGGGAGCGCCATGAAGGCGTTGAGCGAGCCGCGATCGAAGATTTTTTCGCCGCCGTGGACCGCTGTTTCCAACAATCCCGCGCGTTCCAACACGCTCAGATCCAACACCAGTTCACCGATGGCCACGCCGGCCCGCGGTGCGCCGCCGGCCCGCGGGCGAAACACGCCATAAGGGAGGTTCTGGATCGGAAAGTGCGACTCGGGCGCGACGGGGACGAAGCTCCGCCAATGGGGCGCGGTGCTGGAATTCATCGAGGTCGTCCTCATCTCACCTTGGTCAAGGAATGCCACATGCTACTCGTTCGGGGCACCCGCGCAGCGGGTCGGCTCCGCGTGGCCTTGTCAGCTTACACCCCTTTGGTATAGAATATGGTGGAAGTCGTCGGATGACTACTCTTCGATGTAGAGTAGCCGGCCGCGTGCCAGGAAGCTCGTTGTAGAGTAAGCCGACGTGGTCGAATGCCCTGGGGCGTTGGGCCACGTCGGCTTTTTGACAACCCGCCTGAAGGCTGGGATTGTCGCGGCAACGGCATCTGTACGGAACCGCTCCGCGATGCGGAGTTGACGTCGGTGCGAGCGACACGGCACGGCGTTTGCTTCGGTATCGTATGGGGCGCCGATCTCGCGTTGCGGTCGGCGACTGACGGCGAGCTAAGGAGGCGCGATGAACGGACTGCAAGCTCAAACGCTTTCGACGGCGCCTGGCGAGCCGATCAAGTTTCGCGCGGGCGATGGGTTTCAACAGGCCCTGCGCCGGCGGGTCGAGGCCTACTTTGAAACGACGGGGCGTCGTGAACGCGATTGCCCGCGTATGTACCTCAAGACGGCGCTCATCCTGGTCTGGTTCGCGGCGTCGTACATCGCCTTGGTATTCTTCCTGCAATCCTGGTGGTTGGCCCCGCTGGTGACGGTTTCGTTGGGGCTCTCAATGGCGGCCATCGGGTTCAACATCCAGCACGACGGCGGGCACCATGCCTATTCTTCTCGCCCGTGGGTCAACAAGCTGATGGCGATGTCGCTGGATCTGCTGGGCGGCAGTTCCTACGTGTGGAACAAGAAGCACAATGTGGTCCATCACAGCTTCTCCAACATCACCGGCCACGACGACGACATCAACATCGGCGTTCTTGGCCGGCTGTCGCCGCACCAGGAGAGGCGGAAATTCCATCGGCTGCAGCACTTCTACCTGTGGGCGTTGTACGGACTGCTGCCGATCAAGTGGCAGCTTTACGACGACTTCCGCGATGTGCTCATCGGGCGGATCGGCCGGTATCCGTTGGCGCGGCCCAAGGGCTGGGATCTGGTGACGTTCATCGCGGGCAAAATGACGTTCCTCACGCTGGCGCTCGTGGTGCCACTCTGCCTGCACCCGCTGTGGGTCGTGTTGCCTTTTTACGTGGCGGCGACGTTCGTGCAGGGGGTGGTGCTGAGCGTCGTGTTTCAAATGGCGCACTGCGTCGAGGACGCGGCCTTTCCGCTGCCTGGCCAAGACAGCGGCCGCATCGAAACCGCCTGGGCCGAACACCAGGTCGAAACGACCGTCGATTTCGGCCGCGGCAACTGGCTGCTCTCGACGTTCGTCGGCGGGCTGAACTTCCAGATCGAACACCACCTGTTCCCCCGCGTCTGCCATCTCCATTATCCGGCGCTGGCGCGCCTGGTGGAGGAAACGTGCCGGGAGTTCGGGGTACGGTATACGGCGCACGAGACGTTCTTGGCCTGCGTGGCGTCGCATTTCCGCTGGCTGCGCCGGATGGGAATGGCGCCCTCATCATAGCGAGGCAGTCCGCCGGAACCGAACGAGCTAGCCAGCTAGGCATGTTCGGATCCCCGCTTTGCTTGGCTCCCGCGAGGCAGCCGCCGCAGAAAAGCTACAGGGTCGAGAATGGTCAAGCCAGGGAATCGACCCCGGAAGTCAAGGTCGTCCATCAAGTCCAAGAGATCCGCATCGCGGCTCACCAAGTGCTTGGCGCCCGCGGCGACGGCGAGGTTCAAGTAGGGCTCATCCTCCGGGTCGCGAGGGTATGAAAAGTCGCAAGGGATCTCCGCGATCAAGACCGCTTTGGCCTCGACATTCTCAAGGAACGCCTCGACGCGCTCAGCAGTGAGACGCGGGAATCTGGCTCGTAGCGGCGCTCGGCTCAGGACGTCGCGAACTTCGGCCAGCACTTCGGCGCTCACGCACAATGTCGCAAGGCCCTGATCCACACAACGGAAGCAGGCGAACGCGGGCCCATCTTCGTTCGCCACGGCTTGAAGGTAGATCATGCAATCGAAAACGGCCCGGTCGGTCATGTCGCTTTGCCCTGCCGCCGCCCGCGCTGCTTACGGACTTCGGCGAGCGTTTCGTTCATGAGCGCATCCAAGACGGCCTCGTTCATGCCGCTCCGGCGAAAGTCTTCGTGGACGGGGGCTAGAATTTCCGCGAACGTGGGCAGTGGTGCGCGGAACTTCTCCTCGACGGCCTCCCGGACCAAGGTGGCGACGTCTTTCCCGGTCGCCGCGGCCTGGGCCAGAAGTTTTCGCTCGGTCTCCGCCGGAAGGTCGATCGTCAGCGTCATGGTTATCGCTCCCACATGGGTTTCGCCATACCACCTCATTCTACCACAAGCACCCGCTCGTGTCGCCTCGCGGTGCCTGCAAGCCCATTCGCTCCCCCGGAAGTGATGGTCGATCAAACGATACCGCATGCGCCGTTGCAGCGGGTTGGTTGACGGGTTAGACTTTCCTCACGCTTGAGGGTGCCCGAATGGCGAACGACAATCTGACCATTTCAAACGACTCAAGCGACGCACTTCTTCCGCTGGCGTTCGATGTTTCGTCGCCGACGGCCGGAGCGTCGGAATACCTTCACGATCCATTCATTCGCCGGCTCGCCGATTTTTTCCAGAGCAAGGGGCTGGAGGCGCTCCAGCGCGAAGACCGGCAAGAGGTCTGGTATCAGGATTGGATCGACTACCAGGCGGAACACGGGATCTACGCGGGCCTGTTGTCGCCCCAACGGTATTCGAGCCGGGGGCACCGGTTCGATTTATGGAGGCTGCCTCGCTTTCTGGAAGTCTTCGCCTACCATAGCCCGGCACACGCCTACAGTTTGCACGTCTCGTTCCTGGGGCTGTTTCCGATTTTGATGAGTTCCAATGAGGCGCTGAAGAAAGAAGCTGTCGCGAAGTTGGAAGGCGGCGGGCTATTCGCGCTCGCCGTCTCCGAAAAGGAGCACGGGTCGGACCTGCTGGCCAATGAGTTCATGGTGAAACCGGCGGGACCGGGCGGCCTGCTCGCCGAGGGAACGAAGTATTACATCGGCAATACCAACGCCGCGTGCATCATCTCGGTGCTGGCACGGCAGGATGACGTTGAATCGGGCCGCGCGAACAAGAGGCTGCCGTTCGTGTTGTTCGCGCTTCGGCCCGGCGAAGCGCCGGCGTTTGGCAATGTGCGAAAAATCCGCACCCTGGGTGTCCGGGCGGCCTTCGTCGGCCAATTCGATGTCCAGGGCCATCCCTTCACCGCCGCCGACGTCATTTCGCGGGGCCGCGAGGCGTGGGACGCGGTCTTCGGCACGGTCGACTTCGGCAAGTTCTTCCTGGGGTTCGGCTCCGTCGGGATCTGCGAGCATGCCTTCGTGGAGGCCGCCGCCTATTTGCGCTGCAGGGTGCTTTACGGCAAACCGGTCGCCGAAATGCCTCACATCCGCGCCACGACGGCCATCGCTTTCGCGCGGCTGGCGGCGATGAAGCTTTACGCCTACCGGGCGCTCGACTACCTGCACGCGGCGAGCAAGGACGACCGCCGATACCTGCTGTTCAATTCCGTGCAGAAGGCGAAGGTCAGTACCGAAGGTGTCAAGGTGATGGGGCTGCTTGCCGAATGCATGGGCGCCCGGGGGGTCGAAGCCGAGACGTACTTCGAATCCGCCCTGAGGGATGCGCAGCTCATCCCCGGCCTTGAAGGCAGCACTCATATCAACTTCGCCTTGACGGCCCGGTTCATCGACGCCTACTTCGCGCGTGCCGGCAACGAGGCCGGGCCGGGGCCGGTGGACGCGCACCGGGCCGGCGCCGGCGAGAACGCCTATTGGATGCGATCCGGCGACCGCAACCCCAAAACCGTCCGGTTCGCGCATGACCTGAGGGCCTACCAGCGCCTGCGATCATTACCGAACGTCACCTTGTTCGTCGAGCAGGTGGAGGCGTTCCGATCGTTCGTGGCAGACGGCGTCTCGGCCTCGCCCCTCGCCGCCGACGGCGAGTTGACCATTGAAATGGGCAAGTGCTTTTCGATCATGGTTTACGCCCAACTGGTCGCGGAGAACTGCCAGTCCGCGGCGGTGGCGCCCGCGCTGGTTTCGGTCATTTTCCACGCCCTGATCGAGGATCTTGGCGCGCAGTCGCTCAAACTTTCGGCGATGTTCCCGCCTGGGAGCAGCCAACGGGCGTCGTTGCAAGGCGCGGTCAGGGTTCCCGAGACGTCCCCCGCCGACTGGCAGTTCGTATCCGACTTGATCGCGGCGCGATAGGTTGGCATGTCGGACAAAAAAAGGTGGATCGCTGCGCCTGGACGAACCGCACGACGGTCGCTTCGCGGCAGCCGCCGCAGAGCTCGCCGGCACGGTCGTAAACGCGGTGCTGGTTCTGGTAGCCGCCCGCCTCGTTCTGGGCGTTGCGGTACGTGCCGTCGGAAAGCGTCGAGCCTTCGTACCGAATCGCCTCGGTGAGCACGTCAATGACCGCGCGGGCAAGCGCCTGCCAGTCGCCTGGCTTGAGCCCCTTGCACGGGCGCGCGGGGTGAATGCCGGCCAGGTGAAGGATCTCGGCGGCGTACAGGTTGCCGATGCCGGCCACGCCACGCTGATCCAAAAGCGCCACCTTGATCTCGCGGCGGCTGGCTCCCAACCGCTCGCGCAAAAGCTCTGGAGTCACGGTCAAGGCGTCGGGGCCGACCAGGCCGAGACCGTATCGCCGCTCGAACTCGTCGGCCGCCACAAGGCGCACGACGCCCAGGCCGCGGCGGTCCCAGAACAAGAGCTCGGGTGCGATACCATCCGCGAGTTGGAGCACGAGCCGCATGTGGTCTCGGTTGGGTGGCTCCGCCAGCAGTACGAGGCCCGTCATCCGCGGTTCGATCACGATCGCGTCGCCTCGCGCTCCATCGAGCCTCAACACGACCCGCTTACCGACCCGGTCGATCCGCTCGATGGTCCGACCCACCGCGCGGCGGCGAAAGCCAGCCAGCGCGGGCGTCATGGTGATCGGCTTGAGATGGCACTGGGGGCGGACGACGCCGACGATGCGGCTACCGACGACCGCGTTGATGCCGCGGCACATGGTTTCGACTTCGGGAAGTTCCGGCATACCGTAGGTATACACCATTCCTTGTTCCCACGCTCCGCCCCGAGCAGGCCGACGCTCCCCGCGCCGCTATCCTTTGGGAAATTGTCGGCAAAACTCGTACAGCGCCATCGCCGTCGCCGTGGCCACGTTGTAGGCGTGCGGCAGCCCGTACACCGGAATCTCAACCACATCGTCGAGCAGCGCCAGGATTTCGTCGGCCAGTCCGAGACGCTCGTTGCCGACCACCAGCACCGTGCGGCGCTGGAAAGCGAAGGTGTGCAGGTTCTCGGAGCCGGTCGTTTGCTCCAGCCCGACCAGACGATAACCTTGCCGGCGGAGCTCGGCCAACGGTGGAGCGAGCGTGCGATGCACCCGGATCTCGACGGCCGAGACGTTCTCGTCGTCCACGCTGTCGCGCGCGATCTTCTCGACGATCTTCGCCGTACCGCAACAGATGACCTGGCGCACGCCGCAGCAGCCGGCCGTGCGCACGATCCGCGATAGATTGACGTTGCTCCGCAGCGGGGCGCAAGCCACGATCAACTCCCGCGGCGAGTCCAACGCGGCGGGCGGCTTGTGGCGCTGGTGTTCGAAGCGGGGCATGCCTTTCTAAAACTCGTCGGCGGGCTGGTAACTCAGCACGTAATCCTCGAACCGGATCCGGCGCTCGTCCTGGGGGACGGCGGCGAAGAGCATGTCGAGCAACTCCTGGAACCTCCGCGGCAGCACGCGGTAATAATTGTGCTTGCCCTCGCGCCGGCACTCGATCAACTCCGACACGCGAAGCAGGGCCAGGTGATGGCTGACGGCGGGTTGGCTCTGCTTGAGGATCTCGCACAGAGCGCGCACATGCAACTCGTCGGTGCGGGTCAGGTAGAGCAGGATGCGCAAGCGGGTTTCATCCGAAAGCAGCTTGAACACCTTGACCAGATCCTTGACTACCGTGTCGGGGATCTCAGGCAACGTGGCGTCCAAGGTCATCGATCCGCCGAATTCCTCTGATTTGCCGATCATATTCATCTTCCTGTTCTCCAATGGAACGCGTGCCGCGCGAGACCGTGAATCGAGCCGGCCGTAGCGTTGGAAAGGATCTGCGAAACAGACCTTCCGATCCGCGCGGCGAGCCGCGTGGCCAAGGCAGTGGACAAGTCCACAGTTGTTGGTTACGTAGCGTTCAAACGAATCCTTGAGGTGAAAACTCCGCGTTGGCGGGCACCCTTCGAGAACCACAGAACATGGTTCGTATTCGATCTGGAAGGGCGTATCCACCGGTCGAAGCGTTGCCTATTGTAACCTGCCCGATGGAAAATGAAAAGCACGTCTTCGTCAAGAAATCGAAGAATTTTCGTCGGGTAGCCGGCTTCGCAAACGGTTGCCGTTTGGGTCGAAATTGGGGCCTTTGCAGTTTATACTGCACGCGGCCAAGAATGAGACATTTTGTCACGAGAAGGTGGTGGCTGGTGGCAGAGCGTAAGCGATGCCCCGGCTACATAGCGACCGGGGCATCGCTTAGGCTCTGCCCCAGCCACCGTGAACGTCTCATTCTCGGC
>DATKSN010000160.1:0-13947 GCA_035531595.1 Pirellulales bacterium | reverse complement strand
CAATCCGAATTCCCTTCGCCATCGCACATCCTCCGTGAGTCACAAGAACATCACCACACGGAGGTTGGTTCTACAGAATCAGAGCGCCGAGCGCAACCTACCCATCTTTCCCAGCTACCCCAGAGTGCGCGCTGGCCCTGGCGGTGAAGGGCTTTATTTGAACTTGTAACAACTGGCCCAAACCGGGGTGGATTTCCGCCCAAGGCATGAAGGCGGCGGCGAAGATCCAAACCGCGGCCATCGTGACGCCGATGGCAAACTTCATGTGGGACGACATGCGCAAAACCCTCCGCCGCCGGATATGGTCATCGATACTCCACCCGGCTTCTCGAATTCGGTGAAGCTCGCCGTAGTGTAGCCTGGAACGTACACCGACGTAAGCCCCAGCCCTTCACTCGGCCGCTGCGTCTGCTGCGCGCTTGACTGTAGCCCAAAACCCTTTCTTTTCGGCCGGCGTGTGCTCCGTTTCAACCAGGATCGGTGGCAGGGCCGCCACCTCGACCGCGACGATTGGCCCTTCGACGACTTCCGCCTGCAACACCTGCGATTCTATCACGAAAACGTGACCGCACTTGCATTTGGCCCGCTTCCCGATGTGTTCGGCGCTCGCGTGCATCTCCCGTTTGCATGCCGGGCAAACGACTTCGATCATTGCCTGTTCTTCCTCAACGCCGCGGCTTGACGAGGTTGCGGCGCTCAACCGTTGGCGCCGCGGCGGTTCCGGCGTCGGAGGCGATGGTTGTGGGGCCACGTCCAGGGCGGGCATTTGAAAATGCTTGAGGCCACGGGGACCTGACGCCTTTTCTCGCCATGCCAGGCGAAATGCTCTGCGGTAGAGAGCATAATTGATCGACGCCATGATGGGCAGCGACATGATCCCCAGGATGGGCACCCACTGCACGGACAGCAGCGCGAAACAACCGACGCGGCCCAACCACCTTGCCACCAACGACGCGCCGGCGGGGACGTAGCGCCGCAGAGGGCTCACCAGTTGGAGCCGGTAAAAGACAATCGCGGGCACAACGCCGATCACCGGCACGATCCCCAATGCAAGACAAACCAACAGCGCTCGCACGATCCTGCCGTCGACTTCGCGCAGATAGGCGAGGTGCGCCGCCTCATCGCTAAATGCCTTGCGGCCGCAGACGTCGCAAATCTGATGTGGCGTTCGCTTCTTAAGGCGCGTGGCGCAATAGGAGCAGCGGCGCGCCTCGATCAGGCGCATTGCGTGGCGCTCGCCGTCGGCCGGCCGGTCAAGCTTCGACTGCCCAAGCCAATCAAGCGAGCATGCCTTTTTGTTTGGCGACTTGCAAGCGGGGCAGTGCGTAGCGCAGGCATAAATCGCATTGCCGCACGATGCGCAGGGGATGCGCCGCCCCTCTTCCCGTTGCTGCGCGATTCTCCGCAAGCCGTAAAGCACTGCGAAAACCGCCGCCGTGAGAAGAATCATGAAAATTGGGAAGGCGATCAACAACACGGCGCCGAGCAACACCCAAGCGTCTTCCGCCCAGCTAAAGAGCTTTCGCAGTCCCAAGGAGTCGTCGGCGTCCATGTCGACCAGCAGGTCGTAAAGCGACCGGCGCGCCAAATTGAGGAAGTAAACGCCGCCGGCCGCCGCGAGGCCGAACGCGCCGTCGGACACGCCGGCCCGCTGGATGGCGTCGAGCAGCACGGAATCATCCACGCTGGCCACGCCCTGGGCGGTTAAGAAGGCCATGCCCGACTTGACATAGCCGTCAAACTGGTCGAGCAGTTGGCGAATATCCGCGTCTTTCGTCGCGACAATTTCCAGGATCGAAAGGATGGCGAGGACCAGGATGGTCGCGCCGTTCGTGAACCAGGACGGTGCATCGGCTGCCGGCGGCAGTCCTGACCCTTCGACGATCGGGATTGAATGGCCGTAGCGCAGAAGCAGCGCCGTGACGAAGGCGGGCAGAAAAGCACGCGACGGAAACAGCCCAACCGAGCCAAGTGAGTGAATGAAATTGGCGACCGGCATTGGACACCTCCACGGCCCTCAGAGCGCAGCGGGCGACGCAATCACACAGCCCTCAGCGGACGCAGCAACTCGCAGGCACTGCGTCCGATCCGCTTGAGCAACAGGCCATTGGCAAGACCTTGGCCGGCTTTGCCCGCCAGTTTGCCCAATCCAGGGGGCATTCCGGGCACCCAATCAAGGGCAGAAATGCCGACGCCGTGGAGAGCGATTGGGACCGCCTCCGTAAGCGACGAGGCGATCTCCTCACCATGCTCTTCGACCTCACCGGCAAAAAAGGCCTGCCCCATCACCAGAGCGAAAAGATACAGCATGTCCAGCGGCCCGGCGCGCAATTGATAGACGCGGCACAGCGACCCGAGCATGGAGGTTCCCCTGTAAACGACGACCGCCATGTCGAGTAATGCAAACGGGCAGATTGCGGTCTTCGCGGCCGTAAGCAAGGCGTTGTCTCTGATGATCTTGCCAGCCGCGGCGTCGAGCGGCTTCAGGAAGCAAGTTTCAAAACTCTCCTGCCAAGCCTTGGAATCCTGAAGATTGCCGGCGCCCAACAGATCCGATCGCTTGCGCTTCATCATTTCGAATTCACTCTCCGGCATTCCCCATCTTCGGAGAAATCCGCGCTGGTCCGCCTGGTCAAGGGGATACTCCCGCATAAATGTGCTCAGTTGCTCTCTCGCCGCCGCGTGAACGTGGCTCCCAAGTTCGCGCAAATGCTCACGTTCATCCAGCAATCGCCGAGTGAGTGGTCGATTTCTCCGGAACCGAACGAAAAACCAGATCAGGCGCCCCAATGACCAGAGCACCAGCAGGAAGCAAGCCACGAGAGCGACCCAACCGATCCCCTGCCACCAGGATGGCCACGTCGTCAGAATCTGAATTGCCTGGATCAACTGCGTACACAGAAGCAAGCCGCCGAAGCCCGCGACGACTGCCACCGCCGTGGTAAAAAGGCGGCGGCAGGTCCGGCGGAGTATGCCATTGGTCCGTTCGGCGTCAGCTTGCAACACCTTTCGCAGTACCTGATCAGCATCTTCTCTGTATCTTTCCGCATCCCTCCGGCTCTGTGCTTCTGGGGATACTGCCGTCACCGACGTCGGATTTCCGAGAGGGATCGCCTCGTCGGCCGCGTTGCGACCGCCGATTTCGGCCGTCGACGAGCGAGGCGCCGCTCGAAATTCCGTGGAAACGCGCCCCGGCGGTCTGACGGGAATACCAACCAGGTCATCCGGATCTTCGGGCGGCATGAGAACGGCTCCCTTCTGCGCGCAAGCTCAGCGGCTGCGGGGTGTTATGAGACGATGAAGTCAAACATTTTTTTCAGGTTCTCTTCCTTGGGAGATACCATCCTGAACTGCGGCAGGTCTGGAAAGACCGAGGGATACGAATACCCGCCATCCGAACTGTGCGGCCATTCTTTGGGAAGACATGGCACCTCGTAATCGACTTTTGCGTCCGTGGACTTGCGGCGCGTCGGCGGACTGGATCTGTAATCGAATTGAAGTCGCCCCGAGAGATACCCCGAAACGTCGTCGTCAGGCTTGTCCGCATGACTGGTCGATTTGACGGCGCTCAGCACGAACTCCGCGGGCTCAATCCCTTCGAGATAGCTGCATGTGGGATTGATGACCTGCGATAGCAACGTGGAAAGCCGGTTTTCCCGCACGTCCGATATGGAGACGAGGTCCGCCTTCGTCGCGACGAACGCCACACGCTCCACCTTGCCGGGCCGGAGCGAGAGATTCACCGCGGATGCGATGTTCAGCCCCAAATCACGCAAACCCCGGCCGAAGGAACGCCAGCCCCCTTGCTTCGGGACTAGCGCCTTCAAGACCTGTATGATGAGGTGACTCTGATCCGCGACCGCCCCCGCTCCGGCACCGAGCAGAATCGGCACGTCGATCAGCACCACCAGCCTATCGCAGATCTTAAGTTCTCGAAAAAGCGGCATGACGACTTCGTCGCGGTACTTGTCGTAATTGGCGCTCATCACCGCCGCGAGTGCCTCGTGCGTGGTTCGATCGGCGCCAAAGATCGGAGCAAACTGGCAGTCAAGCGAAACGCCGCACGGGTTCGCTTCCGCGCTCGCCAGAATCGCGTCGGCCGTGCGACCGCGTATCGGGTTCCCCTTCGAGTTCACGCGAAAGCTGGAGGGAGCGACCGACGTGCGGTAGTCCGCGATCAGGTCGGCGAGGAGCTTTCGATAACCGGCAATCACCGTCGGCAGGTCAATTCCCGCCGAATCGAACAGCTTCCGGTAGGCATCCATCGCCGGATGCGGCTCCTCTTGCCAGGATTTCTCGAATTCGTCACACCATTCTCCATAACCGCGGTCGCACATCGCGATGTCGTAGAAACGTTCCCCGGGAACGTCGAGCAATTCGACCTGATATTGATATTGTCTTTGCATTCAGCCGTTTGACAAATCGAGATCCAGGTCGAACGAAAAGACGGTTTCGCTGGTCGTCTTCCTCGGAAATGCGCAGTTTTCCTGAAGGTAGCTGCGGTAACTTTTGTAGGGGAATTCCAGCAATCGCTTGCTGATTGTCGCATCATGTCGCGGGCGAAAGCTTTTGATTTTCCACTTTCCGCCGTCGGTCAGGGCGGGGGATCGGTTCTCCAGATGGATCAAGAGCGACGTGAGGAGCACCGTCTTTCCGGAATTCGGAAGGCCGACGATCGCCACGCGGCGCAGGTGCGTTATCAGCGCGGGAATGTTTGCGGCCATTTCCGGGACTTTCTCTCGCGTCGGGTTTAATCTCACCGATCATTACACCGTTTCGGCCGACTCGGTGCAAGCGGGCACGGAAAGGTTTTGACCTCGCGCGGCGGGTCGATTTGCGGCAGATTGCCTTCACCCACTTCGCGCCCAAGCCAACTCAGGTAGTCCGCGAACTTCGGCAGCTCACGGCGCTCGCACTGCGCTTCGTCCAGGTCATTCAACAGGTAGAGCCGGTCGAACCGCTCGCGCCGGAGAAGTCGGCACAGCGGCCCCACATCGTCGGGCTTGGTGGAACGCACGGCCATGAAATCGCTCATGCCCAGCCAACTGATCAAAACGCGCATCGCACACCTCCGAGGAATCTAATAGATGCGAGGTTACCATGCACGCGGCGTGCCGCGGTGCCGTGACGCGCTGCGCCGCGGCACAGAGGGGTGAAAACCGGCTTCTGCCTCACGGAGCAAATCGGCGGCTTCGCCCGAAAGCGAAACAAAAGCAGCCGGGCTTCGCCGGCGGACGAAGCCGCCGCGTCGGCAGTCGTGTGCAAAATCACTTTGGACATGGCCTGGACCTGCAAGCTACGCGGCCCGCCTCGGCAACCGACGACATCCGCCCAACGGGTCATGTGTCGCGGCACCGGGAGCCGCTATAGCGTGATGATAGCAATTGCCCGCGCCAATACCAGCAGATGTTTTTCTTTGCGGCCCGGGCGCCGGTGCCTTTGTTACGGGCGGGACCGAATTCGCCGGAATTCAGGGCCGTCCGGGGCACAACGACGACGACCGCGACGGCGACTGACCCGCCGTTCTCCTGTCAACGCTTGACATTGCGACCAACCATCGCCGATACTGGCCTTATGGCCGTGGTGATCGTTGCCTCGGAAGCCCTGGCGCAATTGGACGAACTGCCCGACAACATCGTCGGCCGCATGGAGCGGATTTTCGAGCGCTTGCGCCGCTGGCCCGACGTGAGCGGCGCGAAGCTGCTGCGCGGAAGTTTGGCGGGGCGTTGGCGCATCCGCACGGGCGATTACCGCGTGCAATTCTTTGTTGAGCGCGGCAAGCCGGCGAGCGAAGGCCGGCCGGCTGAACCGGACACCGTGGTTGTGGAAAAGATCGGACACCGCGACGGGTTTTACGATGAGCACTGACGCCTTTTCCGTGCAAACCGTGACGTTCACCGGCGAGCGTTACGTGATTCTGCCCGAAGTTGAGTACCTGCGGTTGCTGGGTGAGCCGTCCGAGCCGGAGTTGCCGACGCCCGACGCCAAGGGGCGTTACCCGGCCGTGGAAGCGGCGAGGGTGGTTCTGGCCCGCAAGTTGATTCGCGCTCGCCGCGCGTTGGGCTGGACGCAAGCCGAGTTGGCCCGCCGCGCAGGCGTGCGCGTCGAAACGCTCAACCGCCTGGAACACGGCAAGCATTCGCCCAACGTGGCGACGGTCGATAAGCTGAGCCTCGCGCTACGGGCCGGCGAAGCGAAAGCGGGCCGTGGAAAAGGCAACGCGACGAAGGTAAAGTAACACGCATCGGGTGGCCGCCGGCGTTGCAACGCTGGGCGGCCCGCAAGTGGCTGGGCGCGGCAACGTGGTTTTCTGAAGCCTACCCTTCCGCGCTGACGCGCCTGGCCTGCCCGGTTGCCAAAGAGAAAGGAACGCTGACATGGCCAAACGTCCGAAGGCCCGCACGAAGTCCGAAGCCGACCCCGACGGTGGGAAACGCATCCGCACCGGCATCTATCGCGACGGAGGCAAGACACTTTTCGTGCCGCCGTCCGAGATGCACGACGCACGGCGTCTATTCGCCGATCCCCAGGCCGCGAAACGCCCGCCGGGACGTTGGCCGGAAGGCGTGAACATCAGGGCGATCGAGCGCCAGGTTGGGCGGGGAAAAACGAACTCGATCCTTAACCACCTGCGCCGGTATGCTGGCATCGCATGGTATCAAACGTGGCAGCGGGGGGCAGGGCCAAAGAATCAGGGTGTCTCGTCGAGGCCCTGCCCGCCGGCGACGTCGACCTGGCCCGCCACGCCACGCCCGAGGCCCTGGCCGTCGATGCCGCCGGCGTGGCCCGGCTGCTGGGTGTGAGCGAGAGGCACATGTGGGGCCTGCACAGTAGCGGCCGGCTGCCCATGCCCGTCCGCCTCGGTGGCCAATGAATCGCCGATCGACCATCTGCGCGCTTTGAACGTCAAGACCGATCGGCGACACGACCGGCGGGAGTTGTCGGTCGACGAGGTCCGCCGGCTGTTGGGTGCCGCCTACCAAGGTCCGACGCGCGCCCGACTGACGGGCTCCAAGCGGTCGCTGGTCTATCGGCTGGCCGTCGAGTCGGGCTTGCGAGCGAATGAGCTCGCCAGCCTGACAAAAGGCAGTTTCGATTTTCGGGCCGAGCCGGCGACGGTGGTTGTCGAGGCCGGATCGTCCAAGCGGCGACGGCGCGATACGCTGCCGTTACGACGGGACACGGCCGCCGAGTTGCAAGCAATCGACGCAACAATTGCCGTTAGACGAAAAGACCCCGGAAAACACGGTGTTTTCCGGGGTTCTGGAGCGGAGAGGACAGGATTCGAACCTGCGGACCAGTTACCCGGTCACGGGTTTAGCAAACCCGCGCTTTCGACCACTCAGCCACCTCTCCCGGTGCCCAACTCGATTGTCTAGAGGGAATTCTAGGGAAAGTTGGGCCTACTGCAAGGGATCTTCCCAACTTGGTCTAGGTCAAATCGCCGTGGGCAGTGTATATAGCCCGGCACCGTCGGATGATCCATTGGCCCCCCATGGTGAAGGATCCAGCATGCGTTCTTTGCGATTTCCGTTGACCGCTTTGGCGTTGGCCGCTTTGGCGTTGGCCGCCGGGCCGGCCGAACCGGCCCACGCCCACGAAGCGGCGACCCTCGCCGCCGTCGAATCGATTTCCACCCAAGACCTCCGCCGGCACATCTACGCCTTGGCCGACGATACGCTCGAAGGACGCGAGGCGGGAAGCCGCGGCGGACTGGCGGCGGGGGGCTACCTGGGCCGGGAATTCCAAAAACACCACCTGGCCGGCGGGGCCGGCCAGGGCGGATATTATCAATCGTTCGGCTCGCAATACCGCAATATCCTCGGAATCATCGAGGGGAGCGACCCGAAGTTGAAACACGAGTTCATTCTGGTCGGCGCCCATTACGACCACGTCGGCTACGGCAACGCCCAGAATAGCTTCGGCCCCACCGGCTATATCCACAACGGCGCCGATGACAATGCCAGCGGCGCCGCCGGCCTGCTGGAAACGGTCGAGGCGTTCGCCACGCTCGCGCCGCCCCCGCGCCGCTCGATCTTGTTCGCCCTCTGGGACGGCGAGGAGAAAGGATTGCTGGGCTCGAAGCACTGGGTGGCCCACCCGACGGTGCCCTTGAAACAAGTGAAGATCGTGTTCAACCTCGACATGATCGGCCGTTTGCGCAATCAGCGCGTCGAAGTCTACGGCAGCCGCACCGCGGCCGGACTGCGGCGGGTCATGAGCGAACGAAACGGCGAGTCGAAACTGTCGCTCGACTTCGTCTGGAACATGCGCGAAGACAGCGACCATTTTCCATTTTACAGCCGTGGCCTGCCCGTGCTGATGCTGCACACCGGCCTGCACGGCGATTATCACCGCCCCAGTGACGACGTGGAAAAGCTCGATCTGGCGGGCACTCAGCGCGTCGTGCGGTTGTTGTTCGAGGTGGTCCACGAATTGGCCGATCGCGATGAACTAGCGGGCTTTCGCGGCGCGGCGCGTGGCGAGCCGCGGCCCGAACCGGCGTTGCCGCGGTTGATCGGCCGGCTGGGCGTGAGTTGGGACTCTTCCGCCACTAAAGCGGGGCGCGAGCGGCCGACCGGCGACGGACTGCGCATCCTGGCGGTATCGCGCGGCTCCGCGGCCGAAAAGGCGGGGCTTCGCGGCGGCGACCGGATCGTCGCGCTGGCCGGTACACCCCTTCGCTCCGCCGCCGATCTTCGCGCCTGGGTGTTGGCCGCCAGCCGACCGCTGAAGCTGCGCATCGATCGCGACGGAGTGAATGCGCCGCTGGAGCTCGTCGTTAAGCTGACCGGGCCGCCGATGAAGCTGGGAGTTTCGTGGCGAGAAGACGACGCCGAGCCGAACACGGTCGTATTGGCGCGCGTCGTGCCCGACTCACCCGCCGCTCGCGCCGGACTGGCCGCCAACGATCGCGTTTACGCAGTCAACGACACCGGCTTTCAGGACAGCGGCGAATTCGCGCGGCTCGTCAGCGCCGCGAACGGCCCGCTGGAACTGCGCGTCGAACGCCAAGGTGTGATACGATCGGTCGTCGTGGTTCCGACCAACGTGCCGGGGGAGTAGCGATTTCGGATTGCGGATCGGGGATTGCGGATTCGGGATCGGATCGCCTTGAGGTTCTGTGACGATGCGCCGCCGCGATGCTTTGTCGACGATCGCATGGGTGACGGCGCAGGAGTTGTTCCCGCGCGGCGGCACCGCGGCCGGCCCGCGGCCGACGGTGGGCCGCAAGGCGTTGGTCGTCGGCGCGGGTATGGCCGGAATCGCCGCCGCGCGCGGCTTGAAGTCGCACGGCTTCGAGGTCGTCGTGCTCGAGGGGCGAAAGCGAATGGGGGGACGAATCTGGACCGACCGTTCGCTCGGCCGAGCGGTCGACCTGGGCGCCGCCTGGATCGAGGAAGCGTCGAGAAACCCGCTGGCCAAGCTCGCCCGCCAATGGGATCTGACGCTCAAGCCCACCCATCACGAATCGTTGGCGCTCTATGACCGCGACGGCTCACGCTGGGAACAACGTGACGTCAAGACGATCCTCGACGATCGCGACGAACTCTTGAGCGACGCGCAGGCCTTGGTCGACGAACTGCCGGCCGATACGTCGTTAGCCGAGGGGATTCGCCGCGAGTTGGCCGGCGAACCGCTGACCGCCGAGGACCGCCGGGCCTACGATTGGGCCCTGGCCACGCAAGTTTGCGAGTACGGCGCCGAGCTGGATGAACTGTCGCTGCGCCACTTTGACGAAGACCTCGCGGCCGGCTGGGAGGATCTGCTGGTCGTTGATGGCTACGACCGCCTGGTCGAGCGGCTGGCGGAGGGCCTCGACGTCCGCCTCGGTCGGGAAGTCACGCGCATCGAGCACGGCAACCGCGGCGTGCGCGTCTCGACGGCGAGCGAGACGTTCTCCGCCGATTTCGCGGTGGTGACGTTGCCGCTGGGCGTGTTGAAAGCGGGCCGTGTACGCTTCACGCCGGACCTTCCCGACGAAAAGCGCGCCGCGATCGATCGATTGGGAATGGGCCTGGTGAACAAGGTCGCGCTGCGATATCCCTCCCGCTTCTGGCCGGCGGAGCCGGATTTTCTGGGATCCCTTTCGGCCGGCGGCGTGGAGTTTCCCCAGTTCGTCAACCTGACCGCGCCGGCGGGCGTTCCGATCGTCGTCGCGGTGGCCGCCGGACGGCGGGCTCGCGCGTCGGAGAAGCTGGCCCAGCGCGACGTGGGGCGGGCGGCGCACGCGGTGTTGCGGACGATGTTCGGCCGGAAGATTCCCGAACCCGCCCGTTTTCTCGTCACGCGCTGGGGCGCCGATCCTTTCGCCCTGGGCGCCTATTCGCACGTCCCCGTGGGGGTCAGCGGCGAGGAATACGAGCGACTCGCCCAGCCGGTCGGCGAGCGGTTGCTGTTCGCCGGCGAAGCCACGTCGCGCCGCTTCCCTTCGACCGTCCACGGCGCGTACCTTTCCGGCCTCCGCGAGGCTGAACGGGCGGCACGGATGCTTTAGTTATACCTCACGCGGCCGACAACCACGGTTCTTTTTCGCGCCGCGGCGGCGGCGCGCGAGCAACCGGCTGAGCGAGCCGCCGCCGCGGCAGCCGCGCGCTCCGGCGCGCAAGGCGTAGTCGATGTTCGTCCAGTTCTCGCCGGCTGCGGCCTCAACCGCCCCGGCATGGGCCGAAGGCCATTTGCCATGCTTCTCGTGGTAGGCGTCGGCCCAGGCCAGGATCTGCTTTTCGGAGAGAGGCGGCGAATAGTAACTGCTCCGCGCGCCGCGGTGCTCCGCCAGCAAACGGGCCAGTGAACCGCCGCGCGGCAGTCCGCGCCGCCCGTCGCGGAGGGCGTTGGCGACGCCGTACCAGGTTTCACCGGGAGCCGCGGCGATCGAATCGGAAGCGGGTTTGGGCCAGCGGCCCGTCCGTTTGTGGTGCGCGTCGGCCCAACGAAGGATCGTCTCGACGGTGAGGGGCGGCAGGTGCCGGTGGGTGCCGACGCCGCGCTGGTTTCGGAGTAGCTTGGCCAGCGACGAACCGCCGGCAAATCCACGGCAACCCTTCCGCAGCGCCCGGTCGATTTGCAGCCATGTTTCGCCCGGCGCGTCGACGATGGGGCCGGATTTGTCATAGGGCCAAACACCCGTTCGCTCGTGATGGGCGTCGATCCAGGCCATGACCTGGCGGATGGATAACTTGGACCGCCCCAGGCGATTGGGCACGCCGCGCCGCTCCTGAAGCAATTGCGGTAATGACGAACCGCCTGGCAATCCGCGCTTGCCGTTGCGGAGCGCGATTTCCACCGCGGTCCAGGTTTCACCGGGCGCGTCGTCAATGGGGCCCGTCGCGCGGTTGGGCCAGCGGCCATGTTTTCGGTGGTGGGCGTCGCACCAGGAAAGGATTTGCCGGATCGTAAACGGTGGCAGGTTCAGATGGTATCGCGTACCGTGGTGCTCGGCAAGCAACCTGGCCAGCGACGAACCGCCTTGCAGTCCGCGCAGGCCTTGCCGCAAGGCGGTATTGATTTTCGCCCACGAGTCGCCGGGCGATTCGCGGATCGAACCGGAGCCGACCTTGGGCCAGCCGCCGTGGCGACGATGGTAGGCGTCGGTCCAAGCCAGGATCGACTCCGCCGCCAGTGGACGTTGACGCTTGTGCCGCCCGACGCCGCGGTGCCGTTCGAGCAGCAGCGCCAGCGAGGATTTTCCGCGCAGCCCCCGTCGAGGAACACGAAGCGCCTTGTCGACGGCGTTCCAGGTTTCTCCCGGCGCATCGGAGACCGGGCCGGAATTGCAAGTGGGCCACATTCCGGTGCGCGCCTGGTGCGCATCGACCCAGGCCAGGATCTGTTGCCGCGACAAATGGCCCATCGACGCGCGATTGCGCACGCCCCGATGCTGGGCGAGCAGCCTGGCCAGTGACGAGCCGCCCGGCAGCCCTCGTATCCCATTTCGAAGGGCCATGTCGACCGCCGTCCAAGTCTCTCCCGGCGCCTCGCCGAGGGATCCCGAGGCGCTGTTTGGCCACTGACCCGTGCGCGTCCGATGCACGTCGGCCCAAGCCAAGATTTGTTTCAGCGAGTAGGGCGGCAATGCCTTGCGATTGCGTTTGCCGCGTTGTTCAGCCAGGAGCCGTGCCAACGACGAGCCTTGCCTCAGCCCGCGCAACCCAAGGCGCAAGGCCGCGTTGATGTTGATCCATCGATCGTCGAGCGTGCCGGGAATTCGTCCCGCATCGGCTTCGGGCCAGTGCCCAGTGCGCTCGAAGTGCGCGTCGGCCCAGGCGAGGATTTGTTCGATATGCAGTACGCTCTTTCGAGTCATCGTGGTTCAAACGATCTCAACTGGCGGTGTATGAGGAGCATCATAAGAGGCCCATTGGAAAAGTATACATCGCGTCGCGGCGTGAGGGGGCGTAAAGGGGACAGGTCTAATTGATTTTGCGGTTGATGGCGTCCCACGTTTGAGACTCGACGCCGTGAGACGGCCGAGTTGTGGATGAGCGGCAATGCCGTTGTCCGCACGATCGCGTTTGCCTATAACGCGGACAACGCCGTCACGTCGGCCAGCGATCCAAGCAGTTCCTACGCCTTTACCTACGACAACCTGATGCGCGTGACGAGCGTTGGGCGGCATAAAGGGGACAGGTCCAATTGATTTTGCGGTTGGTGGGTAACAGTTTAGTTCCTTGACCGGCCCTTCGGGGCGTCGGCGGGGCGGGCAGCGGATCGGCCGACCAAACCCGACGCCTAACAACTGCTCTTGGGAGATCCGCCGCAGTTCGGCTAGGTTGGCGGCATCCAAGGAATGGATGCCCGATGGACTTCTGCTTCTATCCTCGCCACGAGTACGCCTGCCCCCATTTGGGCCATTGCCCGCACCTGGGGGGCGCCGTGCTGTCGACGCTCGTCGGCGCCGCCAGCGACCAGAGCCAATACCTGGATATGCTGCATGGCCAGTTGGATTTTGAACGCGAGCGGAATACCAAGCTGCTGGCGGAAATCGAAAAGCTCCAAAACGAGTTGGCGCAGGTCCGGCTGGAACTGAAGCTGGAGCGACAACAGAAGTTCATCTGCGGTGGCGATGCCAAGGACGATGCCCAGGAGGGGAACGTGGCAGAGGGGACGGCTCCCGGCGGCGCCAAGACGCCGCGCAAGCGCGGAGCCCCGGTCGGCCATCCCGGCTGGTTTCGCCCAACTCCGACCGAATACGACCAGCTCGTTGTCGTCGCCCCGCCCTCGAAGTGCCCGCACTGCGAGGGCCAAGTGCGGATCTGCGAGAATTGCGATCCGCACGACCACTTCCAAGAAGACGTGGTGGACCACAGGCATCAGGTGGTGCTTTTTCGTCACATCGCCGGGCGCTGCCTCGATTGCCGCCGCTGGGCGCGGCAGGCCGGCCCCGGCGAAATCTTGGGCAGCCGCATCGGGCCACGCATGCGCGCCTTGGCCATGTATCTGAGAAACGACATCGGCATCAGCTACCGCAAGGTTCCGCAGGCGCTGGAGGAAATGTTCGGGTTTTCGTTCGTGCCCGCTTCTTTGATTGCTTTTGAAAAGGTGTTGGCCGCGTTGGCCGAGCCGTTGGTCGACGACATCGCCAAAAAGATCGGCAGCAGCGACGGTGCGGTGCATGCCGACGAGACCTTTTGGACGTGCGACGGCGAACGCGCCTATTATTGGCTGCACGCCACGACGCAGTACGTTCATTTTCAATTCGATCCGTCGCGCAAGGGAGAGGTGTCGCGGGACGTGCTGGGGCCGAACTTCACGGGCACGCTGGTCACGGATTGCTATTCCGGTTACCACGCGCATCAGGCGGGAGCGAAACAGAAGTGCCTCGCGCATTTGGCGCGCACGGCCCGCGACTGGCAGCGTCTGACGGCGGAAGGTTCGGCCGATCACACCTTCTTTCAGGATGTCAAACAGTGGGTCAAGCGGGGTTGCGAGTTTCACCGCCGGCGC
>DATKSN010000159.1:0-13481 GCA_035531595.1 Pirellulales bacterium | reverse complement strand
ACGTCGTGGGAAATCGGCCCGATCGATTTGAACCACGCGTGAGGAAGCGGCGCCCGAAACCATACAAGCTGATGACCGAACCGCGCGAGAATTACAAAAAGCGTGCTGCGTAAGGAGTTATAGAAGTTCAAGTGCCATTCGATTCAGGCATGTTATCACATGTTCTTCGGCATCACTCAGCGCAGCCACGTCCCACCAGCGCCCGGCAACTTCGTCATCGACTCCTGTCGCCCGAATGAAAGGAGTCGTTACCGTGGGGTTGACGCGGCTTAACCGTCCCATCTCATGTGCCCAGGAACCACTGATCCTCGCCATGACATGCCGGGAGTCGCCAACGGTAATCACGAGCGCGGGGTAGATGTCGCCCTCTGCGGACGCTACATCGTTGGCGGAAATCTCCTGATAATGCGGGGGTGCCGGCTCCGAGGAGAGCATTCTCTCCACCATTGATAATTCGGTTATTTCCCCGTTGTTGTAGTCGTCCGTTGTAAATTTGGGCCTCGCGGCGTCGCAGTTTATTCCCGCCAGCCGTGCGCGTCGCGCACCGAAATCATCGTGGCCAGAATGTCGTTCCAGGTCTGGGGCTTCATCATCACGGCGTTGGGGAACATGCAGCCATCCCAGCAGATGTGCCGGAACTTTTTGGTCAGGTTTCCCTGTTCGTCGCGGAACCAGGGGCCGGCGTCGCGGGCGATCTTGAGCTTGCCGTTGGGGTCGTTGGGCAGGCAGTGGCGGCCGGTCTTGTCGTGCGAGCCGGCGCCGAACACGGTGGCGTCGTTCTGGGCCACATGGAAATCGATCGTCCAAGGGCGTAACGCCGTGGTCAGCGTCTTCAGCGCGTCGTGCAGCTTGCCGTCGTCCTTCCAGTCGAAACCGTGCGGCAAGATGGCGTCTTGCGGCGCGTTGTAACCCAACAGATACAGCAGCGTGTGAGCCATGTCCGCCTGAAAACCGATCGTTTGCGGCCGGTCGACCGCCTCCAGCGTTCTGACCATTTCCTTCCAACTATGCATGCCGCCCCAGCAGATTTCGCCCTCGGCGGCCAACCGCTCGCCGAAATCCTCGGCGATCAGGCAGGCCTGGCGGAACGTCTCGGCGATCCGCTTGGTATTCTCGGCCGGGTGCCTGAGCCAGTCGGAAGGGCCGCAGGCGGAGTCGATGCGGACCACGCCGTAGGGACGGACGCCCAACTCGCGGAGCCGCTTGCCGATGCGGCAGCCCTTGCGAACTTGCTCGCAGAATTGCTTGCGGTCGGCGTCGCCGCCCATCGCCGAACCGCCGCCCGTCGGCGGCCAGACCGGGGCGACCACCGTGCCGATCAGCAGGTTCCGCGATCGCACCTTGTCGGCCAGTTTTTGGAGGTCGTCGTCCGAGGAATCGATGTCCACATGCGGGGCGAACAGGAACAAATCGACGCCGTCGAACTTGACGCCGTCCACGTTGGCGGCGGCCGTCAAGTCGAGCATCGTGTCCAGGTCGATCGGCGGCTCGGAATCAGGGCCCTTGCCGACGACGCCGGGCCAGGCGGCATTGTGGAGCTTCGGCCAGTGGTTGCTGTGGGTGCTCATGGTTTCTCGTTCGTTAAGGCGGGTGTGATTTCTTTCTTTTCGCAGCCAGTGCCTAGCCCGTATTATTCATGGTCCGACACCAACCCGCAGCGCAAGCAAGGTCCGGGCTTGGACTTACCTTGCTTGCGCCGCGGGTTAGTGTGACGGCAGTCTGCGCGACGCGCACGGGGGACCATGAATAATCCGGGCTAGGGTTGTCGTTTTGCGGCAAGAACGTTGGCCAAGACCACAAACTCGCGCAGGATGGCATTCTCGTCCTTTTCAGTCAATTGATCGACAAATCGCGCGACGTCTTCGGGGCGCAGGAACGGGAACGCCAGACTACGTCGGATCGGCTGGTACGCGCCCGTCTTGCCGAGTTTGTTGAACGTGAGTTGCCGGAGATCGTGACGCCAGACCTCGGGCACACCGAGCGCGGCGTAGACCGGCATCCGTTTCAGCGACGAGCTCGTGACATCGACCTCGACCACCAGGTCCGGGGGCGGGTCGGTCTTTGGATCCAGCTTGCGGCGCCCCCGGACCAGGTACTCGTGAGCGACGTAATACGACTCGTCGGGCTGCAGACCGCGCTTCGCCGGTTTGCGGCGCTGGGTTGTCGAGCCGACGCTCTGAATCGGGATGTTCAGTTCATAGGCCATCGTCTCGATCATCCGCCCGATGAACTTCTTGATCCATTCGTGGTCACGCGACGGCGACATGATCTCCAGTGTCCCCCGGTCGTAGGTGTGTCGCAGGTAATGGTCGCCTAGCGCGTCGAGCAGGGCCTCGTACTGCTCCCACGAGACGCCTTGCAACAGGCACGGCATTTCAAGTGTGCCGGCTTCATCACGGTGCCGCAAGCGGTGCTCGCCCAGCGCGGCGAGGATCTTCTCGTACGCCTCCGGCGACACGTCGTCGATGATGACGAATAGGTCTTCTTCTTGTTTGCTGGCGGTCGCCATGATGGCCGGATCGAAATCAGGAGTTCTTGTAATCGCCGACCTTGGGCAGGTTCTTATGCGCGTCGGGACCGAAATAACGCAGGCCGACCAGCGGCTCGCCGCCCGTATTCTCGATTTCCACGCCGGCCGTGGCGGCCTCGTGCGTGATGAACACTTCGTCTTCGGTCTCCTCGCCGAAATGGATCATGGCTGGGGTCTGCAACGCGAGCCGGCCCATCCGCCCGCGCCCCTGCACGGTGATCCAACTGCTCGCGCCGGGATCCTTGAGCACGCACCTGGCGCCCGGCTCGATCGTCAGCTCCTTCGCGCTGAATAGTTGCTCGCCGTTGACCGTGCCATACACGATCCAACGGTCGGTGTAGCCCTTGCCACCACCGGGTTGGCCGCCGCCGTCCTGGCTGCCGGCGTCCCGGTCGATGATCGGCTCGAGGTAGTTGTTTTCCTTGAAATGGGTATCGACGTTCTTTTCCCAATCGAGTTGCTCGATGATGAAGTCGAGATCGCGGTGCTTTTCCTTGGGCACGTCCTTGACCAACAGCGACCAGGGCACCTCGCGCCCCTCGACCAGCGACTGGAACATGCCGAACACGTCCGAACCCCACTGCGGCTCGTAGGTGCAGAGCGAGCCTGGGGCGTGCAGCACGCCGGGCGGGATCAGCCAGCCCGTGCCTCGCTTCAGCCGGTACGCCCGCGAAAGGTCCAAAATGCCGTTGTCCCCCCGCGACCAGTCTTCCAGGCACTTGCGGACCTGCGCCGGGGTGGTGCCCGGCTCGAGGCCCATGAACGTGTAGGCGAAGTTGTTATCGACGTTGTTGAGCTGCGGCGGGAAGTAGTAACTTTCGGGCTTACCTTCCTGGCCGGTGAACTTGGCGTGCTTGAACCCTTGGTGCATGTGGTGCGGGATGGGGCCCATGTTGTCGAAAAATTTCGAATAGACGGGCCAGCGCTTGTATTTGGAGTACATCGTCGGGCCGATCAACCGGCTCCCTTGTTCGCCGACGGCGTCGCGGAGCGTGAACCGTTTGCCGCCGAAGGCGACGTAGCTGAGTCCCTCGTCGTGTACGCGCCCTTCGTTGGCGGCCTCGGTCGCGCTGCCAAACCAGCGTTCGTCGATGCCGCCGCGGTGGGCGCCGTAGGCGTACCAGTCGGTCGGCGCGAGCTTGATCCGCTTGCCGGGGTGCAGGAAGCTGCGAGGCACCCAAGTGGGCGTGAGCCTCAGCAGGCCCGCGCCGGCGTCGAGCGCCTGCTCAAGCGCCGCGGCGACGTTGTCTTTTTTGATGGGCGTGGAAGAAAGCATGGTGGTCGTGGCTCCCGTCGGCGTTGGGCCGGGCAAGTCGCCGGCTTGCTCTGTTTTATTCGCTGACTCGGCCGATGGCAAGCAGCCGCCTCACGCTTCTCTCGCCTCGCTCACGCTTCGAGCGTTCCCCGCGTGACGCCAAGCCGGGTTGAGGATCTGCAAGCCCCGCCAGGCCGCGCGGCCGCCGTCGAGCCCGGCCAGGACGCGCGCGTAGCGATCCCACCACCGGCGGTACGCCGTTGGCGTGGAGCATGCGCCAACGGCGTACCGTTCCTCATGGCTGCTGGCGGAGTACGCGGTCGATCTCCCGAAGCAGAAAACGCCAGGCCGTTTTCCGTTTCGCCCTGCCTGTTCTTGGCGCTGCGAGACGTTTTAGGCTGCCGCTGGGAGTCCGTCAGAATTCGTCGAATGGTCCTAGTCCTTCGACTCCATAGAGTTTTTCGGCTTCCCAGTTGACGGCGAGTTCAATAATCGCGAGGCAGTCGTCCGCCGTCGCAAGCAGCAGTTGCTGGGCAGGCGGTCGTAGGTAGCCTGGAGCGCTCCCCGCGAGCTTCGCGGCAAGATTGCGCACCGATGCGACCAACTTGTTCGGTGGTGGATCGCCTTGAAATCTCAGTCGCATCGTCTCCATGGCACGCTCGGCGAGATCGTCCAAAATCCTCGCCTCAGCGCGAGAGGGCACCACGAACGGCATCATTCGAATGTCGCTGATCTGAACCATCCAGGTATGGTCAACGAACTTCTTGAGAAAGAATGAAAACACGGCGGAATTCAAAACTGCAAGAAAGCCCGCCGGAGAGATGACTTTGTCGTTGATTGGAGTGAGACGAAGTCCGTTTGCGTCGAAGACGCATTTCGGTTGCAGCCGAGTCTTGACCGCGACATGATTTGCGCCTCGGGTCCAGCAAATCCCTTCCGTCAGGTACAGATGCGGATTTCTCATCACCGGCATGTGCGCTTCGTGCCGCCCGCTGTTCGTAAAGAGCCAGTCGACATTTAACTCGGTCCATTGGATGTGCAATGGGTCGTCGTCAAGCCATCGATGGCCTTCGGGGTCACCTTTGCGAAATGGCACCCATTGGGCTCGTCCCGACAGTCCGTTGTAAACGGTGGCGACCCGCGGCGCGTCCTCAACATCGCGGTAACTCTCGCTGGAGCGGAGCCCCAGTACGTGTCGTGGAATCGTTGGCCTCCGCGGGCGCTTCGTCTTGCGGCGCTCGTTCTCCTGCTCCCACCAGGAAAGCAGCTCCTGACACAGGTCGCAGAAGAGCTCATCAGGCACGTCCTTCGCGCGTCGCAAAACACGGCGTCCCTTGCCGGCGTGGATTAGCTCGGCTTCCGACCAGAAATCGTCCAAGGCTGGTTCCCTCTGCCAGAGGTGGAGCAACTCGGCTTTGCGCTGTTTCCACGCGAAGGTGTAGTCCCTCTCGCTTGCAAGCAACTCCAGCGGAAAGACGTGGTAAAGATCGGTCTTTCTGATCCCCAAGTCGCGCTTGGCGCCGAATTTGCCCTTGAGCGGCTCGACGCATGCTTCCCACGCAGCAGTATTTTGCGTAGGCCGCTTTGGGTCGCCGCCGTTCTCTGCGAGCATCTTTAGGAACTCGTCGCGAATTCGTGGATTGCCGAGCCATGCTTGGGTCCACCTATTTCTCAGCCGCTCGATGTCCCGAGCTTGCGGCGTTCCTTCCAAGTAACCAAGGAAGCGTGCATTGTTTGCTGTCGCGAGTCCCTGTCCGCCGGCAGCGACGAGGCCGACCAACGTCACATCGCCCGGCTTGAGCGTCGCATCGTACTTCTGAATTGCGGGAAGGTTGCGATCGAAACGGTCAGATGAATCAATTCGCTCCCACCAGTCGTCGAGCAGCCTTTGCACCGGTCGATTGAAGCGGCGGTAAAGCTCCAGGACGGGCTTTGAGGGCTCGAAGAACACCTTGCCGATGGCGCCGCGGTACACACCGATTGGCACGCTGTGAAGTCGCAAGCAACGCTGTTCACCGTGGCGGACGCCGATTTCATCGGGCTCTTGGTGATACTCAATTTCGCTCACCGGCTTGACCTTCGGCAACTCGTGCTCAGGTTGGCTGGCTTCGGTTTTGTTTCGCGCTTGGACGAAGAGTAGCGTGTCTTCGTCGGCCATTGACTGCTTGCACGCAACAAAAATGGCGGCATCAACCGTGGCGTCGAACGGATCGCATTGGCCCAGGTGCGTCAGCCGATATTGCTGGAGCCATTCGCGCATTCGCGACTTGGTCGCCAACGTGAAAAACGTATCTGACACAATGAAGCCGATCGCCCCACCTTCGCGGAGCAGCGAAAAGCCCAATTCAGTGAAGTGAACGTAGGTATCCTCAAGATAACCGGCGCGGCGTTCCAACGCCCCGCGCCAGCCTTGCTCTGCGCTGGTGTGAGTGGAGACGTACGGCGGGTTGCCGAGCACGACGTCAAAACCAGATCGACTTGGAGCGAGCGGCTTTCCGTCCTCCTGGAAAAAGACGTCTGGGAATTCCAGGCGCCAATGAAACGGCTGAAGAGCTTCTTTGGAGGAGAGTAACCGTTCGGCGAGACTGAAACGGACCTTTTCGGCGTCGGCTTTCTGGTCTGCGGTCGCCGATTTCGGATCGATGGTCGCGAGGCCGAAGTTGCGGTAGCTGATGTGGTCAATCGGCAGGCCGTCCAACGCGGCGAACCAAGCGTCGGCCACGTCTAGAAAAGGCTTGAGTTTTTCGCGGACCTCGCGCCAGCGGCGTTCCTTGTTTTTTACGACTTCCATCTCCGTGCTTGCATGGGCTTCGATATCCACGTTCTCTTTGATGACAGCAGCCATCGTTTCGGTAAGACGATCGCCGATTTCGAATGTTCCTTCGTTAGCTTGATCTACCGATAGGAAGGGTAAACGGCGGAGTTCGTCTGGATGGGCGCCGAGAAGCGAGTTACCGCGGTGCAGGTGATGGTCCAGGAAGCTGAGCGGCTCATCCACGGAGATGCACGTCAGCCAAAGCGAGAGCTTGGCTAACTCCACGGCGAGAGGGTTCGTGTCCACGCCGTAAATGCACGCCTCGACCACGCGGCGACGCCAGTAGGCCATTTCGGCCTGTTCTTGAGAAAGTCCAGGCGAGACGGGGATGCGGCCGTCGGCGAGAATCTGTTGCCGTGATCGCGTGGATTTTCCATACGACAAGATCTGTTCCGTCATTCGACGCGTCGTGGGGTGTTCGAAGATCTTCTCGCCCAAGAATTCCGTCGCGCGGACCAGGAAATGGCCGCTGCCCATGGCGGGATCAACAACATTCAGTCGCAGCACAGCGTGGGCGAACGAGTTGTTGTTCTGCTTCTCACTCGACCTGGCGCGTCGGGCCACTTGTACCTCGGAGCTGGCGTCGATCTGGTCAAGCAGCGGCTGAAGCGTCTCGCGGACCAGGTATCGGACGATCCAATCCGGGGTGTAAAAAATCCCTTCCCTTTGGTTTGCACCGCGCTCGTTTAGAAGTTGGAGGCGGCCATCCTGCTGCCGCTCGAGTTTCCCGCCCAACAGACCTTCGTAGATGTCGCCAAGCTGGCGCACTTCGAGCGTGCCATAGTCGATCGTTTCATCGGTCGCGATGAGCTGCTGACGTGCTCGCGCGCGTGCGCGAGGCTGAGCAAAGACTAGCTGCCGCAACACGTTGGCCAAGGTTTTCTCGCCGACCCACCACCGTTCGATCTCGGCATTTTCCGTCGGGCTGAACAACCGGCCGTTGTAGCGCGTGACCCCGAGTCGCTCGTTCTGTTCTTTCCGCGAGCCGTCGATCAGGTGGAACAGGTTCAGCAACTCCTTGTAGAGTCCGTCGAAAGCATCATCGGGATACGCATTCACGTCGCGGAGCTTCTCGACCAGGCGCGTGAGTGAGAATTCGTCGAGATACCGACGGTTGGCTCCCGGCCCGTGGCGCCGGACAGGCAGAAGGGTACGACTTTCGGCGTAAAGAATAAAAAGCAGGCGGTAAAGAACGATGAGCGACGCTTGATACACGCCAGGCAGATCGGCTTCGCCCAGTTGGTTCTCTTGGTTGTTGTAGAACCCCTCGGCCAGTTCTTCCAGGACATCGAAGATCCGGCGCCGAAGTTTCTCTTCGAGTTCCAATTGGTGGGTCAGAGACTCCTCTCGAAGTCCGTCGAGGAGGCATTGGCCGTTTGGGTCGCGGACGAAGGCGCCGGGGCCAAACAGCGCGACAAAAAGCCGGAAATCCGCAAGTGTGCAGAACTCTATTTCGTCGGCGAGATGGAAGGCAAAGTAGGCATCGGGTGCCGCGTCGAAGCAATACAGCCGCCACTCGTCGCCGTTGGAGAGGATCGCCCAGCGAAAGAATCGCTGGCCTGTTGGATCGGTGGCCCAGCGCAAGTAGTCCTGGATTTGTTGACTGGGGAACCAGCCCGGCGTTTCTCGCTGGGAGACCTTGTCCAGGGAATGCCCGGCCTTCTTTGCCTCAAGAACGGTCTGCGATGCGCGAAAGATCTCGGTCGCCGACTGTGAGGCCACCCGCTGCTCGGTCGATTCGTCGCGAAATAGACAGTAATCCGGTCGTTTCCGCGTGTTTCCCTCGGGCAGCTCATTTTCGGGTATGAAGAACCATCCCAGGTCGGCAAGCGTCGGATCAAGGAATCGGGTCCGAGTGTAGGCTTCGCTCTGGCGGCAAAGTCCGGCGTGATTGCTCACCCATCGTTTCTTGACCTTCTCGTAGATCGAACGAACGTCCTCCGCCGCGGGCACGTATCGGGACTCGTCGATCTGTCTCTTGAGATAATTGGCCGCGAAGAGGCCCTGGCTTCGCCACCACCCATCATCGCGCTCGGGCGTCATCGCCAAATGGATCTGATTCGCTGCGGGCCGGGGATTGCGTGCCATGATTTTCTCCTCGAGACAATCCAGTTATCGCTTGAAGCTTTCCGGCACTTCGTCCTTTTGCAACCGTCGTTCGATGACTTCGCTCGAAACCTCAAAGCGCTTGGCGAGAAAAGCGGCGATCCGGGACAATGCAAAATCCCAGTTCTCGCCGAGGTCGATGCCCTCAGCCCGGACCTGATCCACGCACTTTTTCGTGTGCCGCTCAAGTGCGATCCGCGGCACCAAAACAAGGCCGGCGAAGGCATAGGCCTGGTACTCCAGCCAGCCGTGTTCTTTTTCCGAGATGGAGTTGACGAACTTCTTCCATTCGCTGACGGTGCGGAACCGGCGGCCGTGGAACAACTCCGCGTGCAGCACCGCATGGCCCACCTCGTGGGCCAGGGTGAATCGGTAGCGGCCTGGGCGGCTTCTGTAGACGAATTCATCCATGTGAATCTCCTTGAAGTCGCTGGTAATGAATCCATCCGTTTCAAGCAGTTCGTGCAGGCCAGGGGTGGGGACGATGTCCATGCCAAGTCGGAATTCCACGATCTCCTCGATGGGCACCGGGATGGTTCCGCGCGCGTGGTGCTTGGCGAGGAATTCGTCGGCCTTGCGGCGGAGATCCTCGTGACGGAAATACGGCGCCCGGTAAGTCTTGCCCACGGTCACACCTGCCGAATCTTCCGCACGAGCTCGTCGAGTTGTTCGTCCGGCACTTTCTGGCCGCGCAACGTGCGGAACAGGATCGGTAGCTTCTCCAGCAGTTCCTCGTCATCGAGGATTTCCTGGGGAATGCGCCCGGTCTGGGCCGCGGCCAGATCAAACAATTCGTACCATTCGTCGGAGCCCTTCTTGAGCTTCAGGCACTTGGCGTACGATTCCAAGACCTCCCGCCCCCGCGGCGGGGGGAGTAGCCCGCGTTCGAGCCGGCTGATGTTGCCCGGATCGAGCCCGTTGTCCTGACAGAATCGCCGTAGCGTCTTGCCCAAGGCCACGCGCCGCTGCTTGAACAAAACGCCGAATCGAGCCGATGGGACCATTGCGATCACCTCCCTTCAATGTTGTTCCCATCATACAACATGTTGTATTGCAATGTCAACAGGGGCGAGGCCCCCGTTTCCAACCCGCCGGAAAGAGGTTAGACTTCAACGCCGCGCCGGGGCATTTCCGCGACGCGACTCTTTCTTCGAGAGAAGCCCATGATGAGCGGAACGCCACTACAGAGTTTCCCATTCCATCACCCACAAGAAAAGGCTCCCATTCGTGTTGAATCATCCTGTTCCCATGAACCACATCGACCACTTCCGCGAGCAGCTCGACGCCGGCCGTCTTTGCCTTGGTCCCGCGATCACGCTCAGCGATCCGGCTGTTACCGAAGCGTTGGCGCCGAGTGTCGACTTCGTCTGGATCGACCTGGAGCACAATCCCATCAGCCTCGAGTCGCTCGCGGCGCATTTGATCGCGGCCCGCGCGGGAGGCGCACCTGCGCTGGTGCGGGTTCCCTCGTCCGACGTGGCCTGGATCAAGCGGGTGCTCGACACGGGCGCCGAGGCGGTGATTGTGCCGCGTATCCGATCGGCCGACGAGGTGCGCGAGGTCGTAAGTGCCTGCCGCTATCCGCCGCAAGGCACGCGTGGATTCGGTCCGCGGCGGGCCGCCGACTACGGCCGCCGCGACGCCGTCGAGTACGTCGCCGAAGCGAACCGGCGGGTGTTCGTCGCAATCCAGATCGAGACGGCGGAGGCGTTTCTCGATCTCGACGCGATCCTGGCCGTGGCGGGCTTCGACTCGATCGTGATCGGCCCCTACGATCTTTCAGGATCGATGGGCATGCTCGGCCAGGTTCATCACTCCACGGTGGTTGAAGCGGTCGGCACGATTGCCTCGAAAGCTCGTGCCGCCGGCCTCTACGTGGGGATCGGCATGGCGCCGGACGAGGAACACGCCTTGCGGGCCGCGCGGCAGGGAGTGCAATGGGTGCAGTGCGGCTGCGATTTTGGCTACATGATTCAGTTCGCCGACCAGTTGTACGGCCGAATCCGCCAGCGAATTTAATCAACGACCCGCTTGAAGGCTAGGATCGTCGGAGCGAGTTCTTTAGGGAACGCCCTCTGTGGCGTTCCGAGAAGCAGGTGAGACGTCGTCTGGCAGGACAAGGAACGCCACGGAGGGCGTTCCCTACAGAGTCTGTCCCATCTTCGCATCCTCGCCTTTGGGCGGATCGTTGATTAATAAAGTGCGATGGCCCGGCCCGGTCCTCCGTGGCAGCCGCGAATCTTGACGGGAGCAAAGATGAAATAGGCTTTGCTGGATAGCTTCCCGACCCCTTTCAGGAACTCCACGGCGACCATGCCTTTGCCGCCCAGCGCCCAATAGGTCATCATCGCGCGTTGGGGTTCGGTCCCGCCCAGTGTCGGCCCGTCGGTGGCCACGCAGCGGATGCCTTTCTCGGCCAGGTAGACGACGCCCCGCGGGCCGAGCGCCGGCCACCCTTCGCGCTTGCCGGCCAGCGGTTCGGCCATGAAGGCCGTTCCCTCCGGCAACGATTTGAAATAGGCGTCGGTGTAGCCGCTGTGAAAAATGACGATCTCGCCCGGCTTGAGTGGGCCGTGTTCTTCTTCATACCGCCGAATATCGGCCACGGTGATCTCGGGAGACCGCGGCCAGCTCTTTCGCTCGGTGGTTCCGATGCGATGTTTGACGTCGATCACGCGGGCCCAGCCGCACATCTGCGAAAGCGGCACCTTTTCGGTCGTGACGTCGCTCGTGCCACGCCGCCCATATTTTTCCTCGAACTCGGCCAACCAGGCTCGTACTTCGGAGGCGTAGCTCGCGTCGTCGAAACCTTCGGGTGGCAGGGCGTAGGCCGGGGGCACCAGATGGGTGCCCGCCTGCGAGTCGAGGATGTGCGTCACATGATACGTTCCCAGGTTTGGGGCGAAAAAGAGGGGCGCTTTCAAATAGGGCTGGCGGTGGTTGCCCACGCCCGGCCCCGGCCACGACACGGGCAACTCGGTCGACAAAACGACCGACAGATCGACGACCTGGCGATTGCGCGCCGAGTCGATCAGCCGCCTGGCCAGCGGATCGCCCACGATGGCCAGCGACCGACATTCGCTGTAAAGGCCGTCCGCATGCTTGGGGCCGAGCATGCAGCAAAAGGCCCCCGTGGCCGGTAGCTTGTCCAGGTCGGTGGCGCTTTCCGTCCAGACCATCCCATACTTCAGCCCGGCAAAATGCGTCGGCTCGGCCAGATCGGGAATCGGTCCCATGCTCGGACTGTCGGTACACAAGGTCATGACCTTGCGGCTGGCGAGATACTCCATGCAGTCGGGGTCGGGGTCGGGCCAGGCCGGCGTCTTGGCTTCAAGCGGCTCGGCGAGAAAGCGCCGCCCGGCCGGCAGCGGGTGGTAGTATTTGTTCGTGTAGCCGCTGGCGAACAGCACCACGTCGCCAGGGCCCAGCGGCCGGTTTTTTTTCTCCCACGCGATGACGCGTTCTTTCTTGATCAGTTCACTGCGGCCGTCGGTTTTTGAATCGACCAGGTCTTGGCAATCGATCACGCAGGCCTCGCCGCAGAACTGCCAAGCCGGCACCTTATCGGTGAAAACCCGGCCGTAGGGTCCGGCATTGGGCAGACCTGTGTCCGGCGACGGAACGGAGTGTGGCGGAACGTCGAGCTGCGTGCCGGTGTTGCCATCGATGACCAGAACGTCGCCGTTCACGCCGCTGAGCGGCCCTATTTTCAGGTATTGGTTCATCAGGAAGGGTGGCCAACCCGCCGGCCAGTTACACGGGTACTCGGGCGCCACCAGCAACGAAAGATCGACCACCGCCGCGTCGGCCTCGGCGGCGGGGCACGCCGAGTACGGCCCCAGGCAGGAAAGAGCGAGGGCCGAACCGAGCGCCATCGCGATTCGCGAATTGGCCCGACGCGGTGACGATCCGAGCATTTCTGTCAGCAAGATACACCTCCACGCATGATGATGGTCAATAGTGCAACGCGGTCCCGCGCAAGTCAATGCCCTGACACACCCAGATGGCCGGCGCGACCGGCGGTTTTTACTGTGCCGCCCCGCACTGTTATGCCACACGCGGCTTGAATTGGCATATCTTCGTTTAACGTGGAGAGGGGCACCCGCTTGCGGGACTGGCGCCGTCGCGGGCAGTATATAATGCACGCGGCCGAGAATGACACATTCGGAAGTCTGCACACCAACCCGCAGCGCAAGCAAGGCCGGCGGTTGCGCTCCTTGCTTGCGCTGCGGGTTAGTGTCGAAGCCGGGCGCGGGCGGTATATATAATGCCCCATGCCACGCCCCCCGCTTTCCCGTTCGACTGTGGGCTTTGTTCGGCGTGATGGTTATGGCAATCCGTTCGGCCCATGGAAATCATCGACGGCTACACTCATTGCGGACTTTCAAAGGACGAGCCAATCGAGCGCGTACGCTGAGGTCATGACGTCCGCCGACGTCCGCCGGGCCGTACTGGTGCAGCACCTGGGCGAGTTCGACAATGCCTATCTCGGTCGAATCGCCGCGGCCGATCCGGATGCCCCGGCTAGAAAGCGACCGGGGCATCGCTTAGGCTCTGCCCCAGCCACCGTGAATGTCTCATTCTCGGCCGCGTGAAGTATATCGTTTCATGCCGAATTTTCGAGTACCATAGACGGGGGATTGGGAAAGCACAACATGGCAGACTTGACGATCGCACCGTTCGGATGGGAAAGGACGGCCCTGGCCGTGGAGAAAGTCAAAGATCGACTGCGGCGGGCCACGGCGGCCCTCGGACAGGCTGGAGTGCCTTACGCG
>DATKSN010000158.1:0-6350 GCA_035531595.1 Pirellulales bacterium | reverse complement strand
CGCACCGTTCGGATGGGAAAGGACGGCCCTGGCCGTGGAGAAAGTCAAAGATCGACTGCGGCGGGCCACGGCGGCCCTCGGACAGGCTGGAGTGCCTTACGCGGTGGTCGGCGGCAACGCCGTCGCCGAGTGGGTCGGCCGTGCCGACGAGGCGGCCGTTCGCAACACCCAAGACGTCGATATCCTGCTTCGCCGCACGGACTTTGAAGCCGCGAAAGCCGCCATGGCAACGGCCGGTTTCGCGCATTGCCAAACATTGGACGTCGACATGTTCCTTGATGGCCCCAACGGTCGGCCCAGAGACGCGGTCCACGTCCTTTTTGCGGGCGAGAAGGTGCGCCCGAATGACGCGATACCGTCGCCGGACGTCGCTCAGTCCGAACCGGCGGCGCGGTTCCAGGTGGTGTCGCTGGAAGCGCTGGTGGTCATGAAACTCAACGCGTTCCGACTCAAAGATCGAGTTCACCTGTTGGACATGATCGGCGTCGGTTTGGTCGGCCCGACCTGGCCGGCGCGTCTTCCGCCCGAACTGGGCGCGCGATTGCAAGAACTGCTCGACAATCCGGACGGCTGATTCGCGGCTTCAATTCGCGCGGCGGCGTCTGGGACGTGAGCCCTTCGATTCACGGAAACGTGATTTTGTTCCAAACCTCGGCGGGCGTGAAGCGAGCGAGATGACGGATGTTGGTCGTCGCGATCACCAGGTTATTCCCTTCATATCATCAGGAAAGAGTTGACGTTCGGACGGGTGGTCTTCGTCGAGGAAGCGGAGTATGGAGGCAGCTTCTTCCTTCTCGGCCTGCGTCGCCACGTTGGCTTTCTGGATGGACGCTTGCAACAAGGCGATCGCCTCGGCACGTCGATCAGGCGGCGGCAAATACTTCTCCAGCAATTGCAAGGTAGTTGCCCCGACCGACTGACCTTGGCGAGTCGCTTCGAGTTGCAGGCGCTGTTCCAAGCCGGGCGGCAGGACGAGTTCAAGCGTCATCTGAGTTCTCCTGATGTTTCGTCTTATTCTACTCGCGTCCAAATCCTGCCGCTATACCGCACGCGGAAGGGAATGAGACATTCGCGTATCATCGCGGGGGCCCCATCCAGCTCGTCTGGATGGTGAACAAGATGGCGGGCTACAGCCTCCGGCGCCGTGCGTGTCAGAGAATCTCCTTCACCGACCCCGACGAGCGGGGTGGGGTCGAGGTTGGGGTGTGGGCGCGCCGCTGGTAGCACGCCATCTGCTTCACCCGCCAGGCAAGCTGGCGGGGGTCGGTGCCGAAGATGTCTCATTCCGAACCGTGTGCGGTAATACGTCCCTCGCTTGGCGGTACGTTTTTTCTCGCCTCTCGCGCTAGCCCGGATTATTCATGGTCCCTGGGAACCTTGCTTGCGCTGCGGGTTAGTGTTGGACCATGAATAATCCGCGCAAGTACGAACGGACCTGGCAGCTCCATTCATTCCCGCGCTCTCGCCGTCCCGTCCCATTCGACCACGGAGCCGTCACGCAGTGCCGCCCGGAGGCGCTCGCCGTCGCTGCTCCACGCCAACGCAACGACGGCCGGTCGCTCGGTATCGCTGAGCGGGGAAAGCGACAGCGTCAGGATTTCCTGTCCAGTCCGCACTTCCCAGAGTTTCACTTCCCCGCCGGTGGACGTCGCCAAACGCGCCCCGTCCGGGCTGAAGGCCACGACAAGCCGGCCCCGTCCATGCCCCTGGAGCGCGACGACGGATCGGCCGGAGGCCACGTCCCAGACTTGCACCGACCCCGAGCCAGCCGTGACCAACAACGTGCCGTCCGGGCTGAACATGAGTACCTCGATCATCCCCGATTGGAATTCACTCGTCAGTTCGCGGAGCAGACTGCCCGTCTCCATATCCCAGATTTTGACAAGCTTGTAGGCTGCGGATGCCAGCAGTTGGCCGTCCGGGCTGAAGGCCACCCGATCGATTTCCATGAAATGCCCAGCGAGCGTGAATCGCTCGCTTCCGGCTTTCGCATCCCACACCTTGAGCGCAACCGGAACGGATTTGGCTCCGGCCACTATCCGTCGTTTAATGCGTATTTGTGTGATCTCCTTCGGTTCGTGAGCCGAGGCGCCCCAACGGCCGTCGGGACTCAGCGCGAGCGCGGTGATTTCGCCGTCATGTCCGCTGAATGCGCCGACCTCGCCCCAACTTGAAGTATCCCAGACTTTGACGTCTCCGAGACGGCCTCCAGAAGCCAGCCGCGTGCCGTCGTGGCTGAAAGCCAATCGCACGGTGCCACGCTGGTGGCCAGCCAGTGTGCGTACGATTCGGCCAACGTCAGCGTCGACGACCGTGATGGTTCGGATCGGTCCGAAGAAGAGGATTTTGGTGTTGGGCTGGGAGAACGCAAGCAGGCTGCCGTTGGGTCCAAACACCGCGTTCTCAGCCTGACCTACACTGCGCTTGGCGAGCCGGGTGAGTTCTTGGTCGGCTGCCGGATCCCAAAACTTGATCGTGTAGTCCGACGAGCAACTCGCCAACCGACCATCTGGGGCAAACGCCACCGCGTTGATCATGCTCTGGTGCCCGCGAAGCGCGCGGACCCGACGCCGCTCTTTCAAGTCCCAAACGTCGATCCGCCCCAAACCTCAGAACTCAGCGATCACCAAGGCCGAACCGTCGGGGCTTAAAGCGATGTCCCCCATCGTTGTGCTCGGAGCCAGGGACTGCAGTTCATCTCCCGTCGCGGGATCGATGATCCGCACGAGGTTTGCGCTGCGTTGCCGGTATCGCATTCCGAGCGCAAGACGTTTGCCGTCGCCGCTGAACGAGTAGAGCTCCGCCATGCCAAGCTTACCAGCGGCAATCTCGGTCCAACCCGCCGTGTCGAACAACGACACGAACATCTCGGGGATGGTCCGGCTCAGGCGGAACGCAGCGTTGACCTTCAACGAAAGGAATCTCGAGCCATCGGGGCTGAATTGGGCCACGGCGCCGAAACCCTTCGGGTGGAACACTTCCTTGCCACTCGCCAGGTCCCAGATCACCAGATCTTCTTCATCCCACGACGGCTCAGCAAACACCAACACACGCTCACTCATGCGGCGACCGGCGCAGGCGGCGGCGAGCAACTTGCCGTCGGGGCTGAACGAGAGCCCGCTGATTGATCGGGACAGCCGGGCAAACTCGCGAACCAGTTCGCCGGTTTCGGGGTTCCATAGACTGACCGCGCCCGACTTGTCGGCCATGCCGAGAATTTTGCCGTCGTGGCTGAGGGCGAAGGCGCAGAACTGCCGGTGATGCTGCAACTGGCTGATTTCCGCGAGGGGCTTGTTGGTGGTCAAGTCCCAGATGCGCACTCCGCTGAAGCCAAATTCCGAAAAAGCGGCCATTCGCTTCCTTTCGAGACTGAACTGCAGGGCGGTCGTGTACTGGTCATTTCCCGGAAGCGTCAGCAGTTCTCCGTGGTCGAGCCGATCGAGGTAGCCCCACTCCCAACCGCGCCGTTCGCTCGGACAGGCGTCAAGGATGCGGCGCGATTGGCCAACATTGTCGGCGAGCCAATACTGGTACGCCAGGCCGACGCGATTGAAGTAGAGCGCGGCTTCAGCGCCTTCGCGGGCCTTGTCCGCGGCCAGGCGGTGTTCTTCGGATACCGCCCGCGCCTGTTCCTTTTCTTCTTTTTCGCGCTCGGCGCCGGCCCGCGCCTGTTCCTTTTCGTCTCGTTCACGCTCGGCCACAATGCGTTGCCGTGCCTCAGCGCGCAGGGCGCTGGCAGCCCGCAGCAGGCCCCAGGTCGTTCCGACGATGCCAGCGGCCAGCGCCAGCCCCACGAGGGTTGCGGCGATCACCGGCCCCTTGTTCCGGCGGACGAACTTCTTCAGCCGATACCTCACGCTGGGTGGTTGGGCTTCCACCGGCTCGTCAGCCAGGTAGCGCTCGATGTCGCGTGCCAGGCCGTTGGCCGTCTCGTAGCGGCGGTTGCGGTCCTTATCCAGGGCCTTCATCACGATGCAGTCCAGCTCACCGCGCACGAGGTTCGGCAATCGGGCCGGATCCGACTGTCGCTGCACGGAGACCGACGGCAGCGAATCCTTCGACTCGGAGAGCCGCGTGCTCGGCTTGGGAGGCTCCTCGTCGCGAATCAACATCAACACCGACGCCAACGCCGCCCCCCGCAGCCGATTCATGTCAAGAGGGGTGGTCCCGGTCAGCAACTCGTACAACAGCACACCCAGGCTGTAGAGATCGCTGCGGGTGTCGATATCCTGGTTGTTCAACTCCGCCTGCTCGGGGCTCATGTACTGCAACGTGCCGACCATGGCGCCAAACTCGGTGAACAAGGTGCGTTCGGTGAGCTTCTGCCCCGTCGCCTTGGCGACGCCGAAGTCGATCACTTTGACCACCGGCCGACCGTCGTAGGGGGCCACCAGCACGTTCGAGGGCTTGATGTCCCGGTGGATGATTCCTTTCTGGTGCGCGTGTTGTAGTGCCTGACACACCGAGACGAACAACTCCAGCCGTTGAGCCAGCGACAAGCGGTGCTCGTCGCAGTATTTGGTGATGGGCGTCCCCTTGACGAGCTCCATCACGAAATACGTACGGCCGGTGTCCGTCGCCCCGCCGTCGAAGACACGCGCGATGTGGGGATGGTCCATCAGGGCCAGAGCCTGACGCTCGGCCTCGAATCGGGCGACGACCAGGGCGGAGTCCATGCCGGCCTTGATGACCTTCAGCGCGACCATGCGGCGCACCGGTTCGGATTGCTCCGCCATCCAAACGCTGCCCATGCCTCCCTCACCAATGGGCTGCAAGAGCTTGTAAGGACCGATGCGCGTTCCGGGACCGTCGGCCGGCGGCCGCGGCGCCGGTCGATTTTCGGTCGGCGCGATCGTGCATCCGTCTTGGGCGGCCGCCCTGGCGAGGGGAACATCGAGGGAAGGAAGGCGACTCGCCTCATTTCCGGCTTCTCCGCCAACGGGCTTGTCCAGCAAGCTGCCCGGTTCGTCGTGCGCCTTGAGCAAGGCTTCAACTCGTTGCCGCAATTCGAGATCGGTCCCGCACTCGCGGTCGAGAATGGCGTCCCGGGCCGCCGGGTCGGTCACTTCAACCACCGCCAGGAATGCGGACTGGACGCGTTTTGGATCGACGGGCATGGCATGCTCCTTCAAGGGAACTTCACCTTTCAATGCGTCGTTTCCGTCCGTGGCTGTCGAAAATTCCGAAAAAACTTGAACCACCCGCTTGAAGTATAAGCTAAGGCAGTCCGCCGGAAATGTCCTACCCAATGTCGCCTTTCGCTCCGCGAAAGAATGCCCTTTCGCGGAGCGAAAGGCGACTTTAAGGCAGGCATCAGGGTAGACCATTTCCGGCGGCCTGCCTAAGGCTGGTCGCCTCGTCGCGGGGTAGGTTTCCAAGGGTGCCATACTGGCTTCTATGGCAGGTTGGAAACCTGCCCCACGTACTCGCGCAGCCAGGCGCGGGCGTAGGTCCATTTCCGCCGCGCTTCATAGACCGTGATATTAAGCACGGCGGCGATTTGTTCGTGGCCAAGTCCGGCGAAGCGGCGCAATTCGACGACACGGGCGGCGATCGGATCTTCGCCGGCGAGTTTCGCCAGCGCCTCGTCGAGGGCCAAAAGCCTGTCGTCGGCGGAGGGGGCGGCTGGGTCGGCGAGCTCCAGTCGTTGCAGGTCGCCACCGCGTTTGAGCCGCCGCTTGCTCCGAGCGCTCTCGACCAGGATCCGTCGCATGGCTTCGGCTGCGGCGGCGAAAAAGTGGCCACGGCCGTCCCATTCCCGCGGGTTGGGAACATCGACCAAGCGCAGATAGGCTTCATGAACCAGCGCCGTAGCGTCGAGCGTCTGACCGGGCTTCTCTTGGGCCAGCTTTGCGGCCGCCAGCTTGCGGAGCTCCTGGTACACGAGTGGTAGCAACTCGCTGGCCGCCTTGGGCTCGCCGGCCTTGATTGCGTCGAGGATGCGGGTCACGTCGGTCATCACCCGTGAGCATACCCGCGCGGCGAACGACAAGCAAAAGCCACGTATCGTTTCAAGCGGAGTTTTCGAGTATAGTAGTAGGAGCGGACGGCAAAGCTCACCCATTGCTCTGTAGGGAATGCCCTCCGTGGCGTTCCGCGGCGGCGGGTGACGTCCGCCATCGGAGCACGGAACGCCACGGAGGGCGTTCCCTACAGAACCCGTTCGTCCCGCCGCCATCCTAGGCTTTGAGCGGGTTGTTGATAGAAAAGGGGGATTGGGAAAGCACAACATGGCAGACTTGACGATCGCACCGTTCGGATGGGAAAGGACGGCCCTGGCCGTGGAGAAAGTCAAAGATCGACTGCGGCGGGCCACGGCGGCCCTCGGACAGGCTGGAGTGCCTTACGCG
>DATKSN010000157.1:0-9693 GCA_035531595.1 Pirellulales bacterium | reverse complement strand
TGACACCGTTGACGAGCGGTTGAGCGTTTGCCATAATCCTGCCATTCTATGTTATGATCCTGACAAAGACAACGATCGTTTTCAAAGGAGTGCAACATGCCTTGCCACAACGGACGACGCGGCTTCACCTTGGTCGAACTCATGGTCGTGATCGCGATCATCGGCATTCTGGTCGCGCTCTTGTTGCCCGCCGTGCAGGCGGCGCGCGAGTCGGCCCACCGCGCGGAATGCACGAACCACCTCAAGCAAATCGGGATCGCGATGCAGAACTACCACGGTACCTTCAACACCTTTCCGCCCGGCCGGCTGGTCTGCGCGACCATCGCCAACCAGGGCCGCTGTTTTTCGGCCCACGCCTTCCTGTTGCCTTACATGGAAGCCATGCCAGTATGGCAACTAATCAATTTCAACGCCAACCCGGAAGCAACCGACGCGACGCTCGGCGCGGCCGGTGCGGTGAGCGACGCGGATGGGCGGTTCGAGATCGCGGCTCTGGCCGAAGGAAGCACCCCACGACGGAAACCAGACGATTCGGCTTATGAATTCCAACGCTAAAACCCCTGAAATGGAGGCGTAATGCAAATCCAACCCTACCTGTTTTTCGACGGCTGTTGCGACGAGGCGATCGAGTTCTACCGCGACACGCTCGGCGCCGAGGTGACGATGCTCATGCGATTCAAGGACGGCCCGGAACCCGGTTCACCCGGCAACGAGGACAAAGTGATGCACGCGAACTTGCGCATCGGGGAAACAACCGTGCTGGCTTCCGACGGTCGTTGCCTCGGGCGCCCTGCCTTCCAGGGCTTCGCGCTGTGCCTCACGGTCCCCAACGAGACCGAGGCGGAGCGGCTGTTCGCCGCCCTGGGCGACGGTGGCCAGGTGCAGATGCTGATGACCAAGACCTTCTTTTCCCCGCGATTCGGCATGGTCGCCGACCGTTTCGGCGTGTCCTGGATGATCTACGTGGCGCCGTGATTCAATCTCATTTGAGCGGCTTGGCGTGCAGGCGTTTGAGGTCTCTTGTGACTGGATCAACGACGAGACCTGTGTTCTCCAAGGCAACCACGCCCAGAATCGGCTCGGCATCCGGCGGCCCAAAAATGATCTGGGCCACGGTTTCCTCGCCCATGAATGCAATTCGACCAAACCCATACTCATATTCCACGGGCTGACCGTTGGCCAATTCGTAAATCGCTTTGCCCTCAGGTCGGATGCCAGCCGCGATGAGATGTTCGCGCGGAACGAGGCAGTCGATGGACCCGGTATCAACCAGAAACGCCGCCTCAAACGGCGTGCCTTGCTTGGCCAGATTACCCACCCGAGCGGTCACATGAGTCAAGCCCATCGAATTAGCTCCGCCACCAGCCACCGCTTTCTCGTGGCAAAATGTCTCATTGTGGGCCGCGTGAAGTATAAGAAGGAATTGGATGAGGCGAAGGTTCTCCCCACGAGATGAGTGTAGATAGGGCTTCGGTCGAAGGCAAGGGGCCGCCAATCCGCGCGACAGGGACATCTGCCCGAACTGCGGCGAAGTCGATCACTCGCCCGACGGCGGCGACCGTTGGGAGAAGCCACCTCGCGAGTTTGGCGAAATCCGCTCGCTGGCTTGGACGCCGTAGGGGCCGCTCGCGGAGTAGACTCGAAAATCATCGCCCTCATGGACGACCTCCCAATCGGCGAGCGCGGAAATGGCCAGAGGACAACGGTCGATCGCTTCGAGGTTGGTGGCGACGCACCAGCGCGTACCGTGCCGCCTGGCCAAGGCGAACCGCTCCGGCAAACGCGGATCGTCGGGCGAGACGGCCCAACCCGGTCGGTCGCAGTAGTAGAGCAGGTCGGGACACCAGCCGTGCATCGTGAGCACGGGTTCCTCGATACCGGCCAACCCTCGCAGCGCCGCCGCCGCCGCCGTGACGCCGCGATCCTCCGGGGGCGTCAAGAACGCTGGACCGACCGCATAGCGTAATGACAACAGCATGGCCACCGACAAGAGGCCCACCGTCGCCATGCGCCCCACCCGCAACCGCTCGGCAACCCGTTGCCAACCCAGTCCGGTTAAGATGCACAACGGCGGCAAGAGCACGACATCGTAATAGAGAATATCGTGAAACTTCGCCGGTAAGGCCGCCACGAGCACGGCCATCGACGCCAGCCAGGCAACGTGCCGCCGCCAGGCTGGGTTCGTCAACCCGACAATGCAAAGCACGAACCCCAGCGGCGTCAGCACCGGCCCTGTCAGATCGTCGAGCAGCTTGCGGTGGAAAGTGGGCGACACAAGCAACTCTTGGGGCGACTGGTGAACGGCGGCGCTTTGGCGGAGCGAATAGAAGACCCGTTGCGAAAGCGGGCCGTTGGGGGCGGAGACTCGCACCACGTTGGCGCACCACACGAGCGCGGGCGTCGCGGCCAACGCGCCTGCGACGATGAATTCGATCCAGCGCCGGCGGGAGCCGCCCCAAGGACCAACTCGCGGCTCGCGCCGGGCCATGGCGGCTAACGGCAGGATCAACACCAGCATGTAGATCTTGGTCAAAAGGAGCAAAGCAAAGCTCACAGCCGCCAGTGCGAGCCATCGCCGCTCGCGTCGCGCGAGCCATTGATCGAGGCACCCGATCGTTGCGACGCTGAAGAACACCAGCGACGATTCGAGCATGAAGCACTGGCCGAAAATGATCGCCACCGGCGCCAGCGCCAGCGTCACCGCCGCGCCGTAGGCGGCCGAAAGGCCGTGCCAGCGGCGGACCAGTGAAAACAACATCAGGACCGAGCCGGCGCTGAAGGCAACGCAGGTGGCCCGGCCCCAAACATCGAGCGATCCGCCAAAACAGGCCCAGCCCGCGCCTGCCAGGTAGGCGGCAACGGGGAATTCCAACAGGTGCCAGCCGCGCTCGCCCCCGGTCATGCAGTCGATCGCTGGATACCAAACCGGAGAACGCCCCATCACCCAATTGCGGGCAATCATCGCATAGAAAACACTCTTCGTGGCGAAATGGCCGACCAGCGGCCGGTTGACGCCAGGCAGCCGGACGGCTGCCGCCAGCAACACCAACGCAAGCAATCCGCCGTTACGCCGCAGCCAGGCGAACCGTGGCGGCGGCGACTGCGGAAGCTGCGCAAGCTGGGCGCCGCGGTGCGTGGCTGTTCGAGGCATGACGTGCTGTGGGGCTGCCAAATTGCGGAAAAAGATGCGGATTGTGACGGTTATTCGGACGAATATATCGCTACCGCTCGCCGCGGCACAGGCCGATTGGCGGCGCGAGGTCAACCCAAGGGAAACCCGATGTACTGCCGAATCACCCTCTTGGCCCTCCTGATTCTGTTGGCTTCAGCGGCCGGTTGCCGCCAATGCCAGAACTGCTACGACTATTGCGGTCCGCTGCCGGACGAGCCGTGTGACTTCCGATACCGGAAGAACTCGATTCTCTACCGCGGCAACGAGGAAGTGGTCGCCGACGAGGCGACGGTTTCCGAGCCGGAGGACGGAATGATCTTGGAAGGCGACGAAGGCGCGGTCACGCCGGCGCCCGATGAGGAAGGTTCCGCGCCGCAGTTGTCTCCGGTGCCCGACCCCTCCTATTCGTCGGGCATGCAACCTCGTCGCGTGGGGAGGAACTCGCGCACTGCGCTGTAGCAGAATTCGCAAGAATTCTGGCGTAACTCGCGTCCACAGCCTGACTTCTTGCGAAGCCAGCTACGGGACCATGAATAATCCGGGCTAGATAGCGACCGGGGCATCGCTTAGGCTCTGCCCCAGCCACCGTGAATGTCTCATTCTCGACCGCGCTAAGTATAGCTCGCACGCGGCCGACTTTACACAGTCCGCGCGGCACGTTCCAATCGTGCCATGAGCCAAGCCACCGCTCGTGCCACGAGCCAAGCCAGCGCGTTCGATCCGTACGCCATGCCGGCCGACGCTCTGCGCGAGCCGCCCGTGAGTCTATGGTCCGCGCTCAAGCAAATCGGGCCCGGCATCATTCTGGCCGGCGGCATCATCGGAACCGGCGAGCTCTTGGTCACCACCAAGCTCGGCGCCGACCACGGGTTCCTCTTGCTTTGGCTGATCTTGTTCAGTTGCGTGATCAAGGTCTTCGTGCAGATCGAGTTGGGCCGGTATGCGATCTCGTCGGGCAAGCCAACCCTGGGCGCCTTGCACGAACTACCCGGCCCACGGTTTGGAACGCATTGGCTGGTCTGGTGGTGGTTCTTCATGTTGTTGGCCACGGTGTTTCAGTTGGGCGGAATGTTAGGGGGAATCGGCCAGGCCATGAACCTGCTGTTTCCCCAGGCGACCGAGGCCGTCGCAGCGCTCGCCGGGGTGGTTTCGCCCGCCTGGCGTGACTTCGTTCGGCGGCATCCGGCCGACCCCTGGGCCGTCGTGGCCGCGGTCGTCGCGGTGGTCTTGCTGCTCAGCGGAGGGTATCGACGCATCGAACTCTTGACGACCTTCCTGGTCGCGAGCATTACCTTGGCTACCGTGGCGTGCGTCGTCGCCTTGCCGTTCTCGGGTTTTCCGATCAGCGTCGACGAAATCAAGGGCGGATTCTCGTTGGCGATCCCCGCGACCGCGGTGACGGTCGCATTCAGCGCCTTCGGCATCACGGGGGTGGGCGCCGCCGAACTCTACTCGTATCCCTATTGGTGCCTGGAAAAGGGCTACGCTCGGTACAGTGGAAAATGCGCGCCGGACGAAGGCTGGGCCCGGCGGGCCAAGGGTTGGATGCGTGTCCTTCATCTCGACGCGTGGGTGAGCATGTTGGTGTTTACGGTGGCGACGGTCGCGTTCTACGTCATGGGTGCGACCGTGCTGCACCGAATGGATCTCCATCCTCAAAAAGGGCGGCTGATGGAGGATCTGGCCCAGATGTACGTGACGGCGTTCGGCCACCCCTGGACGAAGCCCCTGTTTTTGATCGGCGCGAGCGTGGTGTTGTTCAAGACGCTCTACGTCGCCTCGGCGGGCAATAGTCGCCTGACGGCCGACTTTCTGGGGCTGGCGGGCTTCGTGTCCTTTCCTCACTCGCAACGGCGAGCGCGATGGATTCAGTTCCTCTGCTTGTTCTATCCAGCGCTCGCGTTGGTATTGTACCTCGTGTTCGGCGATCCACAGGCGATGGTCGTCTTCGGCGGGGTCGCGCAAGGAGTCACGCTGCCCGTCATCACGGCCGCTACAATTTATCTCCGCTTCCGGCGCACCGACGCGCGCCTGGCGCCGTCGCTGTTCACCGATGGTTGCCTCTGGCTGGCGTTCTTCACGATCACGGGTGGCGCGATCTATTCCGTCCGCACAACGGCCCTTGAATATGGCGTGATGTTGCGGCAATGGTGGTAATTCCGGCCTTTTTTCGGGTCGTTGAAATTTTTTCCCAACCGGCGCCTTGACGATTCCCTATCAGCTAGTGTACTATTACCCTAGTACACACGGCCGCGGCGTTATACTTCACGCCGCCGACAATGACTGGGCCACGACATGTTCTTCTCCATCGACCCGAGCGACGGTTTGGCGATTTACGACCAGATCGTGCGGCAGGTGAAATTCGCCGTCGCCGGCGGGGCGGTGAAGCCGGGCGAGTTGGTGGCGTCGGTTCGCGAGTTGGCCCGCGAGTTGGCCATCAATCCGAACACGGTTGCCCGTGCCTATCGGCAACTGCAAACCGAAGGGGTGCTCGAGCCGCAACGCGGGACGGGCCTGGCCGTGGCCGGAAAGGCGGCCAAGCAGTGCCGAGGCGAACGCATCGAACTGATCCGAGCGCGCGTGCGGCAGGTGCTGGCCGAGGCCAAACACAGCCGCCTCGACCCCGACGAGCTGCGCTCGCTCATCGAACAAGAACTGGCGGCGATCGAACTGACGGTGGTGGAATAATAGAAATGAAGGGTTGACTTATGGACTCGGTGATTCGTCTCGACGGCGTCAGCAAACTCTACGGCGGCCAGGCGGCGTTGAACCGCGTGTCGCTGGCGGTTCCGCGGGGCGTGGTCTTCGCCCTGCTCGGCGAAAATGGGGCCGGCAAGACCACCGCGTTGAAGATCCTCCTGGGGCTGGTCCAGCCCGACGCCGGCCGCGCCGAAGTGCTGCAACGCGACAGCCGCATCGAGGGACAGGAGATCCGCCGCCGCGTCGGCTACGTGCCGGAACGCCCCACGCTCTACGATTGGATGACCGTGGCCGAAATCGGTTGGTTCACGGCCGGCTTCTATGGTCCGGGCTTCCAGCCGCGCTACGGCGCGCTGGTGGCCCAGTATGGCCTGCCTCCGGATCGAAAGCTCAAGGCCCTCTCGAAAGGGATGCGGGCCAAGGTGGCGCTCTCGCTGGCCTTGGCCCACGAGCCGGAGGTTCTGATCCTCGACGAACCGACCTCGGGGCTCGATACGCTGGTGCGGCGTGAATTCCTGGAAAGCATGGTCGAACTGGCCGCCGACGGCCGCACGGTGCTCTTGTCGAGCCACCAGATCGCCGAGGTGGAACGCGTGGCCGACATCGTCGCCATCCTTCGCCAGGGCGAGTTGCTCCTGGTCGAGCCGCTCGACGAGTTGAAGCGGCAGATCCAGGAGCTCACGATCACGCTGGACGACGGCGCCAGCCCGCCGCCGGTCATCCAGGGCGAGGTTCTGCGGCGGCGGCACAAGGCGCGGCAATGGCAAGTGCTGGTGCGCGGCGGCACGGAAGATGACCTGGCGCGGTTGCACGCCGAGCCGACGGTGCGGGCCGTCGAAACGCGCATTCCGGCGCTGGAGGAGATTTTCGTCGCCTATCTGCAATCGGGGCGACCGGCCGAGCGGCCGGCGCCCAGCGAGGAGGCCCTCACGCCATGAACGCCGCGCTGTTTCGACGCTTGGTCTGGAAAGAGTACCGCGTGATGCGCGGTTTTTGGCTCGCGCTGGCCGCCTTCGCAGGCATGAGCTTTCTGGGTGTGTGGTGTTTCGCCGAACGGCCGGACGGCCTGATTCTCGGCATGTGGAAAATCGCCGCGGTCGTGCCGGCGCTCTACGCGCTGGGGTGCGGGGCGACGCTGTTCGCCATCGAACGCGAAGAGGAAACTTACGATTTTCTGCGCACGCTGCCGTGTACGTCGGCGCAGGTTTTCATCGGCAAACTGGCGGTCGCGCTGGTGAGCACGCTGGCGCTCGTCGCGCTGCTGGTGTTCGTGGCGGCGAGCGCCGCCGCCTGGCAGGCGCCGCGCGACGGACTGGATGAGCTGGCGGCGATGTGGGGCGTGGGCCTGGTCGAGGCCCTGGTCTGGGGCGCATTCTTCTCGTTGCTGACCCGCCGCCCGATGCAGGCCACCGTCCTGGCCGCGGCGACGATCGTGATCGCCGTGCAGACCGTCATCAATTTGAATATGGCCAACCCCGCGACCTATGCGGCAGTCCGGTGGTGGCGGCTGGGCGTGGCGGCGGTGGTGCTGTTGTGCGACGTATGGCTGGGGCTGCGCTGGCTGGACGGCGGACCTTACCGCGCGCACCGACTCGTCGATTGGGCCGGGACGGCGGCGGTGAACTGGAGACGGAGTTGGGCAGGCGCGGCCCGAACCATCGCCACCCAGCGCCGGCGCGCCTCGCCCACCGGATGGTGGACCGGGTTTGGCCGGCTGTGCTGGCACGAAGCGCGGCAAGCTCGAACACTCGGCTTGATATTGGCCGGGGCGACCGCCGCGGTAACGCTCGTGCCCCGAAGTGACCCAGGCACGATCCTATTGGCGGTGCTTCCGTTGGCCTTGATGGGCGGCTGCGTGTTCCTGGCCGACCAGGAGCGCGAGAGGTTCCGGTTCTTCGCCGAGCGCGGTATCAGCCCGCGCACCGTTTGGCTCAGCCGGCAAATCGTCTGGTTGGCAATTCTTCTGCTGGCGACGTTCCTGCTTCTGGCGTTGATAAATTTGTGTGCCGCCTGGACGTCGTCGAAGGCGGTCGCGCCATTCACATTTCATAATTTGGTCGAGGTCGGCCTCGTCCTCGCGCTGTCGTACGCCGCCGGGCAGCTCGCGTCGATGTACATCCGCCGCGGCATCATCGCCTGCTTTGGCGGCCTGTGGCTGGCCGGGCTTTTCGGCTGCTGGGCCGCACTTATGCTCTACATCCAGGCGAACTGGCTTTGGTCGATCGCTCCCGTGCCCGTGGCGGCGTTATTCGCCACCTGGCTGCGGGCGCCCGACTGGATCTTGGAGCGTAAGGACTGGCGCGCTCGAACGCGCGCCGCGTCGCTGCTCGTGCCGGCGGCGGCGCTGTTCGCCGCGGTCGTCGTGTTCCGCATCATTCAGGTGCCGTTCGCGCCGCGGCCGATCACGGCGGTCGAGGCACCGGCGACGCCGGAGGCGCTTGAAACGGCGACCATGTACCGCCGAGCCGCGGAGATGCTTACGCCGGCAGGGGGCCTCCGGAGATGGATGCAAGGCACAGAGTCGTTCGAGCCCGTCGAGCCGGCGATGGCGTTGGCCGTCGAGGCCAGCCGGCGCGAGTCGTGCGCCATGGACGACGTCACATGGCTGGAGCTGCGCAGCGATTACGACCGCGATTGCGACCGCGCTATGAGTCTGGCGTTCTATTTACGGTGCCATGCCGCGGTGTTGCAACGCGAGGACAAGCTGGATGATGCGCTGTCGCGATACATGGCCGTGCTGCGGATCGCGCGGCACTTGCGTCAGCAATCGAGACTGGTCGCGGTTGTAACGGCCGGCCAACTGGAGAGGGACGTCTTGAATGAGTTGCCGGCGTGGGCGGGCAGTCAAGGGCAGACCCCCGCACGGATCAAGGGCGCGATCGGCGAACTGACGGCCATCATCGATCGGTTCCCGTCGCCGTCCCTCGCGTTGGAGGGCGAATATGAATCGGTGCGACAATTGATCGCTTCCGAACCGGCGGCGTGGCCCGTCGAGACCGATCAGGAGCGGTGGATTATCGCCGCGGCGCGCTGGATGCCCTGGGAGCGGACGCGAGCGCGACGCTTGCTGGACCGGATGGCCGAGGAAGACCGCGCCGGGTTGTTCCGCGTCTTGACGGCGTTGAGGGCGAACGAACCGGTGCCGCCCGTTTTGCAGTTCGCGCGCGATGAGCAAACAATGGAATGCCTGCGGACGACCTTTCTGGTCGGCGGGATTTACGGAAGCGCCGCTGGGCTGGCATCTCTGGAATGCGAATTGGGAACGCGCCGCCGCGCGACGCGGCTCGTGCTGGCGCTGGTGGCGTACCGGCTGGAGCACGGCAAGCTGCCCGAGGCGCTGAGCGACGTGCGCCCGGAGGGCGAGCTGCGCGATCCCTACACGGGCTTACCATTCTTTTACTTGCGCGAGGGGCTGGCCAGCGACCTGGTGATCAGTACCAGGGGAGAGACGCTCATGGCTGGCGTGCCGCTGATTTTGAGCCCCGGCCCGATCCTTCCCGCAGTGTACGACCGCAAACGGCAAGTCGAGTACCTCGCCGAACTCGTCGGGAAGCGTCCGCTCTACGCCGGGGGAACCAAGGAGATCGGTCGTTACGCCCTGTTCTTCCCGTTGCCGGCCGGGCCGTGACGATTGCAGGCTGGGCTGCCAGGGTGCGAGCGGGCCGCATCGACACTAACGCGCGCAAGCTGCGGGGGTCCGCGGAGCGGCCCACGAAACGGTAGGGATCATTTTCCCGAAAAAGCACGGGCGTTGCGCAGCAACGAACGTGCGAAAAACGAAACGCCAGCGAAGCGAAAAAAAACGACTTCCGAATACCCCA
>DATKSN010000156.1:0-28377 GCA_035531595.1 Pirellulales bacterium | reverse complement strand
TGCGTAATTCCCGAAGATTTTGATGGAGCACCTGGGCGGGGGACGAGTGGTTGTTGCTGGAAAGGTGTCGAATCGAACGATTTTGAAGCGTTTTTGGCGATTTTTGAGTGAAAACGAGCGGTGGTTTGGCCTTCGGGACGGCCTTCCTAGGCCGTCTTCCGCTGCGGACGGCCTGGGAAGGCCCTTAATCATCGACCGTCAGTTCCGGGATCGGCACGACGAACTTGCCGCCCCAGCCGCGCACGTAGGCAAGTTGCTCGATGATCTCGTCTTTCAAGTTCCAGGGAAGGATCAGCAGGTAGTCGGGCCTGGTCTCGGCGATCTTCTCGGGCGCAAAGACCTCGATGTGCGTGCCCGGCAGGAATTTGCCTTGCTTGTAGGGGTTGCGATCGACCGTGTAATCCAGCAGATCGGAGCGGATGCCGCAGTAGTTCAAGAGCGTGTTGCCCTTGCCGGGAGCGCCGTAACCCGCGACCGTGCGACCGTCGCGCCGAGCGTCGATCAGAAATTCGAGCAACCGGCGCTTGGTCTCGCGCACACGCTCCTCGAAGCCGCGATGGCCCTCGAGACGCGTCAGACCGGCCGCCTCCTCGCGCCGCAGCAGTTCCGCCACGCGCGGACCCACCGGCAGGGCCTCGTGCTCCGCGTGCCGCGCGAACAAACGCAGCGAACCTCCGTGCGTCGATAGCTCCTCGACGTCGAAGACCGTCAAACCATGCGCCGCCAGCACCGCGCGCGCGGTGTTCAACGAGAAATAGCAAAAATGCTCGTGGTAAATCGTGTCGAACTCGTTGCCTTCAATCAAGCGCGACAATTGTGGAAACTCGAACGTCGCCACCCCGCCGGGCGAAAGCAGGCGCCGGAAACCGGCGACGAAATCGTTCAGATCCGGGACATGAGCCAGCACGTTGTTGGCGGTCATCAGGTCGGGCCGCACACGATCGGCGACGAGCTCCTCGGCCGTTTGCCGCCCGAAAAACTTGACCATCGTGGGCACTCCCTTGGCGACGGCCGCACGGGCCACATTGGCCGCCGGCTCGATACCCAAACACGGCACGCCACGGGCCACGAAGTTCCGCAACAGGTAGCCGTCGTTGCTGGCGACCTCGACGACCAGGCTCTCGGAACCCAAACCGAACCGAGCCATCATGGCCTCGACGTAATCCCGCGCGTGGCGCAGCCAGGAATCGGCGTAGGAGGAAAAATAAGCGTACTCGCTGAAGATCTGCGCCGCGCCGACGTATTCGGGAAGTTGCACCAGCAGGCACCGCCCGCAGACAAGGGCCCGCAGCGGATAAAACGGCTCCATGGCGTCGAGCTGATCGGGCCCGATCATGCTCTGGCACAAGGGTGACATACCCAAATCGACGAAGCAGTGTTCGAGCGGTGCGCCGCAAAAGCGACAAGTATGCATGGCGAGTGGATCTCCTTGAAACCATCTTGGCGAGTCACGCGAGGTTTGTCACGCCCCCTTTTCGCTGTTCGCCGTTCCCTGTAACCTATCCACCATGTCCACCATTGACGCACTTTTCGCCCGCCTCCGCGCCGCCGGCCAGAAGGCCCTGATGCCCTTCGTCACGGCCGGCGATCCCGATCTCGATTTCACGGCGGCCGTGATCGCCGAGTTGGTCGCGCGCGGCGCCCACCTCTGCGAAGTCGGCATCCCCTATAGCGACCCCATCGCCGACGGGCCCGTCATCCAGGCTTCCTACACGCGCGCATTGGCCAACAAGATCAAACTGGCGCAAATCGTCGAGATGCTCGGCATCGCTTGCGCACAGGCCGCCGCGCCGCTGGTAACGATGGTCAGCTACGCCATCGTCCACCGCCGCGGGCCTGAGCGCTACGTCGACGAAGCCCGCGCGGCGGGCGTCGCCGGGGCCATCGTGCCCGACCTGTTGATCGAAGAAGCTCATGATCTGACCGCCATTTGCCGCCAAGCCGATTTCAGCCTCATCCAGTTGGTCACTCCCACCACCCCACGCGACCGCGCGCGGCGAATCGCCGACCATTCAAGCGGCTTTTTATATTACGTTTCCGTAACTGGCATCACCGGCGAACGAGCGAGCCTGCCGCAGTCGCTTTTGGACGACGTCGGCTGGCTGCGCGAGCAAACCGCCACGCCCATTTGCATCGGTTTCGGCATCAGCCGGCCGGAACATGTGCGGCTGTTGGCGCCGGTGGCCGACGGGCTGATCGTCGGATCGGCGATCGTGCGGCGACTCGCCACCGCCGCCAGCCGGCCGCGACACGAAGTGCTGCGGGAAGTCGGAGAGTACGCGGCCGAGTTGCTGGCGGCCCTGCGGGGGGGGGAGGAAGGAGAAACGAGAACGGAGAAAGGAGAAAGTGTCGAGCCGGAAGGCAGCCGTTAAACGAAGATGTGCGGGTTTTTCCATGTTTTCCGGCCCCGCGGGTGGGCCGCAAACCTTGCCGCGCCAAATTCGGTGCGTAAACTTAAGTGGAGGCTGCCGATAAGATCCATAACGGCACCCTCCTGGCGGTTGTTTTTTGGGCCGCTGTCTTACCAGCCTTACCGGCGCATGTGCCGCAGGGTCGCGGGAGGTCGATTTCGATGGATTCCAAGCGAACTCAGATACCGCTCAACCGCTTCTTCGCGGGCCTGGCCGAATATACGTTCCAGACCCGGTTGGGGATCGCCGACCCGCCGCTGGTCGAGTATGTGGCGGCGCTGTTGACGCGGTTCGTCCACTACGACGCGATCCACAACATCCGCGGCCCATCGGGCCGCCGCCTGGAAGAAGTGGCGGAGATGCTGATCGAGGCGGAGGCGCGCATCGGCGACCCGCGCCGCGAGGTCCACCGCCACATCGGCGACTACACCTTGTTCTGGGCCGGTGTCTATCCCGAGGCGCTGCGGCGGCTGCAAAAGCAGCCACGGCTCGACTACTTCGTCGACTATTGCCGGCAGGGGAAACGCGCTTACCACATCGCCAGCACGATCGAGTGCGAGGCGCACCACGACGAAAACGAGGTGCTCGAGCGGCTCAGCCACGAATTCGAGTTGTGCGCCTACGGGCTGAGCGAGCTGCGCCGCGAGTGGGAGCGCCGCGACGGCGACGAAGGTGAGCCGCCCCGCGCGGTGATCATTGAGTGACCTTTTTCGCGGGTCTGGCCGCGTCGTAGCCGGACTCGCAATAGTTCGGGGGCGTGGCGACCGGCGGGCTTGCTGAATTCTTGCGAGTCAGCTACGCGATGGTGATTTGTGGATCGAGATAGACGTCCTGGATCTTGTGCAAGAGATCGACGCCGTCGGACATCGGCCGCTGGAACGCCTTGCGGCCGCTGATCAGGCCGGTGCCGCCGGCCCGCTTGTTGATGACCGCGGTGCGCACGGCGGCGGCCAGGTCGCCGGCGCCCTTCGACTCGCCACCCGAGTTGATCAGCCCGATGCGTCCCATGTAGCCGTTGGCCACCTGGTAGCGGCAGAGGTCGATGGGGTGCGGCGAGGTCAGCTTGTCGTAGACCAAAGGCGAGGTCTTGCCGAATTTCAAGGCCGTGTAGCCGCCGTTGTTCTCGGGGAGCTTCTGCTTGAGGATGTCGGCCTGGATCGTCGCGCCCAGGTGGTTGGCCTGGCCGGTGAGGTCGGCGGAAACGCCGTAGTCCTTGTCGGTCTTGAAGGCGTCGTTGCGCAGGTAGCACCAGAGCACCGTGGCCAGGCCCAGTTCGTGGGCCGTGGCGAAGGCCTGGCTGACTTCGACGATCTGCCGATCCGATTCAGGCGAGCCGAAATAAATGGTCGCCCCCACCGCCACGGCCCCCATGTCGGCCGCTTCTCGCACCGTCCCGAAGAAGATTTGGTCGTACTTGTTGGGATAGGTCAGCAGTTCGTTGTGGTTGATCTTGACGATGAAGGGGATCTTATGCGCGTACTTGCGGGCAACGATGCCCAGCACGCCGAACGTCGATGCCACGCCGTTGCATCCCCCCTCGATCGCCAGCCGCACGATGCTTTCGGGGTCGAAATAGATGGGGTTGGGGGCGAACGAGGCCCCGGCCGAGTGCTCGACACCCTGATCGACCGGCAGAATCGAGACGTAGCCCGTCCCGCCCAGCCGGCCGTGATCGAACAGCCTGGCAAGATTGCCCAGCACGCGCGCGCTGCGGTCGCTCACGACCAACACGCGGTCGAGAAAGTCGGGGCCGGGGAGCTGAAGCTGCTCCTTGGCGATGGTTTGCGAGCGATGGCCGAGCAGACCGTCGGCGTCGCGCCCCAGCAGGTCGTGAATCCAGGTTGCCATTCGAAAATCTCCCTCCTAGTCGGATGTGTCGCCGCACCGGATCCATCATGGTGCATAATGACCCGCGGCGCGAGCAAGGCCCAGCTTACAGCAAAGTGCCACGGTTGGGCAGGGGGTATCCGGCCTGGGCCGGCCTGGGCCGGCCTGGGATGGTCCTGGCGTTCACGTCGCAGGCCAATTATCTTGGTAGGTAGCGGCGACCCATGCTAACCCGCGGCGCAAGCAAGGTAAGTCCAACGCTGGGCCTTGCTTGCGCCGCGGGTTCGTGTGGGGGCCATGAATAATCCCGACTGACGGACTTGAAAATGGCAAGCAAACGACTCAAGTGCATCGAGTGCGATGCGCCACTCCCCGACCTTCGGCTTCGACGGCACGCCCTGACGTGCTCGGCCCGCTGCGGCCAGGCGCGCCAACGGCGTATGAGTCAACAGCGCAACCCACGTAAGAACCGCAAACGGTGCCTGATCTGCCACAAGTGGTTCCTCGCTCCCACCAAGCGCAGCACATGCTCGGCCGAGTGCGAGGCGGTGAACAACCAACGGATTAAGCCGACGGCCATGAAACCGTCGCGGCAAGAGCGGCCCGCCGAGGATGCGCCCTCGTCGAGCGCCGGTCCGCCGAGCAACAGTCCGCCGAGCAACAGTCCGCCGCCGCTTGGCATTTCGCCTGACGAAGCCGCCCAACGCATCGGGGTCTCGCGTGCGATGGTACACCGTCTTTGTGTGACACATGGCCTCGGCCGGTTGTGCAGCGACGGGCGCACATGGCTCACACTGGCCGAACTGCGAACCCTGACGGTGCAACCGTGGAAGAAGTCGAATGTGTGATCGTCCGCGGCGCGTTCCCATACCCAGCGGCTCTCCGTCGTCGCGGGGCCGCGGAGCGGCCGAAAATGAGGGCCGCGCGACGGAGCTACCCAGCGGGGTTGGCCCCACGTTCAAATCTCGCCTCATAACTCAGGCTTTTCAGAAACCTGTTGCCGACGATGAACTCGTCCGGCGTGATCTGACCAATCGACGACTTGAGCCGGTCGCGAATTTTGTCGGTCAGGTGGCGGATCTGACGGTAATTGGCCGAGCCCAGGCCCGCGTCGTAGGGATGCAAAGCCCGCTCGGCGAACAGGCCGTCAAGCCGGCTACGCAACTCGTCGAATTCCGAACCGCGCAACACGGCCGGCCAGTGGAGGCTGCCCTGCCCGCCCTGCCCTGGATCGAGTTGCTCCGGCGACAGCCGGTCGGGAATGCGCGCCTGATTGAACGCGATTATTTCCTCAGGGGTTGGTGCCGGCCGGCGCATCTCGGCGCGGAAGCTCGCGTTCATCCGCCGTCGCTCGAAATAGACTTGCACCGATTTCCTGCGGTTGTCGAGGTAGGCGCTGTGGGCCTGCTGGTAATTGATGGCGGCCTGCGAATGGGCCCGGTTGGATTGCCCCATTCCCTGGGACAACGCGCCCTGGCCGGCCAAGAAGCTACCCCCGCCCCCGAATCCGCCGGCGCCTCTGGAGTAGGGGCGGCGGTACTGCGCCTCGGCAGTCGTCGTCCAGATCGCCATGACCAGCGCCGCCGGAAACACCATCCAGTGTCGAGTTTTCATCGCCGGGAAATCCTGTGTGAGTGATTAACGCGTGGCCTAACCCAGCGATCAAGCATACCCGTTTCGTTGACCATTTGCCATACCGCAATTCGCGTGCCGAGGGTGGTTAGTGGCGATACTTCACGCGGTCGAGAATGAGACATTCACGGTGGCTGGGGCAGAGCCTAAGCGATGCCCCGGTCGCTTTCTAGCCGGGGCACCGCTGTTTCGCGGCAAAATGTGTCATTGTCGGCCGCGTGAAGTGGTTCGTGGTCATTGGACCAATCAAACTGACGGCACCACAATCCAAGAATGGGACATCCGCCCACTGCCTCCCACTCCGCCGACCCTCCCGCCCGACTGCGACTGCTGTTAAGATGGCACCTCGCTGCCGGAACCACCAGGCCCACGCACCCATGCCGCCCCACGCCCCCAGTCCGACGCTGTCGCTCGGCGACCTGGCTTGCCGCCATCGCGTGATGGAGCTTGAAATCGCGCTGGGAGGAGGCCCACAGGCGATCGAACGGCAACACGCCAAGGGGCGACTGACGGCCCGCGAGCGGATCGAACGTCTTATCGACCCTGGCACGGCCTTCGTCGAATTCGGTCTGTGGGCCGGCTGGGAGATGTATTCCGAGTGGGGGGGGGCCCCTGCGGCCGGAGTGGTTTGCGGGGTGGGCACGGTCGCTGGCCGGCGGCAGATGATCATCGCCAACGACGCCACGGTCAAGGCGGGCGCCTTCTTCCCCGCCACGGCCAAGAAGGTGCTCCGATGTCAGCGGATCGCATTCCAGAACCGGCTGCCTTTGATTTACCTGGTCGATTCGGCGGGCGTGTTCCTGCCGCTGCAAGAAGACGTCTTTCCCGACGAGGACGATTTCGGCCGCATCTTCCGCAACAACGCGGTGCTCTCGGCCAGCGGGCTAGGTCAAATCGCCGCGATCATGGGCAACTGCGTGGCCGGCGGCGGCTATCTTCCGGTTCTGTGCGACAAACTGCTGATGACCGACGGCTCGGGCCTTTATCTGGCCGGGCCGGCGCTGGTGAAAAGCGCGATCGGCCAGGAGGTGTCGAGCGAGGCGTTGGGCGGGGCGGCGATGCACGCCCAGGTGAGCGGCACGATCGACTATCGCGACCCCAACGATGAAGCCTGCCTCGCGCGTCTGCGGCGGCTGGCCGCGGCCGTCGCCCCCGACCCACCGCACCCGCCCGCGCCGTTTGGCCGGCATGCGGCGCTCGCCCCCGCTCGTCCCGCGACCGACATCGAGGGGCTTGTCAGCCCCGACCCGCGGCGGAACTATGAAATCCGCGACGTGCTCGATTGTGTCGTCGACGGCGGCACCTTCGACGAATACAAGGCCGAGTACGGGCAGTCGGTCGTTTGCGGCACCGCGAGGCTGGGCGGGTTTCCCGTCGGGATCGTCGCCAACCAGCACCACCAGGTCCGGCCCGCCGATGGACCGGTGCAATTCGGCGGAGTGCTCTACGTCGACAGCGCCGAGAAGGCGGCCCGCTTCGTCATGAACTGCAACCAGGACTGGCTGCCGATCGTCTTCTTGCAGGACGTCAACGGCTTCATGGTCGGCCGCGACAGCGAACGAGCCGGCATCATCAAGGCCGGCGCCAAGCTGGTCAACGCGATCAGCAACAGCCGCGCGCCCAAGCTCACGGTGCTCGTCGGCGGTTCGTTCGGAGCGGGCAACTACGCCTTGTGCGGCAAGGCATTCGACCCGCGGCTGATTTTCGCCTGGCCGTCGGCCCGCTGCGCCGTGATGGGGGGCGAGCAAGCCACCTCGACCTTGCTGGAAATCACGACCAAGAGTCTCCAGCGGCAAGGTGAAACGGTCGACGACCAGGCGATGGCCCGGCTGCGTGAGAAGGTCACGGGCGATTACGAGCGGCAGATGGACGTGCGTTACGGCGCCGCGCGCGGCTGGGTCGACCGGATCATCGACCCCACGCAAACCCGCGAGGAATTGATCTTCGCCCTGGAACTGGCCACGCGGCACGCCGAGCAAGAGCCGTTCCGGCTGGGCGTGTTTCAGGTGTGACTCACACTCCGCGGCATCGGCACGATATGCAGCGTGTAGCCGACCCGCGCGAGCGCCTCGGCCAGCGTATCGACCGCCAGGTGTTTTCGCCGTGCCAGCACATGGCTGAGCATGTCTTCGGCCAATCCGGTGGCCTCGCAGAATTCTCGGCGGTTGCTAAACCGGGTACGAATGAGTTGTTCGAGTTCGTCCCGGTAGTCCGACTGCCGCACATAACCCGCCGAAATGCCAATCCGGCTGCACAAGTCCTGTCCGATCAGGTACGGAAGCGTTTGCTGAGTTGCGCGGCGCGTGAGGCCTCGGGCGGAATAGAAATCCCACACGGTGGACATCCAAAAGTTACGATACTCGTTCCAGTCGGGATGGCCCTCCGCGCGCGCCATGAAGCCTCGGACAAGCCCTTGTTCGTCGGGATCGAGTCGCGCGAGCGAAAGAACCTTGCCTTTCAGATCGATATATTCCTCAGGGGAGCTCATAGGCTACAAACTCGACTTGTCCTGCGACACACAGGTAAATGCACTTCTGACCGAAAATGACGCATGCGGCGGCGAGCAAGGCGCGCAGCTCATGAAGCCGGCTCGCCTGGACCGCCACGAGGAACTTTCGCGACTTGTCGAACACGCGTTCATGGGTGTCGGGGTCGCGGTAGAATCCTTCATATTCGCCGGGGGCAATGGTGCCACCGTCGAAGTTAAAAAACATCTCGTGGTCCAGCCAGTCCCAAGCTTCGATCGATTGCAGCATCCCATCGGACAGATTCGCATCACGGCACAAGGGAATAAAAAACGAACATTCCAGCAATGGGCTTTGAGTCATGGTCGTGAATCCTACCGACGTACTTCATCGTACATTCCTCCATGACACCGCTCGGAGAGTGTCGTCACCCTGAACACAACCGTCTACTGATCGTGGCGCCGAATCGAAATCCAACAGCGCGGTCTGGGCGTCCATAATGGGTCGCGCCAACGAAACATCCACCCGAATTCTACCCGACTCTTGACCCAAGGTCAAGATTCCCGGCGAAACCGGTCGTGACAGCGAGGGCGTACAATGGTTATACTTCACGCGGTCGAGAATGAGACATTCACCGCTTTCTCGTGGCGAAATGTTCCCTTGTCGGCCGCGTGAAAAAGCTCGCACGGCGCTCTACGCGCCGGGAACTCAACTCGTGATCTGCAAAATCGCCAACGGCGCTGGTTTTCTGGGCGACAACATCGACGCGCCGCGGCGGCTGGTCGAGGCGGCCGAGGTCGATTATCTGACCTTGGAATACCTTGCGGAGTTGACTCTCTCGATTCTTGCCCGTGTGCGCGAGAAAGATCCCGCCGCCGGTTACGCCGAGGATTTTCTTGGCGTGCTCGAAAGCCTCGTGCCGGCCTTGAAAGCCCAGCCGCGGCTCAAACTGGTGACCAATGCCGGCGGTATGAACCCCACGAGCTGCGCCCACGCGGCGGCGCGAATCCTGGCCACGGCGGGCCTGGCCGACACACCCATCGGCGTCGTCACAGGCGACGACCTGCTAGCCGACCTTGCGAAACTGCAAGCCGCCGGTTGCGCGTTCACGAACCTCGATACCCACCAACCCCTGGCGACGCTCAACGAGCCGGTGGTCAGTGCCAACGCGTACCTCGGCGCCCGCGAGATCGCCGGCTGCCTTGACTCCGGCGCGCGGATCGTCATCACGGGCCGTGTGGCCGACGCTTCGCTTGCCGTCGGCCCGGCGTTCCACGAATTCGGCTGGAACTGGGACGACTGGCGTCGCCTGGCCGGCGCGAGCGTCGCCGGCCATGTGATCGAGTGCGGCGCGCAGGCCACCGGCGGTTTTTACCCGCACTGGCAAGAAATCGACCTGGCTCATGTAGGCTACCCGATCGCCGAATTGAACGACGACGGCGACGCCGTGATCACCAAGCCGCATGGGTCCGGTGGCGTCGTCAATCGGGAGACCGTGGCCGAACAGCTCGTGTACGAGATCGGCGACCCGGCCCACTACCTCACGCCCGACGTCGACGTCGATTTCACGACGGTCGAAATCGAAGAGCTTGGCGCCGATCGGGTGGCGGTGCGGGGGGCCACCGGCCGGCCGGCGCCGGAGAGTTACAAGGTTTCGCTGGCGTACCGCGCGGGCTACACCGCCGCCGGCCAGATGCTGGTTTTCGGCCGCGACGCGGTCGCCAAAGCCCAAGCCTGTGCCGAGATCGTGCTCGCCCGGTTGCGGATCGCCGGTTATGAATTCGCCAACTCGCACGTCGAGTGCCTGGGGGCCGGCGAGGGCGTGCCGGGCCTGGCATTACCGCCGGTGGAGTTGCGCGAAGTGGTGTTGCGGCTTACGGTGCATGACCCGCGGCGCGAGGCCGTCGAGCGGTTCGCCAGGGAGTTTGCCCCGCTGGCCACCAGCGGACCCGCCGGGCTTGCCGGCTACGCCGGCGGCCGGCCCCAACCGCGGCCCGTGTTCGCCTATTGGCCCACACTCGTACCCAAGCAACGGGTCAAACCGCGATACGAGGTTCGTGCGGCTACTGAGTGGCGACCGTGACCGAGTTGACGAGGCTTTCGCGTCGTGCTTTGATACCCGCGTGAGCCCGCAATTGGCAAACGAGGAGGCGAGGCATGAAACGGGACGAGGTTCTGGCGATCCTGCGAGCCAACGAAGAGCGACTGCGCCAACAGTACGGCGTCCGGTCGTTGGCCCTGTTCGGCTCCGTCGCTCGAGACGAGGCCAGGTCAACGAGTGACGTGGACCTGCTGGTCGAGTTCGACCGGCCCACGGGATATTTCGGACTGGTCCGGCTGCAATTGTTCCTTGAACAAATGCTCGGCTCGTCAGTCGATCTCGGCACTACCGGAAGTCTACGGCCTTCCATGCGACGGCGCGTCGAGAAGGAGATCATTCGTGTCGCTTAGAAGCTGGAAAGAACGGATTCAAGATATCCTCGCCGCCATCGCCGAAATCGAGAAATTCATCGCCGGTATCGCCAAGGATCAGTTTCTGGCGGACCCAAAGACGATCAAGGCGGTCGTGGCCAACCTGACCATCATTGGTGAAGCGGCTCGACATGTTCCGGATGTCATCGTTCAGGCACACTCGGAAATCCCCTGGCCGCTGATGACCGGAATGCGAAACCGGATCGTCCACGGGTATTATCAGGTCGATTCCGTGATGGTCTGGGAGACATGCCAGAACGACCTCCCTCCGCTCGTGGAAGCGCTGAAAATGCTCATGACGTAAACTCGCAGACCAGGGCGTGAGGCGTCGGCGCGGGGCAACGTGGTTTTTCACAAATCGAATCGCACCAATGATTTGCGAGTCGGATAGGGTCGGCCCGTCGAACAACCGCAACTGTCAAGGGGTTGGTGGCCGAGCAAAACGTGATCCTCATCTGCGCAACTCTCCAGTGGAACCTCCCCGGACGGCAAGCCGCCCCAAGCCACCGACGCGGAAGGGAGACGTATTGCCTCACCACCCGAGTTCCGGGTAAACTCCCCGCCTTCTCGGTCGGATCGCTCGTCGTCGGCGCGCCGATCGCGCACGCGACAAGGAGGTCGCCCTTTGTTCTCGAAGTGGCCAATTCGGATCAAGTTGCGCATTGGGCTGGGCCTGCTGCTGGGGATCGTGATCACCCTGAGTTGGAGCGCGATCCACGGTCTGTACGCCTACCGCAGCCTCGTGCGGAGCCTGAGCCGACGGGTGCTCGAGCTGCCCAAAGCGAATGACCTGAACCAAAGCGTGACCGACCTGCGCGTGGCGTTGGCCGACGACGACGCCCCCACGTCGTTGGGCGATCCGCGCTCGCCGGGCCAAGGGCCATCCGCGCGGAGGCACTGGGCCAAGACCGAATTCAGCGTCCAGCTCCAGAGGGTCGAACATACCTTCGACGACTATCGGCGGCAACTGGCCGAGAATCCCGACCGCGGCGGCATCAGCGATAACGCCCTGGAATGGGACACCGTCGACGAGATCGAGGCCGCCTTGGCGCGGATCAAGACCAAAGCCGACCGCGACGCCGATTGGCTTTTCGACCCGGTGCTCGAGAGCAAGCTCAACACCGAGCTGAACGAGTTGCAGAGGTTGACGGCCTCGCTTCCCATGCACCTCTATCTCAGCATCCGCGAGTTCACCGCCGACGCCCGGCGGCAGTACCGCACCCTGCTCGGCCTGACCTGGGCCGCCAGCGTCTCGACCATTGCGATCTTCGCCGTGTTCCTGCGGCTCAGCCTGGAGTGGGTATTCCGGCCGCTACGGGTGCTCGTCGATGGCTCGCGCCGCGTGGCGGCGGGAGAGTTCGACTACCGCATTCACCTGGATACCAATGACGAAATGTCGGAACTTGCGGGCGCGATGAACGATATGACCGCGCGGTTCCAGGCGATCCGCGACGACCTCGACCGCCAGGTACAGGAACGCACCAAGCAGGTGGTGCGCGGCGAACAGTTGGCCAGCGTCGGTTTTCTGGCGGCGGGCGTGGCCCACGAGATCAACAACCCGCTCGCGTCCATCGCCATGTGCGCCGAGTCGCTCGAGGGCCGCCTGCGCGACGCGCTGTCGGCCGGCGACCCGGAACAGAAGATCATTCTCGATTACCTGCGCATGATCCAGGACGAGGCCTTCCGCTGCAAAGGGATCACCGAAAAGCTCCTCGATTTCTCGCGCATGGGCGACGTCAAGCGGCAGACCACCGAGCTGCGCGAGCTCGTCGAGGGAGTGATCGACATGCTCGGCCACCTCGGCAAGTATCAGGAGAAACAGATTCACCTCGTGCCGGGCGCGCCGGTATGGGTCTCGGTCAATCCCCAGGAAATCAAACAAGTCGCGCTCAACCTGCTGACCAACGGCCTTGACAGCGTCGAAGGCGGCGGCACGGTGACCGTCGAGTTGGGGCCCGCCGGCGGCGAGGCCGAGATGATCGTCAGCGACGACGGCTGCGGCATGACGAGCGAAGTGCTCGAGCATCTGTTCGAGCCGTTTTTCACCCGCCGTCGAAACGGCCAGGGGACCGGCCTGGGGCTTTCGATCACGTACCGCATCATCGCCGATCACGGGGGTACGATCGACGCCGAAAGCGATGGTCCCCACCGCGGCGCGACCTTCCGCGTCCGCCTGCCGCTGGAAAAGGCGATCGGCGCCAGGCTGCAGGTTTTAGTCGCCTAACGTCGAACCTCTAACGCCCAACGCCCCAACGCCTAACGCCTCATGCCCAACATCGCCACGAAGCCGCATAAACGCTTGAAACTGCTGTTCGCCGACGACGAGCGGTCGTTGCAGGAACTGATGAGCCACGAACTGCCCCGCTTGGGGCACGAAGTCACGGTTTGTCCCGACGGCGCCGTGGCGGTTGCCGCCCTGCAGCGCAACACGTACGACTGCATCCTGGTCGACCTCGACATGCCCAAGCTCTCCGGTATCGAGGTCATCGCCAAGGCGAAGGAGCTTTCGCCCGACACCGAGGCGGTGGTGCTCACCGGCAAGTCGTCGTTGGAAACGGCGGTCGCCGCGCTGCGGCAAGGCGCCTTCGACTACCTGACCAAGCCCTGCAAGCTGGCCGAAATCGAAGCGCTCTTGGATCGGGTGGCCGAAAAGCGCGAGTTGACGAACAAGTACCGCGCGATCAAACGGCGGCTCGAACGGATCGAAGGCGGTTCGCAGCTCATCGGCGATTCGCCGGGCATGGACGCGGTGCGCATGTTGATCGACAAGGTGGCACCGACAACCTCGACCGTGCTCGTGCTGGGCGAAACCGGCACCGGCAAAGAGCTCGTGGCCCGCGCCGTACACGACCAAAGCGTACGGGCCGACATGCCCTTCGTGGCCATCAATTGCGGCGCGCTGCCCGAGAGCCTGATCGAAAGCGAGTTGTTCGGGCACCGCAAGGGTGCGTTCACCGGCGCCGACGAGCATCGCGTGGGCCTGTTCGAAGTCGCCAATGGCGGCACGATCTTCCTCGACGAAATCGGCGAACTGCCCAAGTCGTTGCAAGCCAAGCTGCTGCGGGTGCTCGAAAGCGGCGAAATCCGCCGTGTCGGCGACAACGAATCGTTCAAGGTCGACGTGCGGGTGGTCTGCGCCACGCACCGCGACCTCGACGAAATGGTGGCCGAGGGCGATTTCCGGGAAGACTTGATGTTCCGCATCAACACGTTCGAGATCCACCTCCCGCCCTTGCGCGACCGGATCGACGACATGGCGCAGCTTGCCCGCCACCTGCTGGGGCGGTTCCGGCCCAACGCGCGGCCCGGCGACGAGCTTTTGAGCGACGACGCGATCGCGGCCTTGCGGCAGCACGTCTGGCCGGGCAACGTCCGCGAACTGGCCAACGTCGTCGAGCACGCGGCCATCCTCTGCGACTCCGGGCCGATCACCGCCGCCCATCTGCCCAGCAAGTTCGCCCACCGCAAGCTGCGCGGTCCGCACTTCAAACCGTTTGGGGCGCAGTCGCTGCGCGAAGTCGAAAACCAGGCCATCCAGCAGGCGCTCGACCGCCACGCCGGCAACAAGCCCAGGGCCGCCGAAGAACTCGGCATCAGCCTCAAGACGCTCTACAACAAGCTCAGCCAGGTCACCCAGTTGGAGCAGTCGGCCTGAAGCGGTTGCCCTTTCAAAAAAATCCCCGTATCCCACCGTATCCCCTTTCCAGAGTGCGGGCAAACTGTATTGGTTCAGCGTGAAAGGGAGTCACGGGAGGCCGATCGAAAAACGCCCCAAAAACTCCATAGAAAACAGATTTTCACGTCAGCCCCAACAAGGCTCCCGAATTCTTGCGAATCCGGCTACGCGCGGCGAACGCGGCGAACGAAACAAACTTGCAAATCTTCAGACGAGCAGCGAAAATGTCTGAGGTTGGTCGGCGGGGTGCCACCACGGGCTGGTGTGGTTCCCTCCTCATTCTTCACGAACTTCACTGACGGAGATCTCCCATGCGACATGTTCTGTTCATGTGCCTGGCGTTGACGCCGCTGGCGGCGGCTTCGGCCCAGGAAAACGATTCGCGCGGCGGACGCCATTCGGCCCTGCGAGACTTGAAGTTGGCCTTTTACAAGCTGGCCACACACACACGCGGAAAGCAAACGCTCGATGAATTTGCCCAGAACGACGAAAATGCGGCAGAGCGAACCGCGCAGCATGATCGGCGCGACGACGACTCGCGGCCACCGGAACGCCGGCACGAGGGCCGCCGTGGGCACGAGGATCGCCGTGAGCATGAGGGCCGCCGCGGGCACGAGCCTGACGGCAGGCCGCCGGCGTCGGACGGCGATCATCGTGGACATCAAGGTCCGCCGGAGGGCGGTCCTCATGGCCCGCCGCCAGGCGGCCCTCATGACGGCCCGCACGGCCCGCCGCCGCATGGCCCCCATGGCGGCCCCCACGGCCCACCCCATGGCGGCCCCCACGCTCCGCCACCGGGTGGCCCTCATGGCCCTCCGCACGGCCCGCCACCGGGTGGCCCTCATGGCGGCCCACCGCCAGGCGACCATGGTGACTCGGCGCATGCTCATCATTGGGGTGCTCCGCAGGGTGGCGGAACAGGGCATGGCGGGCATGGCCATCACGGCTGTCCGCATTGCGGTTGTGGTCACGCGCAGCACGCGGGTCATGGCGGCCATCGCCATCAACGTGGCGCCCACGGTTCCGCCGACGCGAGGGAGACCGTCGAAACATCGGGAACGCCCCTGGTCATTCTGATCGAACTGAAGGAACATGCCTCGGGCGACCAGAGCACCCAATTCCGCGCGGCGTGGGCCCGCGGCGTTCAACTCAGAATCGCCGAGAATGACGAAGACGATGATGAGGAGGAGGGCGATGATGAGGAGGATGAGGATGAGGATGAGGATGACGATGACGACGATGACGATGACGACGATGACGACTCGATCGAAGCATTGCGCGAACAGGTCGAGATGCTGCGCCATGAAGTCCGCGAGTTGCATGAGATGGTCGAGCGTGTCGTCGACCGGAAATGAACCGGCCGGTCACACCGAATCGACGCGAGCCCCGGCGCGTTGGGCGCCGGGGCTTGTTCGTTTTGCCGATCCAGTCACAATGGAAGAACCATGCCCCACAGCGAATCCATGGCCGGCGCGAAGCGCCTTTGGCACTACACGGTCAAGCCGCATTTCCTCTCGATCGTCGCCGACGGCGCGATCAAGCCCGCCACGGCGTACGCGCCCAAGGGGGCGCCCGCCGTGGTCTGGTTTTCCACGAACGCCGATTGGGAGCCGGCGGCCGACAAGGTGCTGGCCTGCGCGGATGGTTCGCCGCGGCTGTTGGGCCGCGACGAGATGCACACGATCGGCGTCGGTCCCTTGCGGTTCGGCGTCGCGCCGGCCGTCGCGCCGCACACCTGGCACGACTTCAAACGCCTGAGCGGGATCCGGCCCAAGTACGCCAGCGACATGGTCGCGGCCGCGGCCAAGTGCCAATCGCGCCCAAGCGGGTGGTTCGCCACGTTCGAGCCGGTGCCTCGCCCAGAGTGGCTCGCCGTCGAACAGTGGGACGGGTGGCAGTGGGTCGCGGTCCCGCTGATGTAAGGCGTTGTGCGTCGCTCGCGTTCATTTTAATTTCATGTTCAAGGGAGGCTCTATGGACGAGCTCAAGTTGCTCGAGCGCATCACCGTCAGCCCACAGATCTTCGGAGGCAAGCCGATCATCCGGGGCCGGCGATTGGCCGTGGAGCACGTACTCGGCATGCTCGCCGCGGGGGACGATCCCGAGACGATTCTCGAGGGATATCCCTGGCTTCAGCTCGAAGACATCCGCGCTTGTCTCGTCTACGCTCGCCGGCAAGTGGCGCACGAGAGGATCGAACTTTTCCCAATCGACGCCCCTACCGGCGCATGAAGATCCTTCTGGATAGCTGCGTTTGGGGAAAGGCGACCGGGGAGTTGACCGCCGCCGGCCACGATGCCGTGTGGGTCGGCGACTGGCCCTATGATCCCGGCGATGAACAGATCCTCGCGGCCGCACATGCCGACGCTTGCGTTGTCGTCACTCTTGACAAGGACTTTGGTGAGTTGGCCGTTGCACGCGGGCTCCCCCACTGCGGAATCGTGCGATTGGTTAACATCGCCGCTCGGCAGCAAGCGGCGGCGTGTCTTCGCGTGCTCGCATTGCACGGCGCCGAACTTCAAGCCGGCGCCATCGTCACTGCCGAGCGAGGAAGGTTGCGAGTGCGTGCGCCGCAAGGCGAACCACTGACGGAGCCTGAAGAGACGCGCCTCGACGATCCGACCTCCGCGGAGAACGGTGATCGGATCGGCAGTTGAAACCTGGCAATCAGATTACCGAATCGAGTTGGTACTGCCCAACGAATGGCCTAGCGAGACCTCCCGCCCATGTGTGGCATCACTGGCGCCGTTTGGACCGAGACCGGTCAAGCGATCGATCGAGAAACGCTTGTGCGGATGACCGACGCGCTGGCGCATCGCGGTCCCGACGACCGCGGACTCTATACCAGCGAGGCGACCACCCAGGGCGATCGTTCCGGCGGCGTGTCGGGCGTGGCGCTGGGCTTCCGCCGGCTGTCGATCATCGATGTGGCTGGCGGCCGCCAGCCGCTTTCGAATGAGGATGGTTCGATCTGGATCGTCTTCAACGGCGAAATCTACAACTACCGCACGCTCCGCCGGCGGCTCGAGGGCCGCGGTCACACGTTCCGCACGGCCGGCGACACCGAAACCCTCGTCCACCTCTACGAGGATGAAGGGACCGATTTCCTGCGGCACGTCGAGGGAATGTTCGCCCTGGCCATTTGGGACGGCCGCGCGCGGCGGCTCGTGCTGGCCCGCGATCGCCTCGGCGAGAAGCCACTCGTCTATCGGCACGAGCCGGGTCGGTTGCTGTTCGCCAGCGAGTTGAAGAGCCTACTGCAAGTACCCGGCGTGCCGCGCGACGTCGACCCTGGGGCCGTCGACGAGTATCTGGCTTATCAGTATGTGCCGCATCCGAACACGATCTTCCGCGGCATGCGCAAGCTGCCGCCGGCGCACTACGCCGTCTATCGCGAGGGCCGCTTGACAGTCGATTGCTATTGGCGGCCCGACCTGACGCGCCAGATCGAGCGGCCGGCGGCCGACTACGCCGCCGAGCTGCGAGAGAAACTGACTGCCGCGGTCGAGAAACGCCTGCAGAGCGACGTGCCCCTGGGCGCCTTCCTATCCGGGGGCGTCGATTCGTCGATCGTCGTGGGCCTGATGACGCGGCTCGCCAAGGAGCCGGTACGGACCTTTTCGATCGGGTTCCCCGTGCCGGAGTACGACGAAACGAGCTATGCACGCGAGGTGGCCCAAAGGTTGGGCACGGTGCACGAGGAGTTCCGCGTCGAGCCGGACGGCGTGGCGGTGCTTCCCAAGCTGGTCTGGCACTACGACGAGCCCTTCGCCGACAGCTCGGCAATCCCCACCTATTACGTATCGAAGCTGACCCGGCGGCATGTCACCGTCGCCTTGACGGGCGACGGAGGCGACGAACTTTTCGCCGGCTACCCTCGTTACCGGGCGGTGGAGATCGGAACGTGGTTCGACCGATTGCCGCGCGGTCTGATGAAGGCGTTGGCCGGCGAGTTCTGGCAGCGGCTTCCTTCGGGCGGCCGGCAGACATCGTACCTGCGGAAGTTCAAGCGGCTGGTGGGCGCGCTGGCGCGTCCCGCCGAGCGCCGCTACTTCGACTGGGTCTCGATTTTCAACGAGATCCGGCGGGCGGAGCTTTACACCGAGGAGTTCATCGCCCGCTTGCCGGGGAGCGACCCTTTCGAGTTCCTTTCCCGCGCCTTCGCGCGCAGCCGCGGGCGCGACGCGATCACGGCGGCCGGCCTCACCGACCTGCTGACGTACTTGCCCTGCGATCTGATGACTAAGGTCGACATCGCTTCGATGGCCAACTCGCTGGAATGCCGAGCGCCGTTTCTCGACCACCAAGTGGTCGAGCTGGCGGCCGCGATGCCGCTGGCGCTCAAGTACCGGCGCGGGCGCGGCAAGCGGATTCTTTTGGAGGTCTTCGGCGACCTGTTGCCCAAGTCGGTACGCCGCCGGGCGAAGATGGGGTTCGGCGTTCCGCTGGGGCACTGGTTCCGCCACGAGCTGCGCGAATTCGCCCGCGATGTGCTGCTCGATTCGCGCTCGCTGGGGCGAGGCTACTTCCGGGCCGACGTCGTGCGGTCGATGGTCGACGACCACCAGTCGGGGCGCTTCGACCACAGCTACCGACTCTGGGCGCTGTTGGTCTTCGAGCTTTGGCAGCGCGAGTGGGTCGATCGGCCGGCGACGCGCGGGGCGGGTCTGTAGAACAACGAGGCTAACGCCCCCCGCTGGCCTGCGTCGCCGCGGAGCTGGTGATCTCGGCCAGGGCCGCCAGTTGGTTGACGGCGCGGTTTTGCTCTTTCTCCAGATAGGCGCGGCCCTTTTTCACGTTCAAGTGGTCCCAGGGGAGCCTTGCGTCGAGCGGGTAGGCGCGGTGGGCGGTGCTCTCGAGGTCGATGCCGCAGTCGGCAAGTGCCTGCCACCAGAGGTCGGGCTGAAAATGCTCGCGCCAACTGTCGAGCCGCGCGCCGCGCCGCCAGGCCAACTCCACGGCTTCGGCCACGCGCCGGTCGCCGCGGCTCAAGACGCCTTCCAACAGGCTCGTCTCGACATGATGGCACTTGACCTGAACCGAACGCAACCGCCGCCGCAGGCGCAGGTGCTGGTGGGCGCGGTGGAAGTAGTCTCGGCTTCGCATCCCGTTCCATTGGTACGGCGTGTGGGCCTTGGGCACGAAGTTCGATACGCTCGCCGTGACCTTCGGGTAACGGCCGGTCTCTTCGCGGCCGATCGTCGAAATCGTCTCGGCCATGTCGACGATGCCGTCCAGGTCGACCGTTCGCTCGCCCGGCAGCCCGCACAGAAAATAAAGCTTCACCTGTTGCCAGCCGTGGTGGAACGCCTGGCGGCAGCCCTCGTAAAGGTCTTCGTTGCTGATCTTCTTGCGGATCTGCTCGCGCATGTCGTCGCGCGCGACCTCGGGCGCGAGCGTCAAGCCCGACAGGTCGCCGAACATCGACATCAGCGCCGCCACGCTCTTGAGCTGCTCGTTCACGCGCAGGCTGGGGAGGCAGATTTTCACGCCCAGCGGCTGAAACGTCTCCCGCATCCGCCGCACGAGCTGCTCGAAGTGCGGGTAGTCGCTGGTCGAAAGCGAAAGGAGCGAAATCTCGGACTGGCCCGTGGCACGGTAAGCCGCCAACGCGGCCTCGACGATCGTTTCGACCGAACGGATGCGCAACGGCCGCTTGATCACCGTGCTCTGGCAGAAGCGGCACTGCCAAGGGCAGCCGCGCATGATCTCGATCGCGATCCGGTCATGCACGCACTCGACGAAGGGGACGATCGGCGCCCGGGGGAGCGGGATCGCGTCGAGGTCATCGATGACGGCGGGTTCGATCGTGGCGGGCACTTCGCCGCGCGTGGGGCGCAGCGCCAGCAGCCGGCCGTCGCCGCCATGCGTTCGCTCGCTGTACTGGGGCTCGTAAAATCGCGGCACGTAGGCGAAGGGGAGCCGCGCCGCCAGTTGGGCCAACAATTCCTCGCGCTGCTGGAGCCCCGCTTCGCCCGTGGCCTGCCGGCCGGCCGAGCGCGCCGCGCTCTTGAGTTCCAGCCATAGGTCGCACAGCGGCGGCAAGCTCGGTTCGCCGTCGCCGGTGACGAAAACGTCGACGAAAGGGGCCAGCGGTTCGGGGTTCTGGGCGCAGGGACCGCCGGCGATCACCAGTGGGTGTTCCAGCGTCCGCCCCCTTGAGCGAAGCGGGATGCGGCCCAGGTCGAGCATGGTCAGCACGTTGCCGAACGATATTTCGTATTGCAGCGTGAAGCCGAGCACGTCGAACTGGTCGAGCGGCGTGAAGGTTTCGAGGCTGTAGAGCGGCGCTTCGTGGCGACGAAGCTGCTCCTCCATGTCGGGCCAGGGCGTGAAGGCCCGCTCGCAGGCCCAGTCGTCGCGGCCGTTCATCAGGAAATAGAGCACTTGCAGGCCGTGGTGGCTCATGCCGATCGTGTAGGCGTCGGGAAAAGCCAGGCACAGTTTGCCGCGGACCTCGCGATGGTCCTTGCGGACCATGTTCAACTCGCCGCCGATGTACTCGGCCGCCGACTGCACTCGCGAAAGCAGGTGGCTGACGACGAAATCCTTGTAGCGCTGATTGAGCATGTGTACTCGCCTTTCCGGCCGGCCATGATGATCGACTCATCCGACGGAACTGTACATGGTTACCGACCCCCGCTAGACCAGCCGCGCAGTGGTCTTCGGCACCAGCCGATAGCCGCACGAACGAACGACCAACAGCGACACGACAACGACGGCGATGGCGATCAGCAAGTCCAGAGCCAAGCACGGTATCAGCCACCAGCCAAGCATATCGAGTTGCGCGGCGAATGAAAGCACGACGCCCAGGAGCGAGGCCACGAGGCACACCAGGAACACGCGCGGGCCGACGCGACCTGTCCCCAACGCCGCCCAGGCGGCGCAGAGTGTGTCGATCAGGTATATCACGATCCCCAATATGTTTGCCGCGGCCATCCGCCAATCAGAGTTGCCGATCAATTCACCCGATCTCGCACGGCGCAACAAACCGAGCACGACGGCGATCACTGCGGTAACCACCAGTACGCTCAGAATCGAGTACTGCACACGCGCCGGCGCCGACGAGTCCTCCGAGTCGGGAACCAGCCGCAATTCGCTGAACCATTTCCGCATCGCCAGAAATGCCCCGGTCAAAGGCACGACGACGATGCATTCCTGGCCGAAGACTGTAAGGAATTCGATGATCCAGTGGGTCGGTGGTGTTTCCGCGGTGCTTGGTCTGAACATCGACGCGAGCGTCGGCCAGATCGCCAAGTAGGCGCAGCCCAGCAGGGCGCCCGCCAATCGCCGGATGCCTCGGCTCGTTCCCATGCCCCCCCAGAAACTCAGCAACATCAATTGGCCCAGAAAGACGGACGCCAGCGCCCAGCGCAACGATATAAAGCGCATTTCCGGTGGCACGACCAGAGAACCGGTGGCCGGGACGACCGACAGCAGCAAATGCAGCGTGACCAACCGGCGCAATTTGCGAACACCTGTCGATGGCAGGCACGAGGCGGCCGTTTCGGGCGACTGGACCATGACCGAAAGTCTAAGTGCCGTGGGCGGCCTTTGCAAATGCTCCGGTGCGCCGGATGGATGCGTCGCGTCAAGCGATACTTCACGCGGTCAAAATTAGACATTCACGGTGGCTGGGGCAGAGCGTAAGCGATGCCCCGGTCGCTATCGAGCCGGGGCATCGCTTAGGCTCTCCCACCAGCCACCGCATTCTCGCGGCAAAATGTCCCATTCTCGGCCGCTTGAAGTCTAGGCAGGGTGGTTCAACACCTGAAACCCACCCCGCCCCGCCGGGGTAATTCAAAGGGGTGGCATTCGCGCACCGATCTGGACGGCGAAGCGTAGAAGGGGTATCAATGATGACGTAGAAGGGAGCCTTACCCAATGCGAACTTGTCTCGCAACCATTTTAGCCGTATCGGTTTGCGCACCGTCCACTTTCGCCGCGGACACGCCCGGCCCCGTGGTCGGCCGCAAGATCGACGATTTCGAGCTGCGCGACGACCGCGGCTCGACGCATCAACTGAGCGATTTCGCACGGAGCAAGCTGGTCGTCGTCGCTTTTCTTGGCTGCGAATGCCCGCTGGCCAAACTCTATGGCGCCCGGCTGGGAAAGCTGGCCGCCGAATTCGAGCCGCGGGGCGTGGCCTTCGTGGGGATCAACTCGAACCGGCAAGATTCCCTCACGGAGATGGCGGCCTACGCCCGGCTGCAAGAGATCGCTTTCCCCTTACTGAAGGATCCCGGCAACGCGATCGCCGACCGTTTTGGCGCGGCGCGGACCCCCCAGGTGTTCGTTCTCGACCACGACCGCGCTATCCGCTATTCGGGCCGAATCGACGACCAATACCTTGTGGGCGTGCGACGTCCTCAGCCGACTCGCCGCGACCTGGCGCTGGCGCTGGAAGAGTTGTTGGCCGGTCAGCCGGTGACCGTGGCCGAAACACCGGTCGCCGGCTGCCAAATCGGCCGGATCGCACGCGGTACACCGCACGGCGAAGTGACCTACTCGAACCAGATCGCTCGGCTGTTCCAGCGGCGGTGCGTCGAGTGCCACCGCGAGGGAGAGGTCGCCCCGTTCCCCATGACCAATTACGAGGAAATCGTCGGCTGGGGCGAAGCGATCCGAGAGGTGGTCGACGAAGGTCGGATGCCGCCCTGGTTCGCCAACCCCGAACATGGCCGGTTCGCCAACGACGCCCGGCTGAGCGACGACGAGAAGCAATGGATCCGCGCATGGGTCGGCGCGGGTTGCCCCGAGGGAGATCCGGCGCAATTGCCCGAGCCACGGCAGTTCACACTGGGTTGGCAGATCCCCGAGCCCGACCAGGTCATTCATATCCAGCCGGAGCCGGTCACGGTGCAAGCCGATGGCGTGGTGAAGTACCAGTATTTCGAGGTCGATCCGGGCTTTACCGAGGACAAGTGGATCGCGGCGGCCGAGGCGCGGCCCGACAACCGATCGGTGGTGCATCATATCGTGGCCTTCTTCGTACCGCCGGGCGAGAAGGCGCGCGGCGGACGCGGCGCGATGATCGGCTACGCTCCCGGCATGCCGCCCAACCGGTTTCCCGAAGGGGCCGCGTTGTTCGTGCCGGCCGGATCGAAGGTGGTCTTCCAGATGCACTACACGCCCAACGGCAAGGAGCAACGCGACCGCAGTTACGTGGGGTTGAAGTTCGCCGACCCGGCCCAGGTGAAGTACCGCATGAGCGGAGGCATGGCCCCCAACAATTCCTTTGAAATACCGCCCGGCGCCGATAACCACGAGGTGCGTTCGACGCACCACCTCACCAAGGACGCGCGCCTGCTGACGCTCACGCCCCACATGCATTTGCGCGGCAAGTCGTTCCGCTACGAGGCCGAATACCCCGACGGCACGCGCGAGATCCTGTTGGACATTCCGCGCTACGATTTCAACTGGCAACTGCGTTACACGCTGGCCGAACCGAAACGGTTGCCCAAGGGAACCAAGTTGATCTGCACCGCCCATTTCGACAATTCCGAGAAGAACCTGTCCAACCCCGATCCGACCCAGTCCGTCCGCTGGGGCGACCAGACCTGGGAGGAGATGATGATCGGCTACTTCAGCACGCTGCCGATGGAAACCGTCGATGCAAGCCCGACGAATACGGAGGAGTCGACGGCGGGCGAAGGTGGGTGAGACATTCACGGTGGCTGGGGCAGAGCCTAAGCGATGCCCCGGTCGCTAACTGGCCGGGGCATCGCTTAGGCTCCGCCACCAGCCACCACTTTCTCGTGGCAAAATGTCCGCGGCGCGCCGACGGCTATGTCTGGCCGGGCAACGACTGCGAGCTGGATTTCTGCGGCGGTACGTGACTTGGAATACGCCGCGTGGTAGAATGCAATAGAACGAGCCTGGCCCGGATTATTCATGGTCCCGTAGCTGGCTTCGCAAGAAGTCAGGCCGTGGACGCGAGTTACGCCAGAATTCTTGCGAATTCTGCTACAGCATAGTGCGCGAGTTCCTCCCCGGACCATGAATAATCGGGCTAGGGGGGATCTTGCCCAGGATTCGGATAGTGAGGAATTGCCCATGACGCGAATTGTGGTTGATGCAATGTTGCGGGAAAGGCTGACAGGTTCGAGCGAGCCGCTGGAATTGTGCGACGAATCGGGCCGCGTGTTGGGCCGGTTCATTCCAAAGATCGACTGGGAGGCCATCGAGCGCGAACGTCCCAAACGGACCGAGGAAGAGATGCGGCTTCGCGAGCAAGAGAAAGGCATGAGCATCGCCGAAGTGCTGGCGCACCTGGAGAAGCTGTGAGGTATCGCGTCGAGTGGATACCATCCGTAGTGAACGACCTTTCGGCAATCTGGTTGGCGGCGAATTCCGCTGATCGGAAGACGATTTCCGAGGCGTCTCAAGAGATTGATCGCCTTCTGCATGAGGATGCGGAGGATCTTGGTGAATCTCGCACTAACGACCTACGGATACTGTTGAATGCTCCTCTAGGCGTCACGTTCCGTATCCTGCCAAGAATGTCGGTCGCGCAGGTACTGGATATCTGGCGAACGCGGCCCCCGCGCAGCCACGGACCAAGGACGGCGGACAACTGACCACGGGCGACGGACGCTCCTCGGCCAGTGGCGACTTGGCCCGGCGTTTTGTATCATCAGGCGCATGGTCAGCGCCCAAGCCACGATTTCCGCCGAAAGTTCCTCCACTGCGATCCGGGTGCTGATTGTCGATAACGACGGACCACACGCGCGGGCGGTGGCCGAGAGCCTTGAGCGCGTCGGGTTCGATTGCACGATGGGCATGTCCGGCGCCGAGGGGGCGCGGCTCATCGAGCAGGAGAGCTTCGACCTGATCATCACCGACCTGGTGATGAACGACGTGGGCGGGCTGGAAATCCTGGCACGCGCCAAAGACGATCTGCCCGACGCCGAGGTGATCCTGGTCACCGGCCACGGCAACGTCCCCTCGGCGGTCGCGGCCATGCAGCAGGGGGCCTTCAACTACCTTGAGAAACCGCTCGACATCGGCCAGCTTCGGGCCGTGGCCGACAAGGCCGTCGCCGCCACGCGTCTCCGCCGCGCCAACGCCGAGCTGAACCGCCGGCTGGACGAGAAGTTCGGCTTCGAGGGGGTCGTCGGTTCCAGCCTCGAAATGAACAAGGTGATCGACCGCTTGAAGCGGATCGCCCCGACCAGCGCGAGCGTGTTGATTCAGGGAGAGACGGGCACCGGCAAGGAACTGGTGGCCCAGGCGATCCACCAGAACAGCCCGCGCAAGAACAAGCCCTTCGTGGCTCTCAACTGCGCCGCGCTGAGCGAAAACATCCTCGAAAGCGAGCTGTTCGGGCACGTCCGCGGGGCCTTCACCGACGCCTCCAACGACCGGATCGGCAAGTTCGAGTACGCCCATGGCGGCACGTTGTTCCTCGACGAAGTGGGCGACATGCCTCTGGCCACGCAGATCAAACTGCTGCGGGTGCTCGAAAGCGCCGAGATCACGCGGGTCGGCTCGAACGAGCCGATCAAGGTCAACGTGCGAATCCTTTCGGCCACCAACCGGAACCTGGAACAACAGATCGCGGTCGGGGCCTTTCGCAGCGACCTTTTCCAGCGATTGAAAGTCGTCACCGTCGAATTGCCGCGGCTGATCGAGCGGAGCCAGGACATCCCGCTGTTGATCGAGCACTTCGTCCGCCAGTTCGCCAAGCGGCACGAAAAGACCGTCAAGAGCCTCTCGACGGCGGCGCGCCGACGGCTGATGGGCTACGCCTGGCCGGGCAACGTCCGCGAACTGCGCAATACGATCGAGAGCATGGTCGTGGTCGACGCCGATTGCGTGCTCGACGTCGACGACCTGCCGCGGGAACTGGCCGAATCGGCCGAGACGGCGGGCGAAACGTCGTCGGGCCACCTGACCAGCCTGGTGGGCCGGCCGCTGACGGAGATCGAATCGCTGTTCATCACCGAAACCCTCAAGCTGACCGGCGGCAATCGAGAAGAAGCGGCGCAAATGCTCGGTATCGGCCAACGGACGCTGTACCGTAAGATCAAGGAGTACGGTCTGTAGCTGAATTCACAAGAATTCAGGGGTCCAAGCGCCGCAGAGCCCCGAAGCCGTGCGACTTCGGCCGCCGTAGGTCAGGCTTTCCAGCCTGACAACCGGCTCACCGCTCCGCCCACTCCGCCCACTCCGCCCATGGCGGCAGCCGAGCCAACACGTATCCCGCCAGCGTTGAGCGGCGGCTGACGTACGCGAGCTTCCAGCTTTGGTAGACTGCGGTAATGCCTTGGATCGCCACGTCCTGGTTGCCTGCGTGCAGGGCCGTAATGATCGCGCCGCGATCCGCGTCAAGCCCCGTCGTCGGGTCGGTTGGTTGCGACTTGTAGAGGTTGAAGTACTTGAGGATCTTCCCAATGTGCGTGAAGATCCCGCTATTCGCGCTGGTGTAGTCAAGAGCCATACCTCATCATCTCCTGATTCGAGGTCGCCGGCGAAAAAATGGCAAAAGTTGCTGGACGCCTGCAAGAAATCTGGTACACTAACCTACATTAGACCGCCTTTCGGCGGAAAGTCAAGGTTTTCAACGCCGAAATCTTTGCCGCCTGTTTCAGGCGGCATTCCGTGGCAAGGAGTCCGTCACATGGCGAGCGGCTGCGGCAATTCGCCCGCGTCAATGCGCCCGCCGACGTTCGTCGTCTCGTTCGCCGGCACCTGCTGCAAGTGCGGAACGAAGGCCGATTCCTCACCGTGTGGTGGGTGCCAAGAGTCCGCAAAATGCGCGAGTTGCGACCGGTTCAATGGCTACTTTCGCCTCGCGCTCGACGAGAATAACACCTGCCGCTATTTCTATGACTTCACCCAAACGAGCGGCATCCCCCCGTGCAGCGCGCAGACCCTCGAGTTGCTGCTCACCAACCACACCGATCCCACCCGGGTCAATGTCTGCATCCGTCTGACCTTCAGCGACCCGTCGCTACGGCCGGTCTCCTGGGGCAAGACGGGCGTCCGGGCAAATTGCAACATCGGCGTGCTCAGGCGGCGCACGACGAACCGACAGTGCTGTTGGCCGCTGCAAATCACCGTCACGCCGGTTCCCTTGCCCGACTTCGTGCCGCCGCAGCCCGAATGGTTCCGCGGCGATCCCGACGACCTGAACGACGCCCCCTTCTGGCCGAGCCTCGGCTTTGATACCCTGGAAGACAGCGACTACGCCCCGCTGCGGTATTACAACGGCGAGTTGCAACTCCGCGTGAAGGACGTGGCCTCCGGCGGCTACGGCATCCCGTGGGGTCATACCCGCATCTGGAGCAATCGCCTCTCGAACAGTTACGACTTCGGCCAGGGCTACAACTGGACGGTGCTGGAATGGCCCCAACTGGTGTTGGTGAAGTCGGACATGGGAGCGCAAAAGACCGGCTGCACGGTGGTGCTCTTGCGCGGCACGCGCAACGCCCTCTGGTTCGAGGAGAGTGCCATGGGGCAAAACCAGTTCGTTTGGCAATCGCTGTTCGGCGCCAAGCACCAGTTCCAGCACTTTCCCGAGGAAAAGCTGTTCCGCATCGCCGCCCCCAACGGCCACGTTTGGGAATTCTATGACTTCACCTCGCCCAATTCGAAGGCCTTCAGCGGCATGCCCAAGTCGCAACGCGCCCAGATTGCTCCCGGCCGATTCAAACGGCACATCGGCCCCGGCGGGCAGACCGTCACGGCCCAGTGGGAGAACTGCCAGCTTCAGTCGGTCACCCGCGGCGGGCCGCAAGGGTCGGCCGTCGGCGACGAAACCTACGAGTACGAGTGGCTTCAGAAGCCCGACCCCAACGCCGGCCGGCTCGCGACGATTACGCTGGCCGGGCCCATGGGAAACATCGGCCGAGTGGACTACGATTATTACGGCGAGAACGACGACAACGGC
>DATKSN010000155.1:0-9661 GCA_035531595.1 Pirellulales bacterium | reverse complement strand
AGTGGGGATGCGGCCGCATTCGATCTAGAAACCAACGTGAAACTCCAGGGGGCAAGCCCCTGGCATCTTATTAAGAGACCGGAATTTCCCAACGCCCCCATTTCACCACCCGCAATAAAAAGTGTGTAGAACAACGAGGGCGTAAGCCCCAGGCTAAGCTATGTCGTCCCTTCGGGACTGTCGTTCATGTGCATTCGTGTCCAACATGGACTCGTGTACGGTAGTCGGGCGAAGGCGCGGAGAAACGCGACCTTCGACATCCCCACGACGTCTGAGCAAGCCGCGTAAGCGGCGGCGTATCCCCGCGCCACCCTTCGCCGCACCCCACGCTTTTTTGGATCTCCGTTTTTAGGGGGTTTCAAAGTCGCGTTGATCCGCGCCGTAGCCGGCAACGAGGCGCTGTCGCCGCGTTGCGCCGGCCATTCTGCGATCGTTCCCTACCGATGCCGTTGCCGCGGCAATCCAAGGCTTGAAGCAGCCGCTCGCCTTATTCGCCTCCCGCGGCGACGGTCTGCGCTTCCGCTTGCGACTGTTGCTTCTGGTACGAGTCGCGACGGCGACGTGCCGCAGCCAAGCCTTCGCTCGGGAAATCGCCGGACTTCAAAGCCAGGTCTTCAAATTTGACGGCCTCGTCGAACCGTTCGATCTGGGCGTAGGCGGCGGCCAGCGTTTCAATCCATTCCGGATTCTCCCAGCCGGACAGTTCACAAGCGCGGCGCGCCGACGCGACGGCTTTGGGTCCGTTGCGGTGTTCCAAGTCGGCGCAGGAGACCCACAGCGACGCTCGGCCTGCGTAGGCACGGGCCTCGGCGGGGTTCAAGCGAATGGCCTCGCTGTAGTCGGCCAACGCGGCCAGGTCTTCGCCTCGAGCGCGCCAGGCGTCGCCGCGGTTGGCGAACACCTCGGCGTCTTTGGGATTAAGCCGAATCGCCTCGGTCAAGTCGGACAAGGCATGGTCGTAGTCGCCGACGCCCAACCACGCCAGCCCCCGGTGGTTTTCGAGACGCGCGTCCTGGGGACTTCGTCGGATGGCGTCGTCGAAATCGGCAAGAGCTTTCTCATATTCCTTGAGGGCCAGCCTGGTGAGACCGCGGTTCTTGAAGGCCAAAACGCTTTCGGGATCGACACGCAGGGCCTCATCACAATCGTTGAGGGCTTTGTCGTATTGCCGCTTCTCCGTCCAAACCCGCCCGCGGTTGGCGAAAGCCCAAGCGTCTTTGGGATCAAGCTGAATGGCCTGGTCGAAATCGGCCAGGGCCTTGTCGAATTCCTGTTTCCGATACCAGGCGAAGCCGCGGTTGTTATAGGCCCAAACGTAGCGCGGCGCCAGACGAAGCGCCTCGTTGAAATCGGCAATGGCCTCGTCGTAGCCCTTCTTCAGGAAGTACGTATAGCCGCGGTTGTAAAAGGCGTGCGCACTGGTCGGATCGAGTCGGATGGCCTCGCTGAAATCGGCCAGGGCCAATTCGTACTCGCGCTTCTCGTCGCGGAACGCGCCGCGATTGCTGAACGCGGCCGCATCGTCGGGGTCGATGCGGATGACTTCGCTGAGATCCTTGATGGCATTGTCTTCCTCGCCACGGGCGTGCCAAGCCAAAGCCCGGCGGAAGTAAGCATCGGCGTCATGAGGATCATGGCCGATCCGCGACGAGAAAAAGGAAACCGCGCCATCCATCAGCACCGCGTCGCTCTTGCGGATCCAGCCCCTGATCCCGCGCGAATGGACCCAGAGCAAATCCCCTTGGACCGTTTCCACGTCGATGATCGGATAATCAACGCTGCCGAGCACTTCAGTGCGCTGTTGCTTCGGGTGATAGACCTTCATTTCCACGCCGGGCTTGATCGTCATGGCCCGTTTGCCGATCCACGAACTCGTTTCTTCCGTACCTTCTCGAGCCGGCGCCGCCGCGGCCCAACTCGAACCGAAAACAAGACAACCGATAACGGCGAACGATCGCCCCACCATGAAGGATCTCCCCGACCATGTTACCATCCCCAAGTTGCCGCCATCAATGAAAAGCGTGCGGATTTCGTCACGCCGTGTTTTCATGACGGGCGCGATGCAGCAGCCTATTGCAAGCAGCGTGCCACCAAGTATAGCTGGCGATGCCGGCTGGCGGCAAGGTGAGTTAGCCTCGACATTTAGGAACTTTAATTCTCGCCGTTTTGTTCCCAATGCGGCGAACAAGACCACTTCTACGGGGGGTGTGAAGGTCAGCATTTGGCCAAGTGGCCAAGACCTGTGATTGCGATGAGACCGGGAAGCCCCGTCGTGGCGGAACAAAGCTGGGCCTTGCTACTATACTGTGCGCGGCCCAGAATGAGACGTTTTGTCACGAGAATGTGGTGGCTGGTGGCAGAGCGTAAGCGATGCCCCGGCTAGGCCCCCAACGCATCCTTGAGTTGGTCGAGATCCGCCGCGCGGCGGTGGAACTCGTCGGAGAGTTCGTCGACCGCCTGTTGCAAAGCGATGAGTTGGCCGCGCAATTCGGCCACCTCGCCGCGCAACTGCTGCCAATCGCCGGCTCCTCCGGGCGCCGCCGTCGGCCGCGGCGCGGCGGAACGAACGACCGGAGCGGGGCCCGTGTGAGAAACCCCTTCCGGTTCCATGGCAGCAGCGGCCACGCCGGACGACTCACCCGCGCCGGCAAACTCGGCTTGCAGCTTCTCCAACTCGCGAGACGGGTAAAGAGCGTGGGACACGACATGCCCGCGCCCGTCGGGTGTGAGCGGGATCACCAGCCGTTTGGCCTTGAGCGACGCCAGTACCGGGCGCAAGGCCGTGAGGTCGTCGATCGGTTCCATGCGGGCTGCGCGGCCGCGCAGTTCTCCCTCGGTCTGCGCGCCGCGCAGCAGCAATTCGGCCATCACGGCCAGTTCCACCTTGTCGACACCGAGCCAGTCGTACATGAAATGGCGATACTTCGTCGCACGCCCGCTCCCCTCGATCAGGGCGACGGCGCCCAGGGCGCGCAGCCGGCCGAGCGCCTCTTCGACATCGTCCGGGTCAACGTGCATGAGCGGATGGCGGTTGCTTTTTTGATTCGCGCCGGCGCAGATGCCGTTGATCGTCATCGGGTAGACGTCGGGCGTGGTCTTGGCCTTTTCGACCAGCACGCCGAGCACGCGGCGGTCGATGGCCGAGAGGGGCTGCCAACGCGGGGCCGGTTTGGCGGGCGCGACGGCGGCGTCAGAGGGGCTGGACATGGCTCGTAGCGAGGCTCGTGGGTTGCGGTTTTTGGGGAGCGAACAGGTCCACCGCGCGCGCGTCGCGCTCGGCCGGGGCGATCGGCTTGGCCGGCAGCGTATCGGCGTCGGGGTCGAAAACGGCGTAGGCGTTCTTGAGATCCTCGAGCCGCGGCAGAAAATCGTAATGGAACGTCGCGGCCAGCAGCCGCGACAACTGCTCGAAGGCCGCCCGGTCCTCGGACGAAAGGTCCGCTTGGCCGGCCAACAAGGCGATCAACTCCGCCTTGCGGATCGGGATGAAGTTCTCGCGACGCCAATGCTGAGGCTTTGCCGCGATCGAATCGCGTATCGTGTCGGTTCGCCCGGCGGCACGGCGGCGCGGAATTTTCAGGGTGAACGGCATGGCAAGGTAATCCGCGACGGTTGAGTCATCCAAAATTCACCCGAGCCACGGCCAACGTCAGCATCGGCGCTTTTTGTTTGGGCACGATCAGGTCGCCGCCCGCGCTCAACATCGCCGCCGGCTCCGACACGCCCGGCGTGCCGACGTATTTTTCCACCGTCTCGGAAGGGTTCGGCGCATGCACCTTCTTCAATTGTTCGCTCGGGTAGCAGACGAGCTCCAGCTTGTGCTTCACGCAGAACTCCAACAGGCCCTCTTCGTCGCGCTTCAGGTCGACCGTGGCCGCGTTGCGCACGCACTTGAACGACAAGCGGCGCATGGCGAACGTCGCCTCGACGAAATCCTCAAGCTGCCGGCACGATACGCCGCGGTCGCAGCCGATTCCCAGCACCAGCGATTTGGGCCGGTAAATCACGGTCTTTGAAAGGAACTCGTCTTCCAGCAGCCGATCGGTGACGATCAGCGCCGTCTTGAATTCCCGCGCTTCGTCGAGCGAAACGATCTGGATGTTCTTGGGGAGCGGGGTCTCGCGGCGCCACCAGTTTTTTTCGCCCGTCTCTTGCACGAAGGCGATCGGCTCTTCGTTGACTACGGCGGCGCTGACCTTGGTGATGTTCCGCTCCAACTCGGTGGTCCAGCCCAGTTCTCGGCCCAGGATGTCGACCGGGATCGTTTTGCCGACGTCGCTGGCGGTGGTCACGACCGCCTGAGCGCCGAGTTGACTCGCGATCCGCTCGGTCAGTTCATTGGCGCCGCCCACATGCCCGGAAAGCAGGCTGATGGCGAAGTTCGCCTTGTCGTCGACCACGATCACCGCCGGGTCGACGTGCTTGTCTTTGAGAAAAGGCGCGATCGTGCGGACCACGGCGCCCAGCGACACGACGTAGACCAACGCCTCATACCGCGGCCAGATTTCGGCGGTCAATTCCTTGATCGGCTTGTCGAAGTAGTGGGCCGGTTCGTCGCTACGGAACTTGGCCGCGATATAGCGGTCTCCGTCGATGCGGCGGGCCAGCGCCGAGCCGTGCTTGGTGATGGCGATCACGGCGGTTTTCATGGCTTCTCCCAGGCAATGATGAAGACGGGATTCAGAGCTTCGAAACGGTGCAGGTCGAGAATTGGCCGCGTGCGGCTGATCTGAACCAGCGTCACGTCGTCCGTGCCGGCCTGGCCCAGGTTCTCGAGTGTGGCGGCATTGACGACCAACCGGCCGCCGGGCACGAGCCGCTCGCGGCCAAGGCGCAAGATCTCTTCCATCTCGCCGCCGGTGCCGCCGACGAACACCGCGTCGGGAGTGGGCAACTCGACGAGCGCGGCCGGCGCCAGGCCATGCACGACGGTCACCCCGCGCGCGTCGAACTTCTCGACGTTGCGGCGGATGATGTCGCAGTCTTCCTTGTTCTTTTCGACGGCCCAGACCTTGGCCCCCAAGAGCGCCGCCTCGATGGCCACGGAACCCGAGCCGGCGCCCACATCCCAGACGACGTGGCCCGGCCGGATGCGCAGCTTGACGAGGCTGAGCACGCGGACCTCGGTCTTGGTGATCAGCCCCTTGAGCGGCTGCCGCTGGTAAAACGCCTCCTCGGGGATGCCGAACGTCCAGTCGCGGCGAGCCAACAGCGGCGCGTCGGCCCGCTTGACGAGCACCAGCACGTTCAGCGATCCGAACGAACGGTCGACCAGGTCTTCCAGGTTGCACACGCTGAGTCGTTCGTCGCCGCCGCCCAGGTTCTCGCAGACATAGGCCCGAAAGCCGCCGACCCCCGCCTTGAGCAGTTCGCGGGCGATGCGCGAAGGCGTGTTCTCGTCGTCGGTAAAGATGCCGACTTTCTTGGCGTCACGGATGACGTCGATCGCGTCTTCGATCGGCTTGGCGTGGCAGCTTACCAGGGCCGCGTCGTGCCACGACTCTTTGATCCGCGCGAACGCCAGTTGCATGGACGAGATGTTGGCCAACACTTCCAACCGGTCGCGGCCAATCTTGTTGGCCAGGTAGCCGGCGATACCGTGAAACAACGGGTCGCCGGAGGCCAGCACGACCACGCGGCGCGTTTCGGCTTGCAGTTTGGCGGCCAGTTCCTTGAGGTTGTCGCGGATCGTAAACTTTTCAGCCGGATGGTCGGAGAAGTAGGCCAAGTGCCGCTCGCCGCCGACGAGCAACTCGGCCTCGGCGACACGCCGCAGCGCTTCGCGCGAGAGGCTGTCGGCGCCGTTGTCGCCGATGCCCACCACGATCACGGGATGCCTGCTTGTTTCCCTGGTTGCTTCAGTCATTCGCACCACCTGCCGATCATCTGGCCGCCGAATACCGTCAAAATACACTCCACCGCCGCGGAGTTGCGAACATGTTTCCGGCTAGTAGGCGAGGTCTTGACGCACGAGCACGTCGTAATCGTCCGCTTCCATATACATCGAGTCGCCGGCGCAGCGACGCATTCGCTGTAACAGCACATCGCTTACCGGCACGTTGAACCTCGCCGCTTCTTGGTCTGCATCTGTTCCAAGGACGAGAGGCTGGAGACATGCGCACCCGCGTAGAACACGCATGTGGTGTGCGTGATGAAGGGGTCTGCCGTGTCCCGCTTGACAGCCAACCCTCCAAACGCTATAATTAGCGCGCAAAGCCAATCATTGCAAGTGTTTGCGTATCCTGCGAGATAGGATACTAAGATCGATGGGTTCTGTCAATATGAGCCGGCCATTCGAGTTCGACATCGGCAAGTCGATCCAAGCGATTGCTTTCCTCCTAAGGGGGGCACAGGGGCGCCGCATGAACTACATGCGGCTGCTCAAGCTCCTATATTGCTGAACGAGAGACGCTGAGGGATTCTGGGCAGCCTCTCACAGGAAGCGTCGTCGTGGCCATGGAACGGGGGCCGGTCCTGGAGGACGTCTACAAGTTGATCCTCGGGCAGCACCGGTTCATAGGACAATGGTCACCGTTCTTTCGGACGGCCGATTATCATCTGGAAATGATGGCCGACCCAGGGGCCGGTCGGTTATCGAAGTTTGTCGCCCAGAAACTGGGAGAAGTCAGCAAGCGTCATTTCTTCGACGACGAATGGTCCATGGTCCAAATCACCCACGAACTTCCGGAATGGAGGCGTAACGACCCCGGTAAGTCGTCGAAGCCGATTCCCCTCGTCGATATTCTAGAAGCGCTCGGTATCGAAGACCACCTCAACGACATCGTTGAAGGAGCAAGAGCGGACGAGGCGGCGAAGCGGTGTTTCGGCCAGTAGGCGCGCTCTCGTCCTGATGGCCTCCGCGCGTGTCCGGGTGCCTGAGATGTCGCCTTTCGCTCCGCGAAAGAACGCCCTTTCGCGGAGCGAAAGGCGACAGCTTGGTTGTTTCAGTCACTGGACCACCTGCCGATCACCTGGCCGCCGAAATCGGTGAGCACGCACTCGACGGCCGCGGCTTCGCGAACGTGCGCGCGACACGCCTGGACGACTTTTTGGGCGACCGCGTTCCAGAAACCGTGAACCTGCCGCGCGGCGACGATTTCCGAGACGTGCCTCGCCGTGTTGGCGCGCCGCACTTCCTCGACGACGTCGGAGGCCGCGCCGCGGTCGGCGGCGATCGCGGCCAGGAATTCGAGATCGACCTCGCTCCCGGCGGCATGGGTCTGCATGGTGCCCTTGGCGATCTTCGACATCTTGCCCGGCATCCCGCAGAGATAGATCTTGCGGACCTGCCGGTGCGCGCAGGTCCGTAGCGAAAAACCGGTGAAGTCGCCCATCTGGACGAAGCAGACCTCGGGAAGGCCAAGGATCTTGATGGCGAATTCCTCGCTTTTGCCGCCGGTCGTGAGCGCGACCGCGTCGTGACCGGCGGCGCGGGCCACGTCGATTCCTTGCACGATCGAGGCCTTGAAGGCGGCGGTCGAGAAGGGCACGACGATCCCGGTCGTCCCGAGGATCGAGATCCCGCCCAGGATGCCCAAGCGCTTGTTTTGCGTTTGCTTGGCCATCTCGTCTCCACCGGGCACCGAGATCACGACGCGCAGGCCGCGTACACCGAGTTCCGATCCGGCCGCCTCGCGGACCATTTCGGTGATGTTCCGCCACGGCACCGGGTTGATGGCCGGCGTTCCGACCTGCAGCCCAAGACCCGGCTTGGTGATCAGTCCGACGCCGCTGCCGCGATCGAGTTCGATTCGGCCGGGCAAATCGGACCAGGAAACCGTGGCCGTCAGGTGCGCGCCGTGGGTGCAGTCGGGATCGTCGCCGGCGTCCTTGACGACGGCGCAGGTCGCTGCGTCGCCGGCGAACTCACATTTTTCCACGGCGAACATCTGTCGGCGTCCGATGGGTAACGTAATTTCGATTTCGCTGACGGGCTGCTGTGTCAACAAGGCGAGCGTCGCCGCCTTGGCGGCCGCCGCGCCGCACGCGCCGGTCGTAAAACCGGAGCGGAGCCCGCCGCCGGAAACACCGCCGAGCCCGCCGCCGGAAACACTGCGGAGCCCGCCGTCGGAAACACTGCGGAGCCCCTTCTCCGGCTTCTTGTCAGGTTTCTTTTCTCCCCCAGCGCTCATGAAACACCACTTCGTCCAAGGAGAGCCTCTCGCGCCAGCCGACTTCTTCCAACAGCGGCCGGCTCTGGAATTGTAGAGGATATCCCACGCACAGATAGGCCACCGGCACGACGGACGGCGGCAACAGCAGGAGTTCCCGCAGCAGTTCGGGGTCGAGGATGCTGACCCAGCCGACCCCCACGCCTTCGGCCCGCGCCGCCAGCCAAAGGTTTTGCACCGCGCCGCAGGTGCTGTACAGGTCGGTGTCCACGATCGTGTCGCGCCCCAGCACGCGGCCGCCGCGAGTGCGGTCGCAGGTCACGCAGACGTTCAGCGCCGATTCGAGGATGCCTTCCAGCTTGAGCGAATCGTAAAGTCGGCGGCGCCGGCCCGTGTAGTGTTCGGCGGCGGCGGCGTTCTCGTGATCGAAAACGGCCTTCACTCGACGGCGCGTTTCCAGGTCGCGAATCAGGATGAAATTCCAGGGTTGCATGAAGCCGACCGAGCCCGCGTGGTGGGCGGCATCGAGAATCCTGGCGATCACGGCGTCGGGCACCGGGTCCGGCCGAAATTGCCGCACGTCGCGCCGGCTGTAGATGGCTTCGTAGAGGTCCATGCTGTTCCGCGAGCGGCTCGCAGTGAGTATCCCTCGAATCCGGTCGCGATCATGCCGCTAAAGTACCTGCAAGCCGCGTTCTGTCAAGTTGTCGCGTGTCCGATTTACCAAGTTCGGCGACGGCCAGCCCACGAACGATGCAGGGCCTTTTTCAAAACTCCTGCGCGAGCGTTGCGCAGCAACGAGAGCGAAAAAAACAATCACCCGCTTCAATGCCAGAAACGTCCCGTTGGTGGGACCATGAATAATCCGGGTTAGTGCCTCCTCTGGACCAACAGGCCCTGGCAGGGGTCTTCGTTCCGCGGTTCGGCTCGCCCAGCAATCATCTCGACAACCCCGGCGGTGGGCTGGTACTCTTCGTCGGCGTCATTCGGCACCGAGCCCAGGAATTCGACCGCCGTCTGAGCCGTTTTTTTGTTTTCCATGGTGAATTCCGCGGCTTTTTGCTCCCGCAACGTAGCGGAACTCGTGAGAGTTCCGATCGTCGATGTCTGCCCACTGCCCGCTGCCTCCTGCCCACTGCCTCCGGCCCGCCGCCCGCGTGCTCCTGCCAAAAGTTCTCGTCCTCCGCTCGACTGTGGCCGTTGCGCTCCAGAAACCAGAAGTACCGGCCATTCGGCCCGAACCCTTCCCGGCAACCATCGACGCCGGCGATCGCCTTCAACGACGATCGCCACCTGCCGCCGCCGCGCCAACGCTTGAATGTGTCGTTCCCGGCCGCGTGAAGTATAACGGCCATCTGGCTCGAGCATTTTGGATCAAAGAGGCAAATTTGCCCATTTATAAAGTACCGTGTTTTCCAGTGTTTCTTCGATACTTACCCCTCTGTGGCTGGGTGGCGACACAGGCTAACGGCGGGGCGAGTGATAGGGGGGAGGGATTTCGACCGGCGGCCAACCACGAAGACGTTTACCCTTTCTACATCGCGTCTGGC
>DATKSN010000154.1:0-7763 GCA_035531595.1 Pirellulales bacterium | reverse complement strand
CCGCCGCCGCTTCGCGGCGGCGGACCCGCGACCAAAGGGGAATTGAAGGAGATAGGGAAGCTGCGACGACCTCGTAGCCATCCAAACTTTCGCTCCTTGCCGGACAAGCCGGTCGTCAGCCCCCATTGGAAAAACCCTGCTGCAAGTCGACGGAGGCAAGTTCCTCGCCTTCGCGGCTACTGCTGGATCTGGACCGCATCGCGCGCTACGAGAACATCGAAGTGTAGTTCGCAATCGCCGCGGCGCTCGACCCGTTGCGCGGCAACGGGGTTGCCGCGATGCTGACCGCCTTTACGCCACTCACCTTGTTTGAGACGCGCTCCGGCTCGATCTCCTCGTCAAGCTTTGGCCAACGGCGGCGGCCCCGCGCCGAGCCTCGATGCTACGCGAAAAAAAACGACTCCGAAACCCCTCCCAAGCGATCCAAAAGAGCGTGGGGTAAGGCGAAGGGTGCGGCGGCAATTGGATGCCGCTTTCGCGGCTCGCTCAGACGTCATGGGGTTATCGGAGATCGTTTTGGTGGGCGATGCCCACCCTACGCGGCTCGAAGGCGGCGAGCGGCGACGACTTCGTCGTAAACCGCTAACAACTCACGGCCATTGCGATCGAACGAATGGGCCTCGGCCAGCGCGCGCGCGGCGGCCGACATGCGCTGGCGCGTGGCGGGGTCGAACAACGGCTGTAAACGCCCGGCCAGCTCGCGCGGGTCGCCGGGGTCGTCGACGATCCAGCCTTCGCGCCCCTCGGTTACCAGTTCGCCCGCGCCGTTGTAACGGCTGGTGACCACCGGCAGCCCGCTGGCCAAGGCTTCGAGCAGCACCAGGCTGCACGGATCGTACCAGGTGGGCTGCACGTAGGCGTCGGCCGCCGCGTAATAAGGAACCGCGTCTTCGACCGAACCGACGAAACGAGTGGCGTTGCCCGCCCCGAGACGGCCGGCCAGACGCGCAAAGGCGGGGTGCCGCTTGCCCCCGACCACGGCCAGACGCACGGGCCAGCCGTCCGCGGCCAACAGGCCCACCGCGGCCAAGAGGGCCGGCACGCCCTTGAGCCGAAAGTTGTGCGCCACGATCAACAACAACAACTCGTCTTCGGCCACGCCGAGTTCGTCGCGCACGACGCGGCGATAGTTCGATCGCTGGCCCGGCGAAAACCGCTCGACATCGACCCCATTGTAGATCAGCCGCACCCGCTCGCGGGGAACGCCGTGGAACCGCTCGAAATCCCGGGCCACCATCCGCGAAATCGCGATGAAGATCCGCTCTTCGGCAATGGTTTGCCCCATCGTCAACTGCTGAAACTCGCGATAGCGCGGCAGCCAGCGCGCGGCGCGGCGCTTGAAGGGACGCAGCCAGCGCGGCAAGAGACACAGGTTCCGCTCGAAGGCCGCGGCCCGCGAGCCGCCGTGCGGCTGGAACAGATCGCAGTGCCATCCCTGCCCCATGTCATGCGCCACGTCGAGCGACAAGGCGTCGAGCCGGTCTTCGGCGGCACGCGCGAACTCCAGCCGGCCCGCCGCGCGGGGCAGGCGGTGCGGTACGATGCCCGTCCGCTCGGCGCCGGCCGCGAATCCGCCGGCCACCACATGAACCTCATGACCGGCGCCCAGCAGCCAATGGGCGAATTGGTGCGTCCATTGCTCCGCCCCTCCGCGGCGAGGATCGAGGTGTTCGATGACAAGACCGATCTTCATGGGTGCTCTCCGTGGCGGCGTTCGAGCGCTCGCTGCCTGGCCAACACGGCGCGGATCAGCCGTTTGTCGGCCGCTCGCAGCTTGCTCACGCCCAAGTAACGCTTGATGAACGCCATCCGCTGGGCGCCGGAGACTCGGTCGCGCGGGGCCGAGTAGGCCAGTTGCCCCAGATCCTTCACCAGCCAGCGGCGGCGCAACCAGCGGCGCTCTTCGACCCGTTGCAAGTCGATCAGATGCACCTCGAAACCGCGGCCGAGCGTTTCGCGGATGAAAAAATGACAGCAATAGAAATCGCGATGGTTGAATCCAAGCCCGTGAAACCGGGCGGCCACGTCGGCCACGCGGCGGATCAATCGGCGCAGTTCGCCGTCGCGCGGCGCGGGCCGTCGCCCCGCCGCCGATCCGCTCGCCAGCGGCGGGAACCGCCGGCGCAGGAAATGGTCGAGTTGAGTGAAGCCGGCCAACTCCTCGGTGAGCACGAACGATTCGGCGGTGCCGTCGGAACCCAGGCGCTGGCCCCAGGCGACGAGAGGCATGGTCGCGACTCCCAGCCGTTGGAGCCGCGCGATATGGCCTGCTTCAGTAACTCCCGGCGTCGCGGCCGGTGCCACGCCGAGCTTGGCCCGCAGCCATGACCGCCAGGAACGGATACGGTGCGTCTTGAGATACATGCCGCGCGTGCCTCGGTGCGCGAGGTGCAGCTCGAAGCGCCGGTTTTCGCGGTCGGCCAGCCGCCGCAACAACCGGCCGTGCGTGGTCGATACGATCTCGTCGAAGCCGGCCAGGCCGGCCTGCTCGAGCGACTGCGCGTACTCGGCGGCGACCCAAAGTTGCCTCGGGGACGTCGCCGCCCCGGCGCGGTCGCCGCGAGAGGGTGTGTCGCCGTCAGTTCGCCGGCCGCTCGCCATCGCCATGTTCAGGCCGCCTGTCCCTGGGCTTGGAGTTCGAGTCGCGTCTTGACGGCCCGATAGACTTCGTCGATCGACAGGTCGCGCATGCAGCGATGGTGCCCGAGCGGGCAAGTGCGGCGTTGGCACGGGACGCAATCCAGATCGAGCTGCAAATGGACGGCCTGCGGATGGTAGTTCTCGCTCCAGCCGATGTGTGTCGGGCCGAAGAGCGTGACGCAGGGAACATGGAACGCGGCGGCGAAGTGCCGGGGGCCGCTATCGGTGCTGACCATCAGCCCGCCGCGGCGGACGCAGGCCTTGCTCAGGCCCACACCCAGCCGCTCGTCGGCCAGGCTCTGTACCCGCGGGTGCTTCGCGCCCTTGACGATTTCACGGGCCGCCTCGCGTTCGCTCGGTCCGCAGATCACCAGCACTCCCTGCTGGTGCTCGACGGCGATCCGTCGGGCCAAGGCGGCGAAATAGCCGCTGGGCCAGAGTTTGGCCGCGCCGAAGGCGCCGCCCGTGTTGAGCACCACCACTCCGCGGTCGTGCCAGAAACGAAACTTGGACCACACCGCTTCGGCCGCCTGTTCGTCGGCCGCCGACGTGGCCAGTTCGAGCCGGCGCGAGGCGGGCGAGCATCCGGCGGCGTACACCAACTCGAGGAAGTAATCGACGGCGGAGGTCGGCGCGAATCGGCCGCCGATTCGGGCCGGCGCGAGCTTTCGAGTGAGCAGGGGCCCTCGTCCGCCGCGAACGTAGCCGATTCGCTCGCGCGCGCCGCCGGCCCAGGCGAACCAGGCCGTGCGCAGCGAGTTGGGCAATAGGATCGCGACGTCGGGCCGTAAAGCGCGCAACCTCCGGACCAGAGACCAGCCGCCGAGGCGAGAACCGAACGAGTGCGGGTCGTAAACGAAGTGCTCGTCGAGCCAGGGAGTGCCGGCCAGCACGTCGGCCACGTAGGGTCGCATGATTCCGACGAGCCGCGCGCTCGGACCAAAGTGCTCGCGCAAGGCGCGCAAGGCCGGGGTGGCCATCACCACGTCGCCGACCCAGTTAGGAAGAAAGACGCTGATCTTCATGGCACACGTCATGCCGCCTCGGCCTCGCCGCCGTGGGCGGCCGGGGCCGGAGCGAAGTGGGGACCGCGCAGGGGATTCTCTCGGGTCAGCGAATCCAGGATGTTCGTCGTCGAGACGCCCTCGACCAGGCCGCATACGGCGACCCGGCCGCCGTAGGCTGCCACGATTTCGTGTCCCACGACCTCGCAGGGCGCGTAGGTTCCCCCCTTGACGAGCACTTCGGGGCGGAGTTGGCGGAGCACCTCGTGGGGCGTGTCTTCGTGGAACACCACGACGTAATCGACCGCGGCCAGCGAGGCGAGCATCGCCGCGCGGTCCTGTTGGCGGATGACGGGCCGCGCGGGGCCTTTGAGCCGGCGGACGCTGGCATCGCTGTTGAGGCCGACCACGAGCACCTCGCCTTGAGCGCGGGCCTCGGCCAAATAGCTCACATGGCCGACGTGCAAGAGGTCGAAACAGCCGTTGGTGAAGACCAGCTTGCGCCCGGCGGCGCGGTGCGAAGCGGCCAGGTGGACGAGATCGTCGAGCGTGACGATTTTGGCGAATGGCGTGCGGAGCGCGGCGTGCGGAGCCGGCTCCTGGCTCGTCGTCGCGATGGCGAGTGCCTCGGGTTCACCTGGCGGCTGATGCCCCCCGCTCGCCCCTGTCCCCTGACTTTCCGCTTTCTCCTTTCTCCTTTCTCCTTGGATCTCCAGCAGTCGCTCGCGAATTTCGGCCCGCGGAATGACAGCCACCCCGACTTTCTCCACCTCCAGCCCGGCCGCGACATTGGCAAGCTGCAAAGCCAAGGGCGGCGCGACGCCGGCAGCCAGCGCGACGCCGATCATGGCCAGCGCCATGTCGCCGGCGCCGGTGATGTCGTACACCGCGCGGGGACGCGTGGGAAAAATTTCCCCGCGACCGTCGGGGTGGACCAGCGCCATGCCGTCGCGATCCAGCGTGACGATGCCCATGTCCAGAGCCAGCTCGCGGCGGAGCTTTTGGCCGGCGCGGACGGCATCGTCGGCCGTGACAATCTTGACGCCCGTGGCCAGTTCGGCCTCGAGGCGATTGGGCGTCATGCTCGTGGCGCCGCGATAGCGCGAGTAATCGGCGGCGCGGATCGGATCGACCAGCAGAGGCACGCCGGCCGCGCGCGCGGCGCGGATGACCTCGCGCAGCAAACTGGGAGTGCAGACGCCTTTGTCGTAGTCGGAGACGAGCACCGCGTCGAAATCGGCGACGGTGGCCAGCAGCCGTTCGGCGATCCTCGCTTCGAGATGGCAGTCGATCGGGTGGCGAAGCTCGCTATCGACGCGGAGCATTTGGTGCGGGTGCCGCCCCTGTGCCCGGCCGATGAAGCGTTCCTTGACGGTGGTGGGCCGTGTCGAATCGACCAGGAGCGCGGCGTGGTCCACGCCCGCGTCGGCCAGCAACTTTCGGACCAGCTCGCCGTCGGCGTCGGCGCCCACCACACCGGCGCAGGCGACCTCGGCTTGAAGGCCGCGGAGCATATGGCAAACATTGGCGGCCCCCCCCAGCCGGGCTTCACGCTGCTCGGCTCGCAGCAGGATCACCGGGGCCTCTTGGCTGACCCGTTCGGCGTTGCCAAACGTATAGCGGTCGAGGATCAGGTCGCCCAGCACCAGAACGCGGGGATGGCCCAGGTTGTCGAACGTCGGCAGCAGGTCGGAGGGTATCATTGCGGGGTCTTCCGTGACGGGTCGCCAGTCCTTTGTCTTCGGCCGTCCATCGGCCGCTGGCGGAAGGCGAGTTTTACCGGGGATTGGGATGTGAGACAAGAGAAGCTGACGGGAGTCGAGGCCGGAACGTCGCCCGGCGGCACGCCGTTGGCGTGGAGCATGCGCCAACGGCGTACCGGGCAACGGCCCCGTCCTGCCGTTACAATTCTTGACCAAATTGCCAAAGATCGAACGTAGCCCACCATCGTCGCGGGACGCCTGTGGCACCGCCCACCATCGTCGCGGGCCGCCTGTGGCACCGCCCACCATCGTCGCGGGCCGCCTGGCACCGCCCACCATCGTCGCGGGTCGCCTGGCACCGCCCACCATATTAGCCTTTCCAGCCTGCCACGAGTTCGGCGTTCCTCACGGCTGCTGGCGAAGCACGCGGTCGATTTCTTGAAGCAGTTGATCGTCGAGCCGTTTTCGGTCCCATGACAACATGGATCCTTCCTGCTTGCCCATCTCGCGATCGGGCACGTCGCCCATGACTTCGATTCGGCCGCCGTCGGCGCCCATGAGCGCCAAGCGCGGTATGGCGAGTTGTTCCTGGTCACGGCGCAGGATCAAGAGCACATCGGCGGGCGCGGCCGCCGCGGTATCGCCTTTGCTGGCCTCGGAGCGGGCATTCTTCCCGTCGGCGCCGGCGTTCGCGTCTGGAAACGGCGTTCCGCGCGAGACGCGGCTGGCGAGGTCCATGAGGAGCAGGCTGGTGCCGGCGCCCGGCTGGCCGGCCACGAGCGTGAGTTGGCCCAGGGCCACGCGGCCCGGCCAGAGCCATAGCGTGGGCAGAATCGCGATGTCGCTGAGTCGGCGGACTTCCGGCGGGGCGAGTGGCGGGGGCGGTTCGACGCGGTTGGTTTTGTTGATGGGCATGGCAGGGTGTGGGGTTGGAGGTTAGGGGGGGTTGTTAGGCGTTAGGAGGCGAGCGGGGGGCGTTAGCCCCCTGTTTGTTAGGCGTTAGGCGTTAGGGGGCGAGCGGGGGGCGTTAGCCCCCTGTTTGTTAGTAGGCGTTAGGCGATAGGGGCGAGCGGGGGGCGTTAGCCCCCTGTTTGTTAGGCGTTAGGCGATAGGGGCGAGCGGGGGGCGTTAGCCCCCTGTTTGTCTTCAGCAGGAGGCTGGCGGAGGGCCTAACGCCTATCGCCTATCGCCGCGGCACGAACCGAAGCGGAATTCAAGACAGGATTTACAGGAGGAACAGGATACGAAACGGCGTGGACGATCGTTCCCATGGGTGATCGGGCCGACAGGTGAGTGTACCCCATTACAAATACTACGCCTGTCCAGTTCGGCAGGCAAGAGCACGGTGCCGGCCAGCCGCGGCCCCAAGGGGGCCCAACTCGACAGCCCAGGGCGCATCGCCCTGGGTTGCTCGCCATCGATACCCGTTGCAAGCCCAACGGGGCGCAACTTGTCCCCCCATGCATGTTGCCGCGGGGACACTGCCTAAAAACTGAGCACAACCAACCGCCCGCCGCTGCGCCTGAAATGGCTGGCAAATTGGCCCAAATCCTTGACCCGAAAAACTGTTTTCTATGGATTTTCATGGGGCTTTTTCGCTGGGCGATTACCGAGTCTACTGCGTCTTGGTTCATCGCTTTGGCAGCGGGCTGCCTACGGTTTGTGCGGGCCTGCCCAAAAAACAGGCACGATCTCCGCATGGCAATCCGGCATTATTTCGACAGGCGGGCGGCCCCGCCCGCGATGCCGGGCGCGCGGACTGGCGAGCCCACCCGCGACGCTCGGCGCGCGGACTGGCGAGCCCACCCGCGACGCTCGGCGTACGAACTGGCGCCCGCCGCCCGCGAGAACGGCCCATTCGGTTAGCATTTTTCGGCGAAATCGCTGCATTGGCCGCCGATGGGCCCGATCGCGGTTGCGGACGCCGGAGGATCGTGATGGCTTGGCCGCCGCCCAGGGTGGCCCCGCCGCCGCCGCGGCGGCCCATGCCGTCCGCCTGCGCAGCCATGACGTAAAGCGGTAAAAAGTGTCATCGTCATAGATACCACGGACCAATGACAACCTGACGTCGAACCCAACTGCATTCTACCGCTGTACGTTCGTGCGGGCAAGAGGCGGCCACACGAACCACACGAACCCGCAGCGCAAGTTGCGGGGGTCCGCCGAGCGGCCCACGAAACGGTAGGGATCATTTTCCCGGAAAAAGCACGCTCGTTGCGCAGCAACGAACGTGCAAAAAACAAAACGGCAGCGAAGCGAAAAAAAAACGACTTCTGAATACCCCATGACGTCTTGAGCCAGCCGCGAAAGCGGCACCCAATTCCCGTGCCACCCTTCGCCCTACTCCACGCTCTTTTGGATCACGTTGGGAGGGGTTTCGGAATCGTTTTTTTTCGCGCAGCGCCGATGCTCGGAG
>DATKSN010000153.1:0-17207 GCA_035531595.1 Pirellulales bacterium | reverse complement strand
CAATCCGAATTCCCTTCACCATCGCACATCCTCCGTGAGTCACAAGAACATCACCACACGGAGGTTGGTTCTACAGAATCAGAGCGCCGAGCGCAACCTACCTATCTTACCCAGCTACCCCAGAGTGCGCGCTGGCCCTGTCCCCGGGCTTCCGGCAGGCGTTCACGAGCGGCGTCGAGAATCCGTAAAGTGCGCCGGCATCGTCCTGGGTGACCGTCTCCTTGCCGAACGAGTTCAGAATCTGCACCTCGTAGTGCCCGTGGATGTAGACGCCACTGTTTCCAGGCCCCGTCTCCGGCAACATGAATTCGACGTGGATGTCGGCGTCGCGAAAATGCAGTTTGGAGACGATGTGATTCGTGTTCCCACGGGGCGTCGGTACGGCCACGCCATCCTCGATCGGCCAGTCGATCTGCTCGCCCGCCATGCTCACGAACGCGTGGTTGCCCTTTTGGTCGAGGAGCACGACGGCGCCCTTCAGGGGCGGTACGGGGAGTTGGCTCTGGTCCGGTGCGAAGTCGCGATCGGCGGCGAGGACGGCAATTGAGATCAGTATCGCGGCGGGCATACGGCTACCTTGAACGGTGGCGGATTGTCGATCGGTGTGATCATAGTTCTCGCAGAGCGAGGTCGCAATGTCCAAAGAGGGTCACTGGGTGGCGAACCAACGCCCACCGACGCCTATTCGCCGCCCCGTCCGTCCCAGGTGATTTCGACGTCGTTCTTCTGCTTCGAACCGGGTGTACTCCGGCCCTCCGTCACATAGCGTTCCATTAGGGTCGCAAGTTCGTTCACCTTCGCAGTCTCGGTCGCGTACCGGTTTTGCTTCTGAGTCGGGTCGGTGGCGAGGTTGAACAGTTCCCCGGCTTCGGTGTGCGGCGCGTACCCGCGATCATTCTGGAGCCATTGCGATTCGCCCTGCTTGCCGTTGTCGTCGCCGATCGGGGCCAGGATCAACACCCAGTCCCCGCGGCGGATCGCGAACTTGCCTTGGCCGCTGTGATGCACTGTCGCTTCCCGCAGTGGGGCGTTTCGTTTCTCGCCGAGTAGCGCGGGAAGAATGTCGACGCTGTCCACGCCGGCATCGGCGGGCAGTTTGACGTCCAGCATGGCGGCCAGTTTTGGCCGACCGCACAAGTGAACCTTGCCGCGCGAAGCGCGAACACCTACTATTTCACGGCTTGTCGTGTGACAATCGGCACATAGCCGACCTCCAGGCCCCGCGGAGGAGTCACGATGACCGCGGGATCGAGATCCGCGAGCTTGCCGACGGTCGGGGGCGGAAGGTAGTCGCGGTCGTTGGTCCATTGGCGGTGTAGCATCTCCACGCGCTTCTGTAGGCTCTCCCGCTCGGCGTCGGTCATGTCGGCGTTCAGCAAGGCGGGTTGGTCGGCGAAACGGTACCAGTAGTAGGTCACGACACTGCCGTCACCGAGCTTCGCCTCGAACGGCCCTGCAGTCGGGCCCGGCTTCTTCCAGCAACTGTCGGCCTCCTCGGGTGTGACGTAGGGCTCCGAGTGGGCTGGGCGCGGCCGAGGGAATGCCACCTTGGCCAAGCTGGTGTCGGCTGGCACGTCCTTGGGGCTGACCACCACCCAGCGATCCTTGTCGTTCTTGTCCTTCTCCAGGCGGTAGTACTCGGGCAGGGTGACAGGCGACCCGTCCTTCGAGTCGGGTTGCGTCACCAGATCCTTGCTCCACCGGTAGCCGTACGTGGTGTCATCGAGGGCGACGGGCGTGGCGAACGAACTCCAGGCAACCGGCACCTTATTGTCGCGGGAAGTATCGGGAGGATAGATCTGCCAAGTGGCTCCGCCCTTCCCGTCGAAGGTGTGGACGCTGGCGGCCTTGGGGTCGATCTCGCCGGAAACCGCCTGCCCGCCGTCGAACCACGCCTGGACACCGTCCCACAGCGCGGCCTTGCTGTACGCGGTGATGCGATGAATTAGCGGCGCGTCCCCGTCCGATTTCCCGGGGAACAACGTGGGGGCGATCCGGGCATAGGTGTCCCCTTTCGCGTCCTTGGCGAGGTACGCGGGGACGTGCTGGGTCTCCATCTGCACCGCCTTGTTCGGCTCGGACGGCCGGGTGTCGAGGAAGAACCCACCCAATTTCGGGTTCTCGACGGAGGGACGCGACCAGAAGTACGGCAGGAAGAACGTCACCGGCCCCTTGAAGTTGCCGGTGTTGAGGAACAGGGTCCAGCAGTGGTTCCCGGTCGGCACGTCCTTGCCCGCAGTGGTCTTTTTGGCCGCAGTCAGCGGCAGCGGCAGGTACCCGTACCCGAAGAGCTCCCCGGACTTGCCCTGCTTGAGGTTCAGGCCGTCCGGGGGCCAGAGCACCCATGGGCTGAGTTGTGCGATGGCGTAATGGCCCGCGGGTTTCTTCCAGTCGCGGCCTTTGCCGGCCCCGGGGCCGTTGGCCCACTCGCTGAAGTTCAGGGCCACACCGCCCATGATGAACTTCGGCGTTTCGGTGGCGAACCGCGTGTCACGCCACCAGCCGAGTCCGCCCTCGATGTCGGAGTAGTGGTCCTTTGGTGTCGGGCCGTCGTGCTGGGCGAACATCCATGTGCCGAACAACCCGCTTTGGAACTCCTGCCCCGGGTAGTTCTTCAAAAGCGGCCAAGCCGCCACGTACATGGAGAATCCTGCGTTGTACTTGGCGTCTACCTTGCCGTGCGGGACGAGCAGGTAGCCCGCCATCTCTGCCTGTCGGGGAGGTGCATCGTCCGCCAACACGGTGGATGAACACCAGAGGCTCAGCAGCGCGAAGCCCACCGGGATGCGAGTGCGGCATGGAGAATTCATCATCTGACAACCTCCGGGTTGGGGCGGTGAGTCGGGAGCAACAGGTCAGCCCTCACTTCGCGGCTTGCCTCGTCTCGCACAGCTTCTTCATCGCGTTCCCCATCGCATCGCCGATGAGGTAGTAAGTTTCCGCGTTGGTGTTCCAGTGGTACGCCTGGCCGGTCGGCGAAACCTCCTGCTCTCGCCAGAACTCCTTGGTGCCGACGAACGCCACGTTCCCCTCGAACTCCTTGTACTCGGCCACGGTCGCCTGGGCTTTCATCAGGGAGAGCGCCCGCGGGTGCTTCTCCTCCTTCCCACTCATCCCGGTCTCGGCAATCACGAACGGCAGATTTTTCACCCCGAGGTCCTTGCGGATGTCGCGGATGAAGTTGGCCATGTTCTTCTCGTACTCGTCGTTGAACGCCTGGTTGACGCGATCGTTCCACCCCTGGTGCCAGCCGAACCCGGCGAGTTCGTACCCGCGGTCGGCGAACTTCGGGAACTCTTTCTTGAGGTTGGCGAGCACATCTTTGGTCCGTTGGACGACCTCCTTGTAGTACGGTCCGACATCGCGGCCCGAACTCGGTGGACGGAAGTCCTTGGCGAGACTCTTCCCGCCCCACGCCAGTTTGATGAGCAGAACGGGTTCCTCGTAGGCTTCACCGACAACGTTGCCGAAGCCGAGTTCCGGCCCGATGCGGTCTTCCTTGGCCCCGTACCCCACCGTGAGTTCGCCCTTGCGCTCCAGATAGTGAATCCACACGTCGTCTCGGATCACCCACTTTCCATCTTTGCCCAGGAGATGCTTGAACTTGTCGGCCGTGGCGGGTTGTTTGGTAAGGTACTCCAGGCTACCCTTCCCCTCGTTTCGCTGTGGGTTGGCCTCGATGAACCCTTGCCCCTCCATGTTCGACTGCCCGGCAAGGACGAACACCTTCACGGGCTTGACGCCGACTTTGGCCTCGTCAAAGGCTTTGCCGGTAATTGCCAGGCTGTGTTTGGGGATCGTAAAGATGAACGCTACCACGGACGATGCTGTCATCCGCGCGTCGGAACCGTAGCCGGCATTGTCGCGGTTCGGCTGGTAGTAGAAGCTGCCGTCGATGCACTGGGCCATCGTGAACCACCAGCGATTGGCATCCATCAGTTTGCGAAAACTGTGGGGATCGACGTTCGCTGCGAGCGCTGTGTAGGCCATCCCCATCGCAGGCGAACCGTGGGTATCGGGAAAGCTCTGCGGATGCTTGCCGATCACCTTGGCATGGGACATCGCTCGTTCGTGGTAGGCAGGATCAGCGTAAGGGCTGAGGAAGTTGGCGATGCCACTGGCGCCGGTTCTGCCCATGTCGGCCCAGCCGTCCGGCCCGCCTCCGACTTGGTCGCCGTACCAGACGTAACCGTTTTTCCCGGTCCCCTTCTTGAGGAATTCGTAAGCGGCTTCGTGATTTGTGCGATCCACCTTGATCCCGCAGCGGTGCATCAACGAATACGCCAAAGCCCCCTGGCCCGTGAGCATGGCGATGGGACCATAACCCTCAAAGCCCGGATTATGCCCCCAGCCGCCATGAGAATCTTTTGGCCCTTTCGGATAAGAATCCGGGTGTGATTCCTTCGCTTTGGGATTGATCTGCGACATGTGAAGATATTGGCTCTTCGCCAAGTGATCATGGACCTCCTGCAGTTCCGGCAGCACCCATGGTTCTCCCGTCGCGAGGTAGTACTCGCTGAGCACGATCGCGGCGCTCATGTAGGTCCAATTGATCAAATCGAAGAACCGTTTGTCGTTCGCATGAGTCTCACGACAGTGGTATCGCGCGTTGAGCTCGACGGCCGGCAGGTACTTCGCGTCGCCGCTCGCCAGCAGAGCCAGCGGTGCAAAAGTGTCATGCACGGGATTGCCGAACGAACCATCCTTCGCCTGATTGTCGACGAGGTACTTGAGCAACTCGGCGAGAACCTTGTCCGACTTCGCACAGGTGCCGGGATAGGTCGCAGAATACGTTCCGTACTTCTGACCGACATCGAGTTCGACTTCCACGACTTCCTTGCCGCGCCGAAGGGTGAGCGCGAGCTTCCCTTTCCGGTCAGCGCTCTGACACTCTTCAAGCACCTGGGCAAGTTCCGAGATCGGCCCGGCAGCGCCGAAGACTTTCTCACCGTATCCGTTGCGGTGTTTCTCTTTGAACATCTGCCCGCCAGCGCCGACGATGAGGTCGCCGATCTTGACGCGGCCATCCGCTGGTGTCTTGGGAAAGACATACTTGATCAGCAATGCCTTCGGTTCATCGGCAACCAACTGAGACCGTAACCCGGTGATGCCAAGGTTGTAGAACCAACCGGGCACTTTCGCATCCGGCCCCGATTCCGCTCGCCGATCCCACGGGCTGTCTTTGCCATAATCAACCTGCGCCTGCAACCGCGGTGCAAGGCAAACAAATAAGAGGCTAACGAGTCCAAACTTACGGGAGCGGGTCGCCATCGGTTCATCCTGATAATTGAGGTGCGGACGTTGGCGGAGCAACCGCGCCCGAAATGTCTCACTACTTCTTCTGTTGTTGGGTCGGCTGCAACTTTGCCATCTCCTCGGCAAAGGTCTTGCCGATCGGTGCCAGAATTTTGGCAGCACCGAGATAATGGTAGCCCCCGTTGGAGACGCCGCCCTTAAGGCGTTTCAACTCTTCCGGCGCGAAGTTCTCCGCGATGGCCTTATTGCGAGCCGCGTCCTTCTCCGCAGGGGTCAACTTCGGACCTTTCTTGGCCTCTTGATCCACCTTTTCATTGAGTTTCTCCCACCGCTGTTGCAGTGCGTCCAAATCGTCGTCCCAAAATGGCGCCGTCTGCACTGCCACCACGTTGCCCTTGAACTCTGGAAGCGACCCAGGCGCGGCCTGTGCCTGGCGGAAATACATCTGGGGCGCCTTCTTGCCTTCGTCTACGCCTCCAATCCCCATGACTCCAATCACGAAGGGCAGCTTCGGCGCCGAGAGATCTTTGCGCACATCGCGGATGAAATGCGCCTGCAGTTCCCCGTAAAGGTCATATCCGCCGGGCTTCATCTGCTTGTCGTACGTCCAGTCGGAGACCAAATCGTTAAACCCTTGGAACCAAACGAAGCCAGCCAGTTCGTAGCCCTGCTTCGGATCGTAATCCGGCACTACCCGTTTGATGTCCGCCAGCACCTTCCGCACATGCTCGATCGTGTGGCGGTAGAACAGGCCCGTGGCCTTGACCTTGTCGGCCTTGATCTTCTCCAGGTCGTCGCCCCGCCGCTTGCACTGGGTCAACTCGTAGTCACTCCAAACGTATGGCCCGGCGCTGGGTGGACGGAAATCCGTATGCAGACTTCTGCCGCCCCAGGAAGTTTTGATGATCAGGACGGGCTCGCCCAGCAGCTTCTCCATGGTAATGCCGAACGTGAATTCCGGACCGATCTTTTCGGTCGAGGCACCGAAGCCTGCCGTCAGCTTGCCTTTCTGCTCGATGACATCAGACCAGCCATCGCCAGCGCAGCCGACCGACGAGATCCAGACCTTCTCGCACACCCGTGGTTTGCCTTCAGGAGTGCGCACCTCCTTGAGGATCGGCGAGGTCTTTGGATCAGCGGCCATGGAATCAAACGTAGCAATACTTGCATGCCCCTGCATGTTCGACTGCCCGGCCAAAATGAAAACCTTCAGCGGCTTGGCCTCCGCCTGGCTGGCGCGCCCCGACATCAGGCCAAGAACCACTGCGATGATCATGAACTTCACCCCGGACTATTCACCACGAAAGGCCGCGTAGCCTCTTGACTTTTTGATTTTGCCCGTAAACAAGGGGTGCCACGGACGATGAATGATGAATGGAGTCACCGTATGGGTGAAGCTCAGCGTCTCGGCCGTCCGCACCAACGCGATCCAGTTTATCCCTCGCCCAAGGGGGCGTCTAGCCTAGCGCCTCACCTCCGCCGGCAGCGATAGTACAAGAAAGTCGTCGCTTAGATTGGTTTGCCCCTGATCTGCCCCTGAACAGCAATTCAAGACCGGCTCGCAAGGTGGCCTCAAAAAGAGCTCCGCCCTTCGAAGACCGCCACAACGCAAGGGCAGGATTGTCGGCTGCGCGGCTCGTTCGCCCGGCGCCCCGTTGCAACAGGTCGCCGGCCGTCCCGTGGTTTCGTTCTACCCGGTTTGGACCGCCGCGCCAAACAACCACCCGCGCATGTGTTCCGCCACGGCCCGCAGCCGGTCGTCGTCAACCCGTTCGCTGTACGTCGCGGCCATGCTGGCGTCTGCGTGCCCCATGACATGGTCGACGGCTACCTGGTCGCGGCTCGCCCCACCGATCGTTTCGAACGTGTGGCGAATGGCGTAGAACCCGCGGCCGGGGCGGTGAAGCTTGCACGTATCGAGCAGCTTCCGGGTTTCCTTGGCAACCGGGCAGTCAACGAACGTGGCCTGTTCGTCGGCCTTCTCCGCCATTTCAACCACCTTGGCCCACGGGGCGCCGCAGCGTGTCAGGAATACAAGCCCGACGTTTGCCGGGTCTTTCGGCTTGGGGCGCTCGGCGACGGCCGCCTTTACGGCCTCGACGGTTTCCGGCCAGAGCCAGCAGCGCCGTTGAATCGCCGTCTTGGGCCGCGGGAACGTCACCCATTGGCCTTCCAAGTCCAGGGCAGTAAGCGGAAGGCTACCGACATCGCGGTTGCCGAATCCGCAGTTGGCGGCCAAGAGCAGCATGGCCTTGAGGGGGACACCGGCGGCGCCGATAAGCGCCCGCAGCTCGGCCGCTTCAAACATGCGCAGCCCCTTGGATTGCCGCTCGCGGCGGATGACGGCCTTACTCGGCCGCTTGAATGCCTGGCCGTACCGAATCGGCTTGTCGACCAGGGAGTTGTCAAAGGCATACTTGAACAGCACGCGAACCCGCTGGATCTCGTTGCCCAGCGTGACGGGCGAGCGCGTCTTGGCCAAACTGGCACGGAGCTTTTCAAAGTCGTCGGCCGCAAGATCCTCGACCAGGCGATTCTTGCCGAACGCCTCAACCACGCGCTCGCAGGTGGAGTAGTAATCGGCCCAAGAACGGGCGATCAATTCGCGGGTGTCAACCAGGTGTCTCTTGGTATTCAGGAACCGATCGATCAGCAGCGCGACCGTCAGGCCGTCGCGGTTGGCACGGGGGGGCCGCCCGGCGTGTAGGTCGTCCCGTTGATCCTGGTACTGGTCGGGTGCAGTCGCGCCATTCCAGCCATTTATGCGGCTTTTTGGGTGAGAATCTTAGAAAAAGCGAGTTCAGTCTCCATTGTGATGGTTGGGCAAAGGGCGAGGTACGCGGCATAGACTCGGGACCAGACGTGGCTGAGACGGGTGAGACGAAGGTTCAAAATGCGCTGGCCGTGCTCCACGCCCCACGTCATACCCGACTGTTTGAACCGTTGCGTAAAGACGGTCTTGCAGGCGGCTTCAGTGACACCACTACCGATGGGCAGTCCACGGGCGCGGTATGCGGCATAGTCCATCGATGCGCTGTGCTCGTTGAGGTAGGCATACGCACCTTGGTAGGTTTTCTCCGCTTTGTTCGACAGATGTTTCTCGGAATGGTAACGGGCCGCCGAGTGTAACACGCGGTAGACCGCCTTGGGCTTGTGTTTCAGCCACTTGCACATCTTCCGCGCCCAGTCCTTTCCCTCGCGAGTGTCGCCGAACAGCGACTCCGCCAATTTGGACACGTATTGGCTGGCGTGATAGAAATCCACAATCCAAGTCCACTCCAAATAACGCTTGGGCTGTTTCGGGTCGCGCATCGACCGCAACACATGATTGAAGTACCAGGTGGGGTGAAAGCCGGCATCCGTGACGTAGACGAGTCGAGGCCTGGAGCCGCTCCACTGCCGAAGCACATCCTGCACCAATCGCGTCAATTCGTCCGACAACGTGATCTGAAACGCCTCGGGCATCCGGCCCAAATAGACGGTGCCCAGCCGCTTGCCGCGGCGATCGTGGACGCTGACCGTGGCCACCGCGCCGTCCTTATAGTTTTCCTCGTCGCGGAGAGGCAGGAAAATCCCATCCCGACCTACCGAGAGCGTCACCCGGTGTTTGCCCCGCGAGCGGTCAGCTTGATCCAGCCACTTCAACAACTGGGCCACCTGGGCTGCGTGCAATTGCGGAGCCATGCCATCGCTCGCGGCCGCCGTCACATTTCGTAGGGTATTCACCGACCACGTCAGGTGATGGTCGCGTTCGATGATCGCCCGCAAGGCATCCTGCGTTTGCTGGGTGGCCCATTCGGCCACACGCTCAGCTAAGGCTGGCGTCGCTCGCCGTGCTACCACACCCAAGTTGATTTCCAAGGGAAAGATGGACTTTTCACCGCGTTCCAACGGTTCGTACAACAGCCGCTCCAGCTGCACTGAGCCGAAGAGCGTGCCCAAATCACGGTTGTAGCTCTTCGGTTTGCGACGGTACTCCTGTCCCTCGAAATCCAATCGCGGTGGTGCCTCTTCCGGCGTGGCGGGCTCGACGTTGTTGAGGGTGCATTCCATGATCACTCGGCCAATCTCCAGTACCGAAGCGTGCAGCTTCGTTTCAAAGGAATACGTACTCGCCGGCGTTGGGGGCGCCTGACGGAACTCGCGGATTAACGTACCGATCGCGGTGAAAACGGCGGCCAAACCGACCGGCAACGGCGTCGAACTGATAAATGGGATTGTCGAGCATAGCTGCGACAGCGTAGACTCATCCATGAGGCGTCCTTTCCAATCGTGAGGCATTCTTCTTCAAAAACGAACGCCTAGCGTGGGGGATGACGCCTCTTTTCTCCAATAGCAATTTCAGGGCCCTACGGCACTGAACGACGTTTTTTATAAAAACAAGGCGAAATCACCCCATTCTGGCTGGAATGGCGCGATTGCACCCTACTGGTCCAGGGCCTTTTGCCAGTTGTCCCACGGGCCGAAATAGTGGAGCTTGCCCCGAATCTTCTTCGCCCAGCGCTTCGTGGCGTGCGGGAAGAGGGAAAACCCTTCATAGGGCTTGGCGGGCTTGCCGGCCGCTTTCGTTGCGGCCGCAGTTTCGCTAGACTTGGCCATTGACGCTACCTCCGTCTTGAGAAAGCAGGTGGTGTCAACTTGTGAGAATCAGGCTATCGGGTGTCAATCGTGGTGTCAATCTCAGAAATGACAGCCACATACGACGACGCAAGTAACTGGTAGTAAATGACTTGAGGCTGTAGCTCAGTTGGTAGAGCAACGGACTTTTAATCCGTAGGTCTTGGGTTCGAGCCCCAACAGCCTCACTTACATCTGGATTCGCCGCGGTTCAGCTTCCGCCTTGCAGCGAAATGAAGGCCGGCTCAAGCCGTTCCAATTCGCGCTCCAGCGCCGCGAGCGCTTCGTCGGCGCCGGCGAGGTTTCCTTGCTTGCCCATTTGCTCCAAGAGCCGCGCGGCTTCGACGGCGTCGCGCGCGGCGAAATTCGACACGGCGCCCTTGAGCGTGTGAGCGGCCAGCTTCAGCTTGCCCGCGTCCGATGCGGCGACCGCGTCGCGGACTTGCGTCAGGAGTTTCGGGCACTCTCCGCGGAACACCTCGACCAATTCCTCCAACAACTCCCGGTCGCCCTGCAAACGGTCGAGCGCCGCGGCCCAATCCAGCACGTCGGCCGCCGGCTCCTGACTACCGGCCGCCGCGCTCGACGGGGCCGCGGGGCGCGTGCCGCCGGCGATCACCTGTTCAATCACGGCCAACAGCTCTCGCGCCCGAACCGGCTTCGAAATGTAATGGTCCATGCCGGAGGCCAGGCAGCGCTCGCGGTCGCCGATCATGGCGTGGGCGGTCATGGCGACGATCGGCAGATGCCCGCCGGCAGTCCGCTCCCAGCGGCGGATTTCGCCCGTCGCGGTCAGGCCGTCGACCTCGGGCATCTGTACATCCATCAGGACCACATCGAAGCCCCCGGCTTGGACCGCGGCGATCGCCTCCTTTCCATTGTTGGCCACCCTGATCGTGTGGCCCCATTTCTGAAGCAGGTGGACCGCGAGCTTCTGATTGACAAGGCTGTCCTCGGCCAGCAACACGCGCAGTTGCCGGCTCGCCGTGGCGGCGGGCTCCTCGGCGGCGGCCCGCCCGGCCGCGGCATGTTGGGCGCCGAGAACGGCCATGATCGAGTCGAGCAGTTCCGACTGTTTGATCGGCTTCATCAGGTGGGCGGCAATGCCCAATTGCTGGCAGCGCGCCATGTCGCCCGGCCGATCGCCCGAGGTGAGCATCATGATCGTCGCCCCGGCCAGTTCGACGTGCTGGTGGATCTCGTCGGCCAAGGCGAAACCGTCGAGGTCCGGCATGTTGGCGTCGAGCAGCACCAGCGGAAAAGCTTGGCCGGCCCGCACCGCGTCGCGCATCGCCGCCAGCGCCGCGCGGCCGCCGTCGACCGCCACCGGCCGCATCCGCCAGTTCGACAACATTTCCAGCAGAATGCGGCGGTTCGTGGCGTTGTCGTCGACGACCAGCACTCTCAGGGCTTCCAGCGCGGCGGCGTCGGCCGGAGGAGCCGGCGTCGGCACGGCGTCGATGGGAGTCAGCCGGGTGGTGAAGTGGAACTTGCTGCCGCGGCCGGGCTCGCTTTCGACCCAGATTCGCCCGCCCATCAACTCGACCAGTTTCGACGAAATCGTCAGCCCCAGGCCCGTGCCGCCGTACTTGCGGGTCGTCGAGCTGTCGGCCTGCTCGAAGGCGCCGAAAATCGCCGCGAGCTTGTCGGGCGGAATGCCGATGCCGGTGTCGACGATCGAAAAGTGGAGCACGACCGCCGGGCCGGCCAGCGACTCCAAACCGACGTCGACCACCACCTCGCCCTGTTCGGTGAACTTGACCGCGTTGCCGACCAGGTTGACGATCACCTGCCGCAGCCGGCCTGGATCGCCGAGCAGGGCGTCGGGCACGTCGGGCGCGACGTGGCAGGCCAGTTCGAGTTGCTTGTCGTGCGCCCGCAAGGCCAGGGTTTTCATCGTGTCGCCGAGGTGGTCGCGCAGTCCGAAGGCGATCGTCTCGAGATCGAGTTTTCCCGCCTCGACCTTGGAGAAGTCCAACACGTCGTTGATCACCGTCAAGAGCGAATCGGCCGATTCCTTGACCAGTTCGAGGTACTCTCGTTGTTCGGGCACGAGCAGGGTGTCGAGCACGATGTCGGTCATGCCGATGATTCCGTTCATGGGCGTGCGGATCTCGTGGCTCATGTTGGCCAGGAAGGCGCTCTTGGCTCGGTTGGCGGCCTCGGCGGCCTCTTTGGCCTTGCGCAGCTCGATTTCGGCGCGTTTGCGCTCGGTGATGTCGGTGGAAATGCCGCACAAAAGGTGCGGCACTCCGACGGCGTCGTACAGCAGAAACTTGGTGGACAGGTAGGTGTGCCGTCCGTCGTCGTGCGGGGCGACTTCCTCGAACTGCAAGGCCGTTCCGGCCGCCAGCACCTGCTGGTCGTTGGCTCGAAAGGCCTCGGCCAATTCGCGGGGAAAAAGATCGGCGTCGGTCTTGCCCACGACCTCGAGGCGAGCGCGGTGAAAGAGCGACTCGAACGAGCGGTTGACCAGCACGTAGCGGCCGTCGATCGTCTTGACGTAAATCACGGCGCTGGCGTTGTCGAGAATCGACTGCAAGCGCTGCTCGCTCTGGCGCAACGCCTCCTCGGTCTGTTTCTTGGCCGTGACGTCCCAGAACATGCCTTGCACACCGACCTGGCGGCCCTGGCTGTCGCACACCGGCGACTTGAGCACCTGCACGTAGAGCTTGCCACCGCCGGGACCGGCGTGTTCCTCAATGGTCTCAAAGACCTTGCCGGCGGCCAGCACCTGCTGGTCGTCGCGGCGGTACTTTTCCGCCAGGCCGGCCTCGTAGAAGTCGAAATCGGTCTTGCCGACGATCTGGTCGAACGGCGCGCCCAAGGTCTCGCAAAACAACCGGTTGGCGAACGTGAACCGCCCTTCGAGATCTTTGCGGAGCACGTTCATCGGCAGGCTTTCGACCAACGAATGATAGAGCGCTTCGGAATCGCGCACGGCCTGCTCCACCCGCTTCCGTTCGCCGATGTCGCGGAGAAAGAAGGTGAACAGCGGCAGGCCGTTCGTGCGGCTGATGGTCATGGCCATCTCGGCCGGAAAGGTGCGGCCGTCGGCGCGCACGGCGGTGACCTCCATCCGGCGGCCCAGCATGGAACCTTCGGCCGCCGCCACATGCCTTTCGACCCGCTCCGGTTCTCCGCCGGACCCGGACGTCGAGAACAGGATTTCGTCGGGCTTGGCCCCCAGCACAGCGGCGCGCGCGTAACCAAAGGTCTTCTCGGCGGCCTGGTTGAACTCGGTGATCAACCCCTCATGGTTGACGGCGATGATCGGATCGAGCGACGAATCGAGGATCGCGTTCTTGAGCGACTCGGCTTCCTCGGCGCGGCGGTCGGCTTGCTCACGGTGGACAAGGGCCAGGCAAATCGCCTTGGCCTTGCTCGGGTGCTTGATCAGGAAGGAGGTGAGCCGCATGTCGAACAGCGCGCCGGTATCAAAATGACGCAGTTGCACGTCGCCCCGCCAGTGGCCGCTTTCGCGCAGCGCGGGGAACACCGTCTCGCGCAACAGCGCGCGGGTTTCCTCGGGATAGTAATCGCCCAGGGTGGTTTTCGCGGCGTCCGTGCCGTGCGGCATACCCAACCTCGCGCGGCCGGCGGGGTTCACATGGAACGGTTCGGCCCGCAACGAAGCCAGGCAGACGACGTCGTCCGACTGATCGTACACGTTCTTGACCAGATCCAGAATTTCACTCACGGGCAACTCCCGCGTCTTGGGGACAGGCTGAAACACCTGTTGCGTTGTCGCACGATTGCCCAGCCGCGCAGCGGCGACAGAGTGTAGCCTGGGGCGTCAGCCCCAGAAAGCCCTCGTAACGTCCCGTTGTCTAGCCCCGAAGGGGCGAAATCTGTGGTGGTGTCACGCTCTCTGTCGCCCACCGCACCTCCCATACCAATTACGTGGCAAAGCTCGGCGACATCTGTGGTGGTGTCACGCTCCTCTGTCGCCCCTTCGGGGCTGGACGACATTTTTACTGGGAGATCCCTGGGGCTTACGCCCCAGGCTACACTCTGCCGTCCCTTCGGGACTGTCGTCCGGCAAGTTTCGGAACAAGACCGGCCTCCAAATCGATAGATCGCCGTCCGGAGTTTTTAGCAGCCCACTCGGCACCTGCCATGATCGCAGAAATTGGGCCGTTTTGCCAGCATGGCGAGCTAATCCGACCTGGAGGGTCAGTGAGATGCCGACACAACTTGAGAAGTACCTGTCTGAGCAGGCCGCGAAAGCGGCCAACAATTGCCTCCGCACCCTTCGCCCTACCCCACGCGCGTTTGGATCGCTTGGGAGGGGTTTCGGAGTCATTTTTTTTTCGCGTTTTTCGCGTAGCGTAGCTGTCCGCGATATCTGCATAGGCTACGATGTTGGGTCGAAAAGGCCAAATTGCAGGGCGGGCAGGGGCGCGACGCCCGTTAACCCTTGCGTGGACGCGAGGAGGGCGTCTGAAACCGACAGCGTTATCGTGCGCCGCCGTCGCGCCCGCGCGCCCTGGCAGCGCGGCGACAGCGCCGCGTTGCCGGCTGCGGCGCGGCGACAGCGCCGCGTTGCCGGCTGCGGCGCGGATAAACGCGACTTCAAATCCCCTGAAAACGGAGATCCAAAAAAACGTGTGGTGCGGCGGGCGACCGTCCGGGGTACGAAGACTAATCGCCCTCCGAGCATCGGCGCTGCGCGAAAAAAAACGATTCCGAAACCCCTCCCAGAGAGATCCAAAAGAGCGTGGGGTAAGGCGAAGGGTGGCGCGGCAATTGGATGCCGCTTTCGCGGCTCGCTCAGACGTCATGGGGTATTCGGAAGTCGTTTTTTTTCGCTTCGCCGCCGTTTTGTTTTTCGCACGTTCGTTGCTGCGCAACGAGCGTGCTTTTTTCGGGAAAATGATCCCTTCCGTTTCGTGGGCCGCCCCGCGGACCCCGCGAGCTTGCGCCGCGGGTTAGTGTTGGACCATGAATAATCCGTGCTAGTCGCCCTGCAACGCGTTTTTTCTTCAAGGGTGCAATATATCGAGACTCCGGCCCGTTTGTTAGTGTGTGGGAATGACCGACGCTGGCCGCCAGGCACGCCAACGCGAGCTACTGACGCGGTGGGTTCGCGACCACGGACAAGCGGTGCGAGGGTTCTTGCAGGCCCTGGTGCGCGACCGCGACGTGGCCGAGGATCTGCTGCAAGAGGTGTTTTGTCGCGCTTGGCAGGCCCGCGACCGCTATTCCGACGCGGGAAAAGAACGAAGTTACTTGCTGCGAATCGCCGATCGGCTGGTGTGCGACCGGGCGCGGCGCCCACGACGCGAGCAGGTGGTCGGCGTGGCTGAATGGCAGCGGATCGAGCCGGCCGATTGCGAGGGACCACCCTGGGAAGGGCTGGCGTGGGCCGAAACGTGCCGGCAGTTGACAGCCGCACTCGACGCCCTGAGCGAACCGCAACGGCGAACATTGCTGCTGCGGTTCTATGGAAACCTGGAGTTCAGCGAGATCGCCGCAACCCTCGATTGCCCGTTGAACACCGTCTTGAGCCATCATCGGCGCGGGCTATTGGCCCTGCGGCAGATGTTGCAGGAGAAGTCGTGATGAGCGAAATCAACCCAAAACCGCCCGCCACCCAGCGCGACGCCGACCCAGGGCCCGCCGACCCAGGCCCCGCCGACCCAATGGCCGTGGATCAAGGAATCCTGGACGAAGCGTGGGCCGGACTGGCGCAAATGCTCTCAGCCGCCGCGGCGTCATTGAACGAGACCGCGCCCTTGAACGAGGCCGCGCTGGTCGAGGCGGTTTGCCGGCGGCTGGCGCGGCGCCAGGCCCGGCGGCGCGTGTTCCTGGCGTTGGCGGCGTCATTGCTGGCGGCCGTGTCATTGGCGGCCGTCGTCGCGACAGGGACGCGCATTGCGCGCGACAACACTCTCGTCGCGATTGTACCATCGAAGAATGGGCCGTCGAAGAATGGGCCGTCGAAGAATGGGCCGTCAGCGAATGCGCCATCGGAAAATGCGGTCGTGGCGCGGCGGGTCAAGTCGGCGACGGACGAAACGGCGCCGCGGGCGACGTGGAACGACGATTGGGAAGACGAACTGGAACAAGCCCAGCAGGAAGTGCTGGCGACGAAAGAGAGCTGGCGTCAGTCGGCCGATTGGCTGGCGACGGTTCGCCAACGGATGAACGAATTGGAAGCGGAGTTAAGCGGGCCGTTGTTTTTCTAATCATCATCACTACCTTGTGGGAGACTTGAACATGCGACATCTGATCTTGAGCAGTGCAATCTGGTTGTGGTTGGCCGCCCTGGGCCTACCGGCATGGTCGGACGAGGGGCAGCCGGGTCCGCCCGACACGCGGGCCGAAGAAAAGGACGACCAGCGCGACGAAGGCGCAAGCGTCCGGCCCGCTGCCCGCCGCGATGATGGCCCGCGCGAGGAAGACCGTGGTCCAGGAAGTGGCCGACGTGTCGGCGAACGCGATGGGCAGGGCGCGAAGCGCGGCCCCGATGGTCCTCCGCCGCCGCGCGGCGAGAGTAATGGACGGGGGAAGCGGGACGATGGGCCTGGCGACCGCCTCGACGGACCGCAAAGCCGTGACGCGGGACCGCGTCGTGGTGGGCCCGACGGGCCACCACCCCGCGGCACTGGCCGTTCAAGATCAAGGTCAGGCATGCCGGGTGGCGGGGGCATGATGGGCGGGCCACGAGGGAATCAGAACGACCCCGAGATGGCCAAACTGGAAGAGGCCGACATGGACCTCGATCGGAAGACGCACGAACTGGCCGAGCAGGTCCGCCGCGCGCCAGACGCCGACGACCGCGAGGAGCTCACGAAGGAACTGACCGACACCGTCGATAAGCACTTCGAGGTCAGGCAGGAACGCCGCGAGTTGGAAATCAAAAGGCTGGAGGCACAGCTCGAGCGGCTCCGCGCCTCGCTCAAGAAGCGAATGGACGAGCGCCAGGCGATCGTCAAACAGCGAATTTCCAACCTCTTGGGGGATGACGAGATCGGATTTTGAATCCACATCCAGGCCCGAATCGACATCGCGCCCATCAAACCGCCAAACGGATTGGGGCAGGTGTCTGGGGGCCGTGCCGAGCTGCGGGGGTCCGCCGAGCGGCCCACGAAACGGTAGGGATCATTTTCCCGGAAAAAGCACGCTCGTTGCGCAGCAACGAACGTGCAAAAAACAAAACGGCGGCGAAGCGAAAAAAAACGACTTCCGAATACCCCATGACGTCTTGAGCCAGCCGCGAAAGCGGCACCCAATTCCCGTGCCACCCTTCGCCCTACTCCACGCTCTTTTGGATCACGTTGGGAGGGGTTTCGGAATCGTTTTTTTTCGCGCAGCGCCGATGCTCGGAG
>DATKSN010000152.1:0-26742 GCA_035531595.1 Pirellulales bacterium | reverse complement strand
GGATGCGGCGCTCTGGTTGCGCGGCGAACTGGCGGAAGGCGCGAGGGCCGCCAAGGAGTTGGGTACGGCGGCCAACGAGGCGGGCATTCCCTGGCATGTGGTCTATCGGGCCAAGGCCATCGCCGGCGCCGTGGGCTATCGAAAGGGCTTCGGACCAGGAAGCCGTGTCTTTTGGCGCCTGGAGGAGCACAAATCAGCAGCCGAGGAGAACGAAGCGAGCGGCCTGCCGGAGCCAAAAGAGCCGGATTTCACCATAGAAAACGAGAATTCGGGGTTCAGCCACGGAGCGGATCGCGACACGTTTTCCGACCCGCAGTCGCCCGCCGAAATGCCGACGGATTTGGGGTCCGAGGGTCGGAATTCGGGATTCAAGGCGGCCGACGAGGCCGACCCCCTCCCACCGACCGCTGCAACCCGCGAATTGAGGAGATCAAGAGCGTGGCCGAACCCATCCGGATGCCCTGGAGCAAGTACGAGGGCGCCCCCGTTGAGGATCTGCAACACCATTACCTTAAGGAGGTGTTGTCATTCCATCGAAAACGGCTCGACGATGAGCTGCTTCGGGAGATCGACCGCGTACTCCGCCAGCAGCCATGAGGAACGCCGGTTGAACCCATGCAATGGGTTATATACTGCACGCGGCCGCGAATGAGACGTTCACGGTGGCTGGGGCAGAGCCTAAGCGATGCCCCGGTCGCTATGTAGCCGGGGCATCGCTTACGCTCTGCCACCAGCCACCACCTTCTCGTGACAAAATGTCTCATTCTTTGTCGCGTGCAGTATATAGTTGTCGGTTGCGCGTGGATCTTTGGCAATTTGGTTATGAATTGTAACGGCAGGACTGGGCCGCTGCCCGGTACGCCGTTGGCGCATGCTCCACGCCAACGGCGTGCCGCCGGGCGACGTTTCGGCCTCGACTCCCAATTGCTCGCTCACGCTGAACCGCTACACCTATTGGGTTGCGGCCGAAAGCCGCGATGGGCCTTCCATGAACAAGCCGCCAATGTGCGAGCGCGTTCGCTACCGTGCAACCCGCGCGAACTTCTGCAGCGCATGGCAGTTCGCGGGCACTTCGCCGCGTTTGCCGCCGGCCGACATGACGACCTCACCGACGTAGAGGTCGCCGCGTGAGTCGATCGCCAGATCGTGCGGGGCGAAGAACTCGCCTGGCGCGCAGGGGTCGCCCGCCCCGCCCCAGCGCGCGAGCAACCGCCCGTCCGGATCGAAAATGCTCAGCCGCGCAGCCAGCGCGCCACCCGCGGGCGGAGTTTGCCAGGGAAACCGCCCAGCCCGCCAGCCGACCTCGGCCACGAACACCTGCCCGTCCCGATCGACAACCACCTGCATGGGCCTCGCGACGTCGGTCCAGATCGCCGACAACTCGCCGTCGCGAGTGAAGACCTGGACACGGCTGTTCTCGCGGTCGGCCACATACACTCGCCACTGGCGGTCGACGGCAACGCCGTGCGGCACGTTGAACTGCCCCGGACCATCGCCCGGAGCGCCCCAGGAAGCCAGAAGCTTTCCGTCGGGTGAAAAATGGTGGACCCGAGCGTTGCCGTAACCATCGCTGATGAAAAGTGAGCCGTCGGGCGCGAAGGCCACGTTCGTCGGCAGGTTGAAGGGTCCAGCCGATTGGCGGATGGTGCGGTAGTCGAAACCCACCGCGCCGGTCTCGGAGGGCCTGCCCGAAGTACCCAACGAAAGGAGCAGCTTGCCATCGGTCGTGAATTTGTGGACCACATGCCCCAGATCGTCGGTGCAATAGACGGCGCCGTCGGGACCCATGGCGATTCCGTGCGGGCGTTGGAATAGCCCTTCGCCCCACGAAGCGAGGAAACGGCCGTCGCGGTCGAAGACGATCACAGGGCGCTCGCCGCGGTTGAACACGTAGACGCGATCCTGAGAATCGGTGGCGACGCCCGCCACTTCGACGAAGCTCCAGCCCGGCGGCAGTTGCTCCCAGCCCGGTTGGACCTGGTAGCGGAAGTCACCGGCGCCGACGATGAGGGGTGTGGGGGTCATTGTTTTTTTTCCGACGTGCTCCAGACAATTCGACCTTGAGTCAACGATGGCACGTCGGCAAATCTACGTTGAAGTTCTGGATCGGCCGCGCCTCACCAGGGCCGCTCCTCCTGAAACCCTAGCAGCTCCGGCGGCGGCTGGCTTTGGTTGGCCATCAAGAGCACCAATGCATGGTACGCCCCAACACGCCATGTTTCAATGGGTTCGCCGGCGCCATCGTGGCTGAGACCGGCCCGCCGCGTCAATACGCCGCGTATGACTTCTCCTCGATCAATGTCGATCCCAAAAGCTCGTTGATTTGCCGCTTGACCACGGCCCGGTGGTCGTTGCGATGGTAGACGCCGCGGGCCAGTTCGACGAAACGCGGCCCGAAATCGCCCGCTTGCTCGCAAACGCGGATCTCGTCTTCGATGTCCCAGAGGGACTCGTTGACGGCGGTGAGCTGCGCCGTCAACTCCGTCAATTCGGGCGAATCGCCCAGCGACGCGGCGCGGGCCGCTTCGAGCACGCCCAGCTCGGCCCGCACGTTTCGCAGGCGGGCCGGATCGGTGATGCGACGATTCTTGATCCGCAGGATCGTGAGCTTGTCGAGCAACTCGCCGGGAGCGACTTCGACGGTGATCGGCCGCGGCCAGGCCGGCGCGCGCCATTGGGCCAGCGCCGCCGCGATCCGCTCGAAGACCCCCTCCCAGTCGCCTAGACGGGTCTGGCGGAACAGACGCAACGAGGGATACCAAGGGTTATCGTCGCGATCGAGCAGCCAGCGCCAGTCGGGCATGTACGACACGGCGCACCAGACCGGCACGCCCAAAGCTCCCGCCAGATGGGGAATCGCCGTGTCGCTGGTGATCACCAGGTCGAGGCACTTCATCACCGCGGCCGTGTCCAGAAACGGTCCGCTCGTTTCATCGAGCCGTTGCGCCAGATCGACCAGCGGGAAACGGCTCGTCGCCCACGCCAGTTGCTCGCTGCCGTATCCCTTCTGCAAGCTGAAGAGCCGCACGCCCGGCACGCGGGCCAGCGGCTCGAACCGCGACAGCGGCACCGATCGCTTGCGGTCCCAGCGGTACTTGAGGCTCCCTTGCCAGGCGATGCCTACCTTGAGGCCGTCCAGCGCGGCGAGCTCGCGGCGCCAGTTTTCGACGAGCCGAGGGTCGGGATGGATGTAGGGCACGTTGTCCGGTATCTTAGCGGGGACGTTGTCGAGCGTCGTGCCGAAAATCCTGGGCAGGCTCAAGAGCGGGGCGTGGACGTCGAAGGCCGGCAACGGATCGCCCTGCGCCACCAGCGAATCGATGCCGGCGCCGCAGGCGGTCAAGAGCGGCACGAGCGCCCTCTGGCAGGCGACGACGACCCGCCCGCCACGCTCGCGCACCAACGCCGCGTAGCGGATGAACTGCAACGTGTCGCCCAGCCCTTGCTCGGCGTGCAACAGGATCGTCTTGCCCGCCAGCGGAGAGCCGTCCCAGAGCGGCTGACGAAAGGGACGCGGCGGCAACTCAGGCGCCTTCCAGCGTGCTTCGTACTCGGGCCACGCTTCCGCGAGCCGCCCCTGCAAGAGCCACACCAGCGACCGGTTCTTGCGAGCGTCGGCCAGGTTCGGATCGATGGCCAAGGCACGGTCGTACTCGGCCAGCGCATCGTCGAGCCGACCCAGCTCGGAGAAGATGAACCCCAGGCTGACGTGCGATTGGGCCAGGTTGGGCTTCAGTTCAATCGCGCGTGCGCAACTGGCCGCGGCGGCTTCGAGATCGCCAAACGACAACAGCGCCATGCCGAGCCCGCCGTGCGCCTCGGCGAAGTCGGGCTTGAGCCGTACCGACTCGCGCAGGCTGGCGACCGCCTCTTCGTGGCGGCCCAGTTCTCGCAGCGCGTTGCCCAGGTTGTTGTGCGCCTCGGCGAACTGCGGGCGCAACCGCAGGGCCTCGCGGTAGCACGGTTCGGCCGCCTCGTGCTTGCCTTGCGCGGCCAGCGCGGCGCCCAGGTTGTTGTGGGCGTCGGCCAGGTCGGGCTTGAGTGCCAGCGCCTGCCGGCAGCAAGTGGCCGCCTCGTCCAAGCGTCCCCGCTCCAACAGGAGGTTGCCCAGGTTGTTGTGGGCCTCGGCGAAGTCGGGCTTGAGCCGCACGGCGTGCTGGTAGCATGCCAGCGCTTCATCGAGCCGACCTTGTTCCTTGCGGACATTGCCCAGGTTGTTGTGAGCGTGGGCGAAATCGGGGCTGGTCCGCGCGGCCCGCTCGAACGCCGCCGCCGCATCGTCCAGCCGGCGCCGCCCGACGTGGGCGATGCCGAGGCTATTATGGGCCGCCGCGAAGTCGGGCTTGATCGCCACGGCCTGCTGGTAGCTGGCCAGCGCCTCGTCGAGCCGGCCTTGGGCCTGGCCGACCTGACCCAGCAGATACCAGACCTCGGCGTTCGACGGTTCCACGGCCAGGAATTGGCGATAGGCCTGTTCGGCGCGCGCGAAGTCGCCCACCTGCTGCCGCTGGCGGCCGCGCGCCAGAACCGCCGGCAACGATTCAGTCGATTCCATCAACACCCCTCTCCGCCGGAGCACTGACCCGGATAACCATCCATTGTACTACGAGCGATAACGCTGGGAAGGCCGGCCAAGCAAGCGCCGACCCAATCGCCCAGACCACCTTGACGCCGAACCCTTTGTGCGTCAAATTTGTCTATGCGTTGCGCAACGCCGGTCGACGGCCTTGCCTCCGCGGGCGATTAGCTCAGTTGGTTAGAGCACCAGCTCGACAAGCTGGGGGTCACAGGTTCGAGCCCTGTATCGCCCATTTGAGTCGCCTTTCGCTCCGCGAAAGTAACGGACTTTCGCGGAGCGAAAGGCGACAAACGACATGCACTAGCTTGGTCAGCTTTTCGGGCACGTCGAAAAGCGCCGTATCGACCGGGTTCCGGCCCGATTTCGATGCGCGCCACGTCGCCAGCGCCCATCGGAAAAAGAACGGGCGGCGAGCCGGTGAGTACATCATCACGCCAAACGTCGAACGCATCGGCGGCGGTTTGGTAGTTCGCAGTTGTCATTCGTTGTCCGCCATGGTACACTTGGGGGGTATGAACACTGAAGCCATCCAGGCCATGATGCGGCGACAACCGTTTGCTCCTTTCGAGGTCCACTTGTCGAACGGCGAAGTCCATGAAGTTCGCCACCCGGAAAACGCCGTGCTGCTGAAAAGCAACTTGTTCCTTTTCTACCCCGAAAAAGACAGTTTCGTGATTTCCGCCGTGTCGCACGTAGCCGGCGTGCAACCGCTTCAGCGTGCCTAGCACGTTGCGGCCCTCCCCTTCGCCATTCCGCCAGTCGATTTGCCGGCGGACGACATCTGTCGAGCGACAACCCCATGAGTTCATCGAGGGACAGCCGCCGCTTGTGCGAGCCCGTTTTGGGGTGGCGTGAGTTTGGCGCGCGGAATCACGAAGGCAAGACCGGATATTGCTGCTGGTTATGGGTCTTCCTGGGGGCCGATACGGTGGTCTTCCTCCTCGATCCCGATGAGCGCGTCGAACTCGAACTCGCTCATGACACGCACGCCGAGTGCTTGGGCCTTGGCGAGCTTGCCACCCGCCTTCGCGCCGGCGACGACGTAGTCGGTGTTCTTCGAGACGCTCGAGACGGCGCGGCCGCCATGCCGCGCGATCAGTTCCTCGATCTCGTCGCGGCCGTATTTCACCAGCGTGCCGGTGACCACGAGCGTCTTTCCGGCCAGCGCGCCCGCGGCGGCCCGTTCGGCGCGGCGTGGCGCGGTCATGTCCAGCCCCAGCCCGGCGAGCTCGGCGATCGTCTCCTTTCCGTACTTGCCGCGCAGGTAGTCGTACACGCTCTTGGCGATAACCGGCCCGATCTCCTCGATCTCGCTCAGTTCTTCGATCTCGGCCGCAACCAGCGCGTCGATCGAGCCGAAGGATTCGGCCAGCGCCAGCGCGGTCCGTTGGCCGACGTGGCGGATGGCCAGCGCGCCCAGCAACCTGGCCAGCCCCCGCCCTTGGCTCGCGGCGATCGCCGCGAGCAGGCTTTCCGACGACTTGCGGCCCATCCGCTGCAAGGTTTCCAGCCGTTCGAGCGTGAGCCGATAGAGGTCGCCGTAGCTTTTCACCAACCCCTCGTTGACGAGCTGATCGACCAGCTTGTCGCCCAGCCCCTCGATGTCCATCGCGTTGCGGCCCGCATAGTACCGTAGCCGCTCCTTCAACTGGGCTGGACAATGCGGGTTGGGGCAGCGGATGGTGACGCCCCCCTCGTCCTTGACCGCGGTCGCGTCGCACTCGGGGCAGCACTTGGGGAAGCGGAACTTGTTCAGCTTGCCGTCGCGCAGATGCTTCTCGACCCGCACGATGTGCGGGATGATCTTGCCCGCCTTTTCGACCACCACCACGTCGCCGACGCGGACATCCTTGCGCACGATCTCGCCGGCGTTGTGCAGGCTGGCCCGGCTGACCGTCGTGCCGGCCAGTTCCACCGGCTCCAGGTCGGCCACGGGCGTCAGGGCGCCGGTCTTGCCCACCTGCACGCGAATGCCATGGAGCCGGGTGACGGCCTCGTACTTCTCGAATTTGTAGGCGATCACCCAGCGCGGGCTTTTTGAAGTGGCGCCCAGCCGCTCGCGCTGGTCGAAGCAGTTGACCTTGAGTACCAGCCCGTCGATCTCGAAGTCGAGTTCGTGCAGGCGCTCGACGATGCTCTCGCAGTGTTCGACCGCCGCGTCGAACGAGGCGAAATGCTCGACCATCGGCGTCGTGGGGATCTCGTAGCGCCGCAGCTCGGCCAGGAATTCGATGTGGTTGTCGGCCTTCAGCCCCTCGTGGTCGCCCAGGCCGTGAGCGAAGAACCGCAAATGCCGCTGGGCGCAGATGCGCGGGTCCAAGAGGCGGATGGCGCCGGCCACGGCGTTGCGGGTGTTCTTGTAAAGCGGCCCGTCACGGCGCCGCTGCTCCTGGTTGAGCTGGACCAGGTCGGAGTTGGTCATGTAGACCTCGCCCCGGACCTCAAGTACGCTCGGCACGTCGTCGCCGGCCAGTCGCGGCGGCACGTCGCCGATCGCGCGGAGGTTGTGCGTGACGTCGTCGCCGACCTGGCCGTTGCCGCGCGTCGCGCCGCGGACGAGCATGCCGCCCTGGTAGAGCACCGACACCGCCACGCCGTCGATTTTCAACTCGACGACCCACTCGACCGGCTCGCCGCGCAGGCTCTTGGCGACACGGGCGCCGAACTCGCGCAACTCTTTGACGTTGTAGGTATTGTCGATCGAAAGCATGGGCAGGCGGTGCGTGACCTGCGTCAGCTTGTCGACGGGCTGGTCGCCGATCCGCTGGGTGGGGCTGTCGGGCGTGACCAGTTCCGGATGGTCGGCTTCCAGCTTCTTCAGCCGTTCGAGCAGCTTGTCGTATTCGAGGTCCGAGATTTCCGGCGCCGCGTCGACGTAGTATTTCCGGTCGTGACGGCGAATCTCGTCGCGGAGCCCGGCGATTTCAGCGGCGGGGTCGGTCATCGGTAATTGATTACGCCGCATTCGGGCGCCTGGTTGACGGGCGCGTTCTTCGAAGAGTTGGGCACGAGGCACAGGAACTTCAGCGGCGTGGCGCCGTTGTTTCGAAACTGGTGAACCTCGTCGGGCGCGACGTAGATCACGTCGCCCGCGCGTAAGGGGTGCTCGACGTCACCCTCGAACACGACACCCGCTCCTTCGAGGACGAACACCTCATGCTCGTAGGGATGGCTGTGCCGCGGCGTACACCCGCCGGGCTGGACCTCGAACTGCCGCATGGCGAAATTCGGCGCTCCGTCCGTTTCGCCGACGAGCCAACGAACCGCGCAACCGATGGCGCCGGGCATGGTCACGGGGGCCTGGGTAACCTCTTGACTGGCTTGGACTTTCATCGCGGGGATGCTCCTAGACGTTGGATCTGGATGGACCGCCTTCTCGCGCCTCCGGCGCGACGCTCGAACGGTCGGACGTGGCGCGGTTCCAATACCCGTCGCCGCCGATCACGCCGAGCGTGGCCGCGGCGAGAAGCGCGAGCTCGACGCCGAGCAATAGCGCGCCATGCTCGTCGAGGAACGTCAACAGAGCTTGGCCGGCGCGCGGCTCCGTCGCGGATCGCTCGCTCGCGAGCCCCGATGGGTCCATCCAGCGTGGTTCCGCCGCGTGATGCTCCGGATGCTCGGCGACGTCGGCGCCACGCACCGCGCGGAACGCCATCACGCCATAGGCGCAGGCCGTCAGCGAGAAGGCGATCCCGAAGATCACCAGCGGCACATGGAACGGATTGCTTCTCGATTTCTTTCCGACCATTTCTTTCCGACCATGAAGCGGACGATTGGAAAAAAACCTCGAGGTAACGACTCCCAGCGCCGTTTCGGCTTCCACCGAGGAAGCCTCACAGCCGTCGGCCTCGAGGTCAAGGTCGTCGTCAAGAAGCGGCTCAGCCACTTCAAGCGATGACTACCCTGTTTACTCTATCGAATCGCGCGCCGCCTTGCAAGAGTTTTTCACGGCTCGTCGCGCGCCGGCGCCTGACGAACCTGATCTCGGCGCGCGGCGAGCGCGCGGACCAGCGTGACGAACGTCGCGCCGCGATGGCGATAATCGCGAAACTGATCGTGGCTCGCGCATCCCGGCGAGAGCGCGATCGAGTCGTCGGCGCGCGAATGTTCCCAGCACCACGCCAAGGCCTCCGCCATCGTCTCAAACGACGCGTAAACGCGGCGCGGCGCGCGGCGCGCCAGCATCGCCGCGAGCGTATCGCGCGCCGCGCCGAAACATCCGACGCCTCTCGCCGCCGTGGCGAGCTTCTCGATCAACGGGTTGAAGTCGCAGCCCTTGTCCTTGCCACCGACCAGAAACCAGCCGCGCGGCGCCAGCGTGTCGACCGCGGCCATCACCGACTCGGGCGTGGTGGCCATCGAATCGTCGTAGAACCTCCGGCCCGCGACTTCGCCGACGAACTGAAGCCGATGGGGCAAGCCCTTGAATCGCGACAGACCACGTTCGATCGCCGCCAGCGAGCAACCGAGCGCGCCGGCCAACGCCGCGGCGCAGGCGGCGTTCGATCGGTTGTGCATGCCCGGCACTGCCAGCGGCGGGATGTGCTCGTCGGCCGCCGGGCCGACCGACCGGCCACGCGCCGGCGGCGCCCAGCGTCCCACGACCGGATCGAGCGGGTTGATCACGGCCAGGCCGCCCGGTGGTTGCCGCGCGAGCAGCCGTTGTTTGGCCGAAATGTAATGCGCCAACGAGCCGTGCCAGTCGAGATGATTGGGCGCGCAGTTCGTGACCACGCCCGTCTCCGGCCAGCGGGCGCCGTCGGCCAGCCACCACAACTGAAAACTACTGAGCTCCAGCACGACCCAATCGCGCGGGCCGATCCGGGGCAAGTCGTCCAACAGGCTGCGGCCGATGTTGCCCCCCAGCCAGACGCGGCGGCCGTCGGCGGCGAGGATCTCCGCCGCCATGGCGGCGGTGGTCGATTTTCCGTTCGATCCGGTCACGCCCACGACATGTGCCGGGCACCGCGCCAGGAACAACTCGGTCTCCGAAGTGATCGCCGCCCCCGCGTCAAGGGCCGTCTTGACGAGCGGGTTACCCGGCTTCACGGCGGGGTTGACCACAACCAACTCGGCTTCGTGAACGTCTCGCGCGTCATGGCCTCCCAGACGGTAGCGGAAGATCGGTTCGTCCGCCAACTCCGCCAGCGAATCGGCCAAGGCGGCTTCGTCGGCCAGGTCGGTGACGGTGACAACGGCGCCTTGGCGCGCCAGCCACCGCGCCGCGGCCACGCCGCCGCCGTGGCGGCCCAGTCCCAGCACCGTGACTCGCCGGCCCGATACATCCATGCGCGTCTACTTCGCAATCAAGTAATACATCGTCTCCCGCCTCAGCTTGATCTCGGCCGCCGTGCCGGCGGCTTCGCGCGGGTAACCGTTGGCGTCGAGCGCCGTGACCTTCAACTGGCCCGCGTCGGCCCGCTTGAACCGCACGCTGCCTTGCAGATCCTTGACCAACCACGGATCGTGGCCGATCTCGACGATCCGCGTCGCGCCATCCGCGCCCGGCTCGGTCTGAAATCCGCTTGCCTTCTCTTCCGACATCACTTGCAGCAGAATCCCGCGCGACCTATCCAACGGCCGGCCGTCGAGGCTCACCGCGACGATGTGCCCCAATGACATTTCGGAAGCGATCACCAACTCCGCAAGCTCCACCTTGCCCAGTTCGGCCAGCGCGCCGCTGGCGCCCTGGGCGGCCGGCGCGTCGATGGTCAATACCCCCTTGCCGTAGTCGAGCCGGAGCTCGCCCGTCGTGCTACGCACCGTTTGTTTGCCGCGATCGATGTACGGGGCCAACTCCGTCAGCCGCGCCGCGCCCCCGCCGGCGGTGAAGTTGACGTTCGTCCGCCCGGCGTAGTGGACCAAGGGGTCGATCACGTCGCCGGGGCTTAGCGAGAGACCCTGGGGCACGTCCTTCGCGCGTAGCTCGTCGAAGGACGCATCCTGCTCCAAGGGCGTGCCCGCCAGGTCCAAGAGGTCGTCGAGCTTGAGGTTCAAATCAACGAGCACCTCGCCGGGCCGCACCAGGCCTTGGCGGTAGATCATGGCGGCGGCGGGGAACTGGCCCATCATCGCCGGCGTCATCACCGTCCAGGGCTGCATGAAATAGCCCGGCTTCACGCTCCAACTCGCGCTGTCGAGCGCGAAATGGACGACCGCGTCGCTGTCTTGCAATGCGCCGTACACGGCATAGTAGAGCGGCGCCTCGGAGCGAAAGCGGTTGGGCCGGTTGAACGTCGTCTCGGATATCATCGAAGGCTTGCCGTCGTAGCTGGGATCCATCGCCGGATGGACGAATAGTTTCGGCTTGCCAGCCTCCTCGGCGTCGAATCGCAGGGCGCCGCGGTCGGCGTAGGTGTGTCCGTTTTGCACTGACCATTCCGACTGCGGACCCTGGTTTCGGCAGCCGAAATAGCCGTGACGGTCGATGAAGTCGCCGACCGTGTAACTGTATTTCTCCAACGGCGTGAGCACCCGCGGGCTGGCTGTCACCCAGTTCGAGGCGGTGATCATGCCCCGAAAGCCGAGGCCGCGGAGAAACTGGTAATGCCGCTGGTAAAACCCTCGCTGGCTCTCGACGAGGAAGCGGGTCGCGTCCTGGTCGCGACGGGTTTTCTCGTTGAACATGTTCCAAAGTGGCCGGAAGCCGATCCGACCGGCGGCTGGAGCGTCGCCGTCGGCCGCCGGCCCGTTCCATCGCGCCAGCGCCTTGTCGAGCGTGCCGTACTTCCGCTTCAGCCAGTCGCCAAACTGCGTTTCGACGATACGCCGCTGCGCGCTCGGAACATTCTCGGCGTTGAAGGTCCAGAAGAAATACGAATCCTCGTTGACCAACTCGACGCCGGCCACCGCGGGCTCGTCGATCAGCCGCTTGCCGGTCTCCGAGTTCTTCGTCAACAGCAGGGCCTTCCACCAGCCTTGGTATTGCCGCTGGAAGTCGTCGTTGAAGTAAAGCGCGGCGAACGGAATATGGTTGCCGTCGTATCCCGCCAGCCAGGCGGTGCTGGGTTTCGGTTTGAGCCAAAGCGGGAAGTAAATCGAGAAGTGGCTGTAGATGCCTTCTTCCTTCATGCACTCGACGATGTCGAGCGCGTGCTTCACGGCGGCCTGATCGACTTCGCCGTTTTCGTCAAAGTAGCCGCCGTGGATTCGCACCAGGTTCACGCCGTACTTGGCCAGGCGCCGCGCCAATTGCTTGAGCAGATCGCGGTCTTTCAGCTCGCGCGGGGGTCCGTTGACGGCCCAGAAACGTAGCGTTTTACCCGTCTTGCCGTGGACGAATTGCGAACCCTTGACGCCGATGAAGCCGCCGTCGCCGGCCCGCTTTTCGTTGAGCGCGCGAAGGTCGAAACCGCTGGCAGGCTCGAACGGATCGTTCGGCGGGGAAAAGGCGAACCAGCCTTTGTCTTCGGCCGCCAGGCGTTCAGCGTCGGCCGCGATCTGGTCGGGCTTGAGAATGCCCCGCGGCTGGAACGGCTCGGTCGTTAAGAGGAAGCAGTCGAGGTAGCCGTGGTGGTTCTCGCCGCCGTGCATCTTGAAGCGAAGGGTGTTGGCTCCTTTCTTCAGATCGACCCGGCCCACCTTGACCCAGGCGATGAAGCGCAGGTCGGGCTTGTCGTCTTCCGCGATGTTGGAATTGCCCAGTTGGTTCTGGCTCAGGTCGATTTCAGTCCAATCGCCGTTGTTGAGCTGGTAGGCGAGCTTGGCCTGGACGGGGTTGGCCCGCACCCAAAAATCGAACTTGCCCTTCGCGCGCGCCGTCGCCCGGTATTCCGCCTCGCCGACCTTGTCTTTATCGAAATTGCTGATCAAGTCGCCGCCGGAGAGTTGGTTTTTGTGTACCTTGTCGAACCACCAGGGGTGGCGGTTCATCGAGGCCTTGGCCGGCTTCTCTCCTTCGACCCAGATCCATTCGGCGCGGGCGGCCGAGGCGGCAAGCCAACCTGCGATCATCGCGGCAATGAGGGCGGCGGCGGTGGGAGACAATCGACGAAGCGAAGCGCGTGGCTGCATTGAGTTTCGTCTCGAAACAGGTGGAGGAAGCGGGGAGCGTTCTGATCTTGATGGTACGCCTGACCCCAGCCGACCGCAAGGTCGGGCGTTAGGTTGTTGTGCCGAGGCGGCAAAGTACCATATAATGGGGCTGGCCGGAGGCGGTAGTGCCATAGCCGCAACGGCGCGGCGGGAGAACGAGAGAATACGATGCCTGCTGAATTGACCGTGGAACAGCGATTGGCCGACCTGGAACGTGAGGTCGCTGAACTGAAGCGACAGCTCGCGACGACCCTTCCCAACAACAAGGCCAACTGGATCGAACGCATTACGGGCACGTTTAAGGACGACCCGGATTTCGCGGAGATTGTCAGGCTCGGCGCCGAAATTCGCCGCGCGGATCGCCCTTCTGACGTCGGGCCTTAGCCACCACGCCGTTGAGGACTGGACGAGGGCTTGACGCTTTTCCGCTACGATAATGGCCAACTTCCACCTCCTCAACGCCGCGAACGCCGAAACCTACCTGCGCGGCGCCGGCTGGATCGATCCCGTTGAACGAGTGAGCATTCGGGAGTTGTCCGGCGGCGTGTCGAACGAGGTGCTGTACGTCGCGCGGCCCGATCGGCCGGGCGAGGACTTCGTGCTCAAGCAGGCGCGGGCTCAATTGCGCACGCCCGATCCTTGGTTTTGCGACGTTGAACGCATTTGGCGCGAAGTCGACGTGCTGCGGATTTGCGAGCGGCTCTTGGCGGCGCGGCCGAGCGACGCGCACGCGCTCGTGGCCCACACACCCCGCATCCTGCGCGAAGACCGCGACAACTACGCCTTCACCATGACCGCCGCGCCGGCCGAGCACCGCGTCTGGAAAGCGGAACTGCTCGAAGGCCAGGCCCGGCCCGAAATCGCCGCGGCCTGCGGCCGCTTGTTGGCTCGCTTGCACGGGGCTAGTTGGCTCAACGCCGCCGTCGCCCAGCGGCTCGACGACCGGCGCGTCTTCGACGACCTGCGGCTCGATCCCTATTATCGGTCAGTGGCGCGGGCCTACCCCGATGACGCGCCGGCCTTCGAGAGGCTGATCGATTCGGTCTGGCAACACCGGCGCTGCCTCGTCCATGCCGACTTCAGCCCGAAGAACCTGCTGGTGTTCCAGCACGGACTGCTGATGGTCGATTTCGAAACCGGGCACTTTGGCGATCCGGCATTCGACCTCGGTTTTTTCCTGAGCCACCTGCTGCTCAAGGCCGCCTGTTTCGCGCCGCGGCACGAGGCGTATTTGCGACTGACCGACGTCTTCCGGCGGGAATATCGCGCCGAGTTGTCCGGACGCATCGGCGACGACGAATGGCGAGACCTGGAACGCCGCGCCGTGCAAAACTTCGCCGGCTGCGCCTGGGCGCGGCTCGATGGGATCAGCAGGATCGACTACCTCGCCGACCCGGCCCGGCGCGGCGTCGTTCGCTCGCTTTGCCGGGATCTGCTGCGCGACACGAACGCCCGCTGGCAAACCGCGCTGGAACTCTTCAACGCCCGACTTGGCTCAAACGATGCCTCTGGCCAAGTGGGGTAGAGCATCCCGACGATCGAGACGATAGGCGTTAGGCGTTACTTCGCCCCCGCCTCGGCCCCCGCGCCGACGGGCGGCTCGTGGCCTTCGGCGGCCACCACCCCCTCGAACACAAGTTGCTTGGCTTCGCCGACCTTCTTGACCTCGACCAGGATCGTGTCCTTGCCCTGGAACTCGCCCTTGAGCAATTCCTCCGAGAGCGGATCCTCGACGTAATTCTCGATCGCCCGGCGCAGCGGACGCGCGCCGAAATCGGTGTTCGATCCCTTCTCGATCAGGTACTCCTTGGCCTCGTCGGTCAAGTTCAGCGCCAGGCCGCGATCGGCGAGCCGCTCGCGGACTTTCTTCAGCTCGATGTCGATCACCCGTTTCAGGTCGCCGCGCGTGAGGTGCCGGAACACCACCAGATCGTCGACGCGGTTGAGGAACTCGGGCCGGAACACGCGCTCGATCCGCTCGGTGACGCGTTCTTTCATGCTCTCGTAGGAGTAGTCGTCCCCCTTCTTGACGCGCAGGCCGCCTTCCTTGTGCTTGGTGATCAGGTACTTGGTTTCGAGCTTCTTGCCGCCGACGGTGATCCGCCACTGTTTGCCTTGCTCGACGATCACCAGGTTCAGATCGCCGTCGTCGAGCGACTCGGCCTGCTCCTTGAAGGCCAGCTTCAATTCGGCCGAAACCACCTTCTGTTCCAGTTCGGTCTCGAACTTCTCGTCGAGGCTGAACCGCTTGGGCGGGGTGGGCATGACCATGCTGGTCTCGTTCTTGATCGCCTCGGCGCCGGCGTTGGTCGTCATGATCAGGATGGTGTTGCGGAAATCGACGTTGCGGCCGAAACTGTCGGTCAGCCGGCCTTCCTCCATGACCTGCAACAGCATGTTGAACACGTCGGGGTGGGCCTTTTCGATTTCATCGAGCAGCACCACGGCGTAGGGCCGGCGGCGGATCTTCTCGGTGAGCTGGCCGCCTTCCTCGAAGCCCACGTAGCCCGGCGGCGCTCCGATCAGGCGGCTGACGTTGTGCTTTTCCATGTATTCGCTCATGTCGATCTGGATCAGCGCGTCCTCGTCGCCGAACATGAACTCGGCCAGTGCCTTGGCCAACAGCGTCTTGCCCACGCCCGTCGGTCCGGCGAAGATGAAGCAGCCGGTGGGCCGCTTGGGATCCTTCAGCCCGCTACGGCTGCGGCGCACCGCTTTCGAGATCGACTTGATCGCCTCGTCCTGGCTAATGACGCGGTTGTGAAGCTCCTTCTCCATTTCCATCAGGCGAAGCGAGTCCTCGGTGGTCATCCTGGTGAGCGGGATACCCGTCATCTTCGAGACCACCTCGGCGATGACCTCCTCGTCCACCACACCGTCGGCCTCGCGCGACTTCTCGCGCCAGTCGCGCGTGATCGACTGTTTCTTCTTCTTCAGCTTGTCGGCCTGGTCGCGCAGTGCGGCGGCCTTCTCGAAGTCCTGGTTGGCGACCGCCTCTTCCTTCTCCTTGTTGAGGTGCTCGACCTGCTCGTCAATCTCCTTCAGGTCGGGCGGGCGCGTCATCGCCTTCAGCCGCACGCGAGCGCCGGCCTCGTCGATCACGTCGATCGCCTTGTCGGGCAGGCAGCGGGCGGTGATGTAGCGGCTCGACAGTTCGACGGCCGCGGTCAAGGCGTCGTCGGTGATCTGCACGCGGTGGTGCGACTCGTAGCGGTCGCGCAAACCCTTGAGAATCTCGACCGTCTCGGGCTTGGTCGACGGCTCGACCATCACCAGTTGGAAACGGCGGTCCAGGGCGCTGTCCTTCTCGATGTACTTGCGGTACTCGTCGAGCGTCGTGGCGCCGATGCACTGGATCTCGCCGCGTGCCAGGGCCGGCTTGAGCACGTTCGAGGCATCAATGGCCCCCTCGGCCCCGCCGGCTCCGACCAGCGTGTGCAACTCGTCGATGAACAGGATCGTGTTCTTCGCCCGGCGGACCTCGTTCATCACCGCCTTGATCCGCTCCTCGAACTGGCCGCGGTACTTCGTGCCGGCGACCATCATCGCCAGGTCCAAGACGACGATGCGGCGGTCGGAGAGCAACTCCGGTATGTCGCCGTCGACCACGCGCTGGGCGAAGCCCTCGACGATGGCCGTCTTGCCGACGCCCGCCTCGCCCAACAACACGGGATTGTTCTTCGTGCGGCGGCAAAGGATCTGGATGGCGCGCTCGATTTCCTTCTCGCGGCCGATCACGGGGTCGAGCTTGCCTTGACGCGCCAACTCGGTCAGATCGCGGCCGAAGCTATCGAGGGCCGGCGTCTTGGACTTGCTTTGCTTTCCGCCCCCTTCGCTTTGTCCGCCGCCCCCGCCGCCGGCGCCGGCCGGGCTGCGCTCGCCGCCTTCGCCCCCTTCGATGCCGTGCCCCAAGAGATTGAGCACTTCCTCGCGGACTTCTTCGAGCTTCAGGCCCAGGTTCATCAGCACCTGAGCGGCCACGCCTTCCTGCTCGCGTAACAGGCCGAGCAGGATGTGCTCGGTGCCGACGTAGTTGTGGTTCAGGTTGCGGGCTTCCTCCATCGAATACTCGATGACCTTCTTGGCCCGGGGCGTTTGCGGGAGCTTGCCCATCGTCACCATGTCCGGGCCGCTCTGCACGAGTTTCTCGACTTCGAGGCGAATTTTGCGCAGGTCGACGTCGAGGTTCTTGAGCACGTTGGCGGCCACGCCGCTCCCTTCCTTGATCAGGCCCAACAGCACATGCTCGGTGCCGATGTATTCGTGGTTGAATCGCTGCGCTTCCTGGTTGGCCAGTTGCATGACCTTGCGCGCGCGGTCGGTAAAGCGTTCATACATGCTGTCTCTCCGTTTCGCGGTTCAGGCGGCGCCCAAAAGCTTGGGGCCGTCCTGGGAATCCGCCTGTTCGTCAGTGGCCGTCGCCGGCTCCGCCGCCTCGGTCAACTGGGCCATTTCGTGTTCGATCTCCAATTCCCACTTCGCCGCCGCCTCGAATCGCCCCAATTCATCGAGCCGCTGGCCGGCTTCGTCGCGGCGTCCGGCGTGCCGCAGGGTCGAGGCCAGCAGCAACTGCGCATCGACGTCGCGAGCTTCGGCCCGCAGCATCTGGTGGCAGAGCGTTTCGACCTCGTACCAGTTCCCCCTTAAGTATTCCCCTAAAGCCCGCGGAAACAAGTCCCGCGGAGGACCAACTTCCTCGAAAGCGCGTTGCTTTGCGCACCACCGCAAGGAAATCAGCCCCGAACCGCTCCAAATTACCGCCCATGCCATCCAGGCGGCGGTCAACCAGGTCGCGCCGAGCCATTCGGTCCAGACGAGCGTGGCCAGCAACAACAGGTTGAAGCCGGCGGTAAAACCGATGGCAACACCCAAGCCCAGCCACGACCCTCGCAGCCACAATTGCGGTAGGCCCGGCCAAAGGCAAGTTGCCAAGCGCGCACGATTTGCGTTGGCCCCGGCCATGCTTTGTCGCTCCTTCTCACGAATTCCGTGGCAACCGGTCGATCGATCGTTGCGGAATTCTAACTCGGAAACTAAGCTGAATCAAGGCAACCAAGTGCGAGACCGGTGGCTGGTGGCAGAGCGTAGGCGATGCCCCGGCTAGATAGCGACCGGGGCATCGCTTAGGCTCTGCCCCAGCCACCTTGAACGTCTCATTCTCGACCGTGTGAAGTATACACCTCAGGACCGGGCAAATGACGTTCGATTTAACGCCGGCGGCCCAGCGGGCTTTCGCCGCCGCCGCGATATGGAGTAGCCAGGGCGATGGTGACGGCGTGGCCCCCCCCGAATTGCTGCTAGGACTGCTATCCGAGGCGGAATCACGCGCCGCCGGCATGCTAGCGGCTCATGGCATCACCGCCGAGCTTGTCAAGAGCCGGTGGCCGGGCCTTCGACCACTGGAACCGCCATTGCCCGGTCGAGATGGACGATTCTCGGCGGAAGTCAAGACGTCGCTCTTTGCGGCAGCCCATCGGCTAGGCCACTTTCCCCAACCACTGGTCTTCGCCACGGAGCACATCCTTTTAGGGCTGGTCGCCGCCGAGCATGATTCGTCGGATTGGTTGGTCCAGCACGGTTTTTCCGCCGCCGACTTGGAAATGGAAATCCAGCGGTTGTATGGATATGAGAAAGGAGAAAGGAGCAGGAAACAGGAGAAAGGAGAAAGGAGAAAGGAGAAAGGAGAAAGCGGTGAAGACTCAGTGAAAGCTTTGAACTGGGAACTTTCTCCTTCGTCTCTCCTTTCTCCTTCTTCGCTCTTCCGCATTCTGGATGCGGCGGCGAACCGAGGTCGCGAGGGTTTGCGCGTGGTCGAGGACTACGTCCGTTTCGCGCTCGACGACCGACACCTGACCCGCGAACTGAAGCAGTTGCGGCACGCGCTGACCTTAGCGCTGGCCCGAGTTCCAGCCGGCGCGATGCTCGCCGCGCGCGACACCCAGGCCGACGTCGGTTGCGAGCTCACGACCGCGGCCGAGCGTACACGGCCCAACCTGGCTGGCGTTGTGGCGGCCAACTTCAAGCGGCTCGAAGAATCGCTCCGCAGCCTTGAGGAGTTCGGCAAAGTGCTCGATCCGGAGTTCGGGATTGAACTGGAACGGCTGCGTTACCGCGGCTACACGCTCGAACGGGCGGTCGAAAGCACGCGCGCCGGTATCGAGCGTTTGGCTGGGGTGCGGCTGTACGTGCTGCTCGACGGTCGGCCGAGCAGCGGCGAATTCGAGACGCTGGCGGTCGCGTTGGTCGCCACCGGCGTCGGCGCGATTCAGTTGCGCGACAAGTGTTTGCCCGACCGAGAATTGCTCATGCGTGCCCGGCGGCTGCGCGAGCTGACCCAGGGGACGAAAACGCTTTTCATCATGAACGACCGGCCCGACCTGGCCGCGATCGCCGGCGCCGATGGCGTCCACATCGGCCAAGACGAGTTGAGCGTCCACGACGCGCGGGCCATCGTCGGAGCGAGCATGCTGATTGGCGTCTCGGCGCACTCGCTGGAGCAAGCCCGCGCGGCGGTGCTCGACGGCGCGAGCTATATCGGCGTTGGTCCGACGTTCGCGTCCGGCACGAAACGATTCGATCCCGCGCAGCTCACGGGCCTTGAACTATTGCGCGCCGTCGCCGCCGAGATTCGGCTGCCGGCGTTCGCTATCGGTGGCATCGATGGCCGCAATCTCCGCGACGTGCTATCCACCGGCTTCACGCGCATCGCCGCCAGCGGCGCCGTCACCGCCGCCGCGGATCCCGCCGCCGCCGCCCGTGAAATCTTGCGACAACTTGGAGGGTAGCCCGGATTATTCATGGCCCCGGGAAACGAGCGCAGACTTCCGTCACACTAACCCGCGGCGCAAGCAAGGGGGTCCGTCCCGGCCCACGAAAAAAGCACGCACGTTGCGCAGCAACGCGCGTGCAAAAGAAAACGGCAGCGAAGCGAAAAAAACGATCTCCGATAACCCCAGGACTCTGAGCAGGCCGCGAAAGCGGCCAACAATTGTCTCCGCACCCTTCGCCCTGCCCCACGCTTTTTTGGATCGCTTGGGAGGGGTTTCGGAGTCGTTTTTTTTCGCGCAGCGCCGATCGTTACGGCGCGGCCCGCATCCGCTCCGCGCGTTCCGCCGCCAAGAGGGCGTGGGTTTATCGGTTTGGCGGCGTGAAGGCCAATGCGACGATGCTGGTCTTCAGGCGGGTCGTTTGCTATAATTATCGTGAAAGGGGTTTTACTTGCCCGATCGGTCCTCGAGGTGATGCGATGCGAGTTTTTCGGTGCTGCGTGGTGGCGGGGTTGCTGCTGTTGATGTCGGCTTCGGCGCGGACGCTCAGCGCCCGTGGTCACTCGCCGCGGGGCGGCGGCGGCTTGGGCGGCATGTGGCAGGCCGAGGCGGCGTTTCAGGCATGGAAAGCGCGAGAAGCGCAGGCGGAAGCCTTGCGAAGGCTCAAGAACGCCGAACAGCAATATGCCGGCGCGATCAAGGCCCAAAAGGAGGGCAAGACATGGTTGGCCGCCACGCTCTATATGCGAGTGGTTCTGGCGCGCCCCAAGAACCGCCACAGCGCCCAGGCGAAGCAGGCTCTGGCGGCAATGGCCAACGAAGGCCGGTCCCAGATGAAAAAGGCCGACGAGCTCCTGAAAAAGGGCGAGATCGAAGCTGCCCTCAAACAACTCGACGCGCTCGCCTCGGGTTACGAAAACGTGCCCCGCTTCAACCACGAAATCGCCGAGCATGTGCAGAAGTTGCACCGCGATCCGAAATACAAAGCGGTGCTCAACGAACCTCGCGCCGCGGCGCTGGTCGACGAAGCTCAGAAGAACGAGGCGAACGGTGAATCTTGTTGCGCCTTCATCGCCTACGAAGAGGCCGCTCAATTGTTGCCGGCGCCGTCGGCCAAGCAAGCCGAAGAGCGCTGGAGCGCGATGAAGCAAGATCCCAAGATCGTGGCCGATGCCGAGACCTGCCGAAAGCTGCGCGAATACCTGCATATGTTCCACGTCGCCGAACTGATGGAAAAATCGTCGCCTGGCAAGGCCGAGGAGATGTTCCGGAAGATCCTGGCCCTCTCGCCGAACAGTTCCGAGGTCCACCGCTGTGCCAGCGAGGAGCTCGCCAAGCTCCACAGACATGCGAAAAAGGCCAAGTAGGGTGGGCACCGCCCACCGCCCCCCCACCAACCCTCCCTCAATGAACGCCCGACCGCAACCGCGTGATGCGGCGCCGAAAGGAGGGCGGTCTAGCGAAGCTGGGGTGAGCCAGGTGGTCATTCCGGCGTCGTCTTATGTGCGACTCTCGCATTGACCGATACTGAGAGGGACGAGTATAGTTCGCCGCCCATCATCCGTTTGGGAGGGATCCGACGTGCGCTGGTTCCATCATGCTCAATGGCTGTCGTCCTTGCTCGTCGCGATGTTGGCGGCGTGGCTGGTGGCCGGCGCGGCTGGCTGCGCGGCGTTCAAGGCGAGCCAACAACCGGAGCGGAAGAACCTCTCGGTGTTGAAACCGGGCACGCCGCGCACCCATATGATCGCGGAACTGGGCGCGCCGATCTGGAGCGAAAGAAATCCCGACGGCTCGACCACCGATGTGTTTTCCTTCAAGCAGGGATACAGCAAACGCGCCAAGACGGGCCGCGCGCTGTTTCATGGCGCGGCCGACGTGGTCACGGGCGGCCTGTGGGAAGTGGCCGGCATCCCGATTGAAACCGTGGCCAACGGCACCGACGTCAGGCTCGTCGTCACTTGCGAGGCCAACGGCTACATCAGCAAGGTCGAGCCCATCAAGGGCGGCGACACGCTCAATCCGAAGCCGCTTCTGGCGCGCCGTAAACAAGCCTCGAAGATGTCGACGGTCAGCCATCGCCAGCCGAAGGCCCAGCCGCCGGCGACGGATGAGATGGAATAAGTGCCTGGCCGGCCGCGGCTTTGGGATCGTATCCTCGCCCGGATTATTCATGGTCCAACACGCGCCCGCAGCGCAAGCTGCGTGGGTCCGTGGCGGCCCACGAAACAGGCAGGGTCATTTTTACGCAAAAAGCACGATCGTTGCGCAGCAACGAACGTGAAAAAAACAAAACCGCAGCGAAGCGAAAAAAAAACGATTTCCGAATACCCCATGACGTCTGAGCGAGCCGCGAAAGCGGCATCCCATTGCCCAGGGCCACCCTTCGCCTTACCCCACGCTCTTTTGGATCTCTTTGGGAGGGGTTTCGGAATCGTTTTTTTTCGCGCAGCGCCGATGCTCGGAGCGCGATTAGTCTTCGTACCCTGGACGGTCGCCCGCCGCGGCTCGTTCGCGCTCCAGCGCGCGGTTCAATGACGAAATCGTCACGTATCCGGCGACGGCGTCTGCGCGCCCGAGCTCTTCAATCGCGCTGTCCGCGCCCAGGACGTTGGCGATCCATTCGCGCGCCCGAAGGTCGCCCGCGCCGTGACAACGTGGCGACAGCGCCTCGTCGTCGGCTTCGCCGTGGCCGGCGTACGCGCGTCAATGTTAGACGCATGCGAATGTGATCGGGTTTATACTGAACGGTTGGTCGCTACAACGCGGAGCGCAAAGCCCCGCGCACGCTAGCACGAAAATACGGTTGGTCAGTCGTGCGCAACCGTCCAGAAGTCGGTTTTCTTCGCTCCGCTCGTTTTCTTTTTGCACCCCCGTTGCTGCGCAACGTTGGTGCTGTATGTTTGAAGGTCGTCTTTCATCCCTCATCCATCATCCCTCACGGGCGGTCCCTCCATGCCTGGCAAACTGATGTTGGTCGGCTTTGGGCCGGGTCAGCACGATCATCTCACCTTCCGCGGCCGGGCGGCCATCGAAGAAGCCGAAGTGATCATCGGCTACAGCACGTATATCAAGCTGGTCAAGTCGCTGTGTGAAGGCAAGCAGGTGATCTACACCGGCATGACCGAAGAACTCAGCCGCGCTCGCAAGGCGATCGACCTGGCCTACGAAGGCAAACGAGTCGCACTGATTTCATCGGGCGACGTGGGCATTTACGGGATGGCCGGGCCGGCCTTCGAGATCCTCAAGGAGCGCGGTTGGAAGCGCGGCGAAGGGATCGCCGTCGAGGTCGTGCCGGGCGTCACGGCGGTCAGTGCCTGCGCCAGCGTCCTTGGCGCGCCTTTGGTCCACGATTTCTGCACGATCAGCCTCTCCGACCTGCTCACGCCCTGGAACCTGATCGTCGAGCGGATCGACGCGGCGGCCAAAGCCGATTTCGTCGTCGCGCTTTACAACCCCAAGAGCGGCCGCCGCACCAAGCAGATCGTCGAGGCGCAGCGGATTTTGCTCCGTTACCGTTCTCAGAAAACGCCCGTGGGGCTGGTGAAGTCGTGTTACCGCGACCTGCAAAAAGTCGTGCTCACCACGCTCGACGACATGCTCAATCACGAGATCGGCATGCTCACCACGGTGATCGTCGGCAACAGCCGCACATTCACGTTCGAGGGGCTGATGGTCACGCCGCGCGGCTACCAGACCAAGTACGAGCTGGAGAGTGTCGATGCTTCGGCCGTCGCGTTGATGCGCCGCCAACTGGCCGAGAAGCCCCAGCCGGGCCGCTCTCTCAAGACGTACGGCACGCTCTACGGCATCGGCGTCGGCCCCGGCTACGCCAAGTACCTCACACAGCAGGCCCGCGCGGCGATCGAAAAGGCCTCCTGTATTTTCTATCCCCGCGGCAACTCGACCGACGAGAGCCTGGCCTTGAACACGATCGAGTCGTTCATGCGCAAGGACGCCCGGATCGAAGAGCTGATGTTCCCGATGACCAAAGACCGCGACTTGCTGGAATACCACTGGAATCTCAACGCCCGGAAAGTCGCCGACGTGCTGGCCACGGGCCACGACGCGGCCTTCGTCACGCTGGGCGATTCGACGATGTACAGCACGTTTATCTACGTGGTGAAGACGCTGCGGGAGACGTTGCCCGACGTGCCGATCGAGACCGTGCCGGGTATTTCCAGCTTTTCGGCGGCCGCGGCCATGATTAACCTGGCCGTCGGCGAGGGAACCGAGCGGATCGCGATCGTGCCGGTCAACCGCGACGTCTCGAACGTGCGCGACGCCTTGGAAGCATACGATACGGTGGTGCTCTTGAAGGCGGGCTCGAAATTAAACCGGCTCGTGGCCCTGTTGGAAGAGATGGACCTGATCGACCATGCCGTGATGTTCAGCTACATCGGCAGCGAGGACGAGCGCGTCGAGACCGACCTACGCCGCTTCCGAAACGAGACGACCGGTTACATGACGCTGATCATCGTCAAGAAATCGCAGACGTTCCAGGTGGACGACGACGAAGAGGAGGCTGCCGCGCGGAACACCGCCAAGGTCTCGTGATCGTCAACACCGGCACCGGCACCGGCAAGGGCAAGGGCAAGGGCACCGCGGCGTTTGGCACGGCCATGCGCGCCCTTGGTAACGGATTCTCGGTGCTCGTGGTGCAGATCATCAAGGGTCATTGGACGACGGGCGAGCGTGCCGCGGCCGATCGCTTCGAGAAACTCGAGTTTCGCGCCATGGGCGAGGGGGCCACCTGGGACACCAATGACCGCCGGCGCGACACGCGGATGGTTATGGAGGCATGGGCTTTTGCTCGCCAATGAATGCTGGCCGGCCAAACAAAAATTGACGCCAGCCATGCTGGAATTTTTCGGCGCGAGCATTGACCACTACCAAGCCGAAGGTATACTGACCATACGTTACCTAAATGGTCACACATGCAGAGAACCGGACTAAATACACCTTGGCTTCGCTGGCGGAAACGCGATAGCGCGCGGAAACCTGAAGTAGGGCGGACTGAAATGCCAGTGACAAAGCGGAAAGCAACGGGATCGCACTTCACCCCCCCGAACCTGGCCCGGTTGGTCGCTGAACGGGTTGCTGCGCTGATGAGCGGGCTCAAAGGGCCGATCCGCGTTCTCGATCCCGCCTGCGGCGATGGCAATCTGCTCTGCGCCATCAATGACGCGCTTCCGCACGATGTCCAACGGCGCGTAACCCTAGTCGGCATCGAGAACGACGACGATTCGTTCGCGTCGCTTCAAGCGCGACAGCCGAAGTTCAAACGGTGCCGCACCGACCTGATCAAGGGCGACTTCCTCGATTTCTTCGATGAAAATGACCTGTTTGCCTCAAATGAGGCGATTGAGCCGGTCGACGTGATCATCGCAAATCCGCCCTATGTCAGGACGCAAGTCCTCGGCGCGAAGCGGGCACAGCAGCTCGCTGCGCGGTTTGGGCTGAGTGGCCGCGTCGACCTTTACCAGGCGTTCTTGGTGGCGATGGCCAGAAAACTGCGGCCGCGCGGGATACTCGGTGTCATCACGTCCAACCGCTTCCTGACCACTCGGGGTGGAATGGTGACACGGCGGTTCCTCCGTACCAAGTTCGATCTGATCGAGATCATTGACTTGGGCGACACGAAAGTGTTCGAGGCGGCGGTGCTGCCCGCCCTGATCTTCGCCAGTAAACGCGGCGATGTCGGCGAAGCGACTGGCCGCACCGCGCCTAGCTTTGTACGCATCTACGAGGCGCGCAGCGAGGGGAACGCGCAGGGCGAGCAAGCCTCGTCCGTACTCGATTGCCTTCGCCAGCCGCGGTCTCGCCTCGTTCATGTCAATGGCTCTACCTATCGAATTGCAGCGGGCCGATTGCCTATTCCGCTTGATGACGCCAAGCCCTGGGCGCTGCTTTCGCGTTGCGAATCGGAATGGGTGGCGATGATCGACGCTGCCGCGCGGTGTCGGATCGGCGACGTGGCGAAAGTGCGGGTCGGCATCAAAACAACCGCCGATAGCGTTTTTATCAGGCAGGACTGGCAATCGTTGCCCGCCGAGATTCGCCCGGAGCGGCGACACCTGCGTCCACTCCTTTCGCAGGACGATGCCGCCAAGTGGCGCCCGTTCGAAGCCAGAAGCCCTCAAAGGCAGGTGCTGTATACCCACGAAGTCGCCGATGGTCGAAGGCGCGCGATTCGCTTCGCCGAGTCTTCGCCAACTTGGAAGTACCTGCTGAAAAACAGGAACAAGCTCGAAACCAGGAAGTACGTCTTGGACGCGGGACGAGCGTGGTACGAGATTTGGGTGCCCCAAGACCCATCGGCGTGGTCGTTGCCGAAGATTGTCTTCCCCGACATCAGCCCCGATGCACGGTTTTTCTTGGATGCGACAGGGGGCATCGTCGACGGGAATTGTTATTGGATAACGGCCATCGATCCCTCGGACGAGGATCTGCTCCTTTTGATCCTCGGTGTGGCGAACTCTGCGTTGATGTCGCGTTACCACGACCTCGCCTTTCAGAACAAGCTCTACTCGCAGCGCAGGCGACACCTCACGCAGTACGTCACGGAATACCCGCTTCCCGACCTCCAGGCGCCGCCATGCGGGCAGATCGTCAAGCTCGTTCGCCGGCTGGTGGAAGAATCGCCGTCGCAGCGCGAGCGGGAACGGCTGGAGTCGCAGATCGACTTGCTAGTCGCGCAGGCTTTTGGCATCGACCCTACGCGCGTCACGGGTACGCAGGATTGAACACCGATTGGCCGTCAAAGCGGTCGAAGAAAGCCATTGGGATTGCCCGCTGGCACTTGAAGTTCTGTTCCGCGACGTAGACGAAATGTTCCGCCAGCCGCCTGCCGGGACATAGCACGGCGCCCTGACAAGTGCCGGTTTTCGGATCGGTCAAGGCGATTAGATACCGAACCGCCTGCGTCGTGAAACCCAAGCAGCCTTTAACGGGTTCGTCGAACTGCGGCGAGTATCTGCCAAGATCGACGGTTGCGGCATCCTGAATTTTAACCTCCAACGCCTGATTGCGGATGTCTGGATAGCCGCCAATGAGCACGTCCGCATCTGTCACTTGGTAGCCCAATCCGGACGCCACAATCTGCTCCAGTTGTTGGCCTCGATTTTTGGTTGCGCTGGGTTCAATTCGCCTTCCGATGAGCTGCGCCTGCACGAAATCTCGAATCGTTCGCAGATTCAGGGTCGTGGAGATGGTGGGGCTGTCAGGGCCAGCGCGCACTCTGGGGTAGCTGGGTAAGATAGGTAGGTTGCGCTCGGCGCTCTGATTCTGTAGAACCAACCTCCGTGTGGTGATGTTCTTGTGACTCACGGAGGATGTGCGATGGTGAAGGGAATTCGGATT
>DATKSN010000151.1:0-3104 GCA_035531595.1 Pirellulales bacterium | reverse complement strand
AGATCGCCCTAGGTTGGGCGCACAAAACGCGGCTTCGGCGCAGCCGAAACTGCGCAAGAAAAAACTGGCAAAACCGTACCTGTACCGACCAGGAAATCCGTCTCGGCGGATTGCCCGGCTGTAGATGCGCTAAGACTTCTTCCCCCGAGCCGCTCATCTGTGCCCCACGCGCCGAAGCTTTCGTCGGGTAAAGGTACGGTTTTGCCAGTTTGTTCGTGACGCCGGCGCAAACCATCGCGTCGCCAATTTGAGCGCCGCGCCGAGCCCCGAGAATGGGTCTTCGACGTTGTAACGCCCACCGCGTGGGATCGCCTCGTCGAGGCAGCCATGTGCCAGGCCCGCGCTGGCGATCCTCGGGCGCGCGAATGGATCGCGAACGTCCTGGGCGCCGACAGCGCGATTGACGAGGTCGGGCGTGCGGACGCTGTCGCCGGGTACTCGACGATTTCGTCAATGACGCGCGCTCGAGCGCGAGCGCGCCGCGCGGGAACGGGCGCGATACGAAGACTAATCGCGCGCTGAGCATCGTCGCTGCGCGAAAAAAAACGATTCCGAAACCCCTCCCAAAGAGATCCAAAAGACCGTGGGGTAAGGCGAAGGATGGCGCGGCAATTGGATGCCGCTTACGCGGCTCGCTCAGACGTCATGGGGTATTCGGAAGTCGTTTTTTTTCGCTTCGCTGCCGTTTTGTTTTTTGCACGTTCGTTGCTGCGCAACGAGCAGCCGCGCAGCGGCGACAGAGCGTGGCAACGAGGGCCCTTCAGGCCGCGGCGGCCACGACCAACTCCTGTGCCACGGCTTCGATCTGGTCGGCGCCGATCGACGGTTGCTCGTCGGCGTAGCCGATGAGCAGCGCCAGGTCGCAGAGGCGGTTGATGCGGCGAGGTACGCCGCGCGTGAGATGAAACAGGGTTTCCACGGCGTCCGGCTCGAAGATGGTCCGCGTCGCCCCGGCGGCGTTTAGCCGGTGCGCGACGTAACTGGCCGTCTCGTCGAGCGTCAGCGGCCGGAGCAAGCACTTGACGCCGAGCCGCTCGTCGAGTTGCGGCATGCGCTCGACGACGCAGAGCAAGTTCGGTTGCCCCACCAACAACAAGGTGAGCATCGGCCGGCCGCCGGACTCGAAATTCAGCAACAATCGCAACATTTCGAAGGCGCGGCCGTGTTCGAGCAATTGCGCGTCGTCGATGGCCAGCACGGTGTGCCGCCCCGCCGAGGCGGTCTCGTCGAGCCGGCGTCGGATTCGCCCCACGCTATCGGCGACCGGCGGCGTCGCGCCCGCGGCGCCCGCCACGCCCAGTTCGGCTGCAAGGTAGGCCAGCAGGTCGGCGGCCGGCATCTGTGGAAACACAAGATGCACCAGCGGCTGGAACTGCGCGGGCAACTGTTCGGCCAGTAGCCGCACGAGCAACGTCTTGCCCGTCCCGAAGCCGCCGCACAGCAGTGCCGCGCCACGCTGGCTTTCGATCGCGTAGCGAAGCTTCAAGAGCGTACCCTGATGGGCCTCGGCCGGATAATAGCTGCGAGGATCGGCGCCGCTCTCGAACGGTTTTTCCCGCAGCTTCCAATACGTTTCGTACATGGCTGGCTCACATGAAGTTTTCGACAAGGTGCCAATGACCGACGCCGGCTTGAGCAAGCCGCCGTGCCAGGGCTTCGCTTTCGAGCGGCGGAGTGTGCCGTGCGTCGCGCACCACCACCGCGGCGTCGAGCGCCGACTCGCTTCCCAGCAGCCTCTCGGCGATCCGGCCCGCCCCGATGGCTAATGGTCCGGCGTCGAAACAAACGCAATCGAACCGCCGCACGAGCGGGTCGCGTGGCAAGGGCGGTCGGACGCCGCCGTGTCGCAGGTGCTCCGCGGCGACCGGACCCCGCGGAGCCAAAAGCGCCGTACCGTCGGCGGTTTCCACAAGCGCCTGATCCAGCGAAACCCTACCCGACAACGCATCGTCCCAGCCGGCGTCGACCTTCACGCCCAAGCGTTCGGCCAACTGGGGCCGTTGGCAATCGGCGTCGACCAACAGCGCCTTTCGTCCCTGCCTCGACCAATGACGCGCCAAGGCCAACAACAGCGTCGTGCGTCCCTCGCCGCGGCGAAAGCCTGTGACAAGCAGCGTTCCCGGCCCGATCAGGCTGAAATCCACGAGCGCGGCGGCCAGCGCGGCGAGCCCTTCGCCGGCCGCCGCGAGCAGCGACTCGCACGTTTCCGGCCACACGATTTGCCGGCGCTTGCGAACAGGTGGCGTTTCGGCCGGCACAGGAAACGCGACGTGCGGCTGCGGCGCCACCGAATTCCGTTGGTATACCTTGATGAAGGCCTGGTTGAGCGTGCTCATGGTTGGCTTGCGCCCTCGGGCGGTTGGCTTGCGCCCTCGGGCGGTTGGCTTGCGCCCTCGGGCGGTTGGCTTGCGCCCTCGGGCGTCTGGCTTGCGCCCTCGGGCGTCTGGCTTGCGCCCTCGGGCGTCTGGCTTGCGCCCTCGGGCGTCGCAAGGCCGCTCTCGCCGATGGGTTCGATGTCGTGGAGCGTCGCGCCCACCTCGTCCGGCGGGTTCGATTCGGGTCCGGCGATCCCGTCGTAACGCGCCGCGTCGTCGCGCTCGGCGACGCGCACCTCCGACGGCGGATGCAATCCCGGCGAAGAACCGTGCGAATCGAGCGTGGTGGCCAGTTCCGGTTCGGTCGCGGCGGGCGGTACCACGATCCGCGCCGGAGGGACTGTCGATGGTGGTGGCGTTTTCGGCCGCGGCAGTTGGTCGGCGAATTGTGTCGTACCGATCGAGGCCGATCCCGACGGCTCACGCCACACCAACGTCACGAGAATCACCAGCGACAAGCCCGCGACGCAGGCCAACCAGATTTTCGGCCGCATCAAAACGGTGTGAAACGCCAACAATCGAGTCGATACATGGTGCCACGGGTCTTGACCCAAAAGGCGCTCGGCCGGCGACGTGCCGGCGTCCGTCGCTTCCTTGATGGGGCTGTTGGTGTCGGCCGCCTCGGCCCAACGGCTGGCTCGCGGCGCCGTGGGGGCCGGCACGGCGTGTGCCGCTACGGCCGCCCCTGGGGCGGGCCGCCGGATGTCGGGCAAACGGATCGTGGATCGA
>DATKSN010000150.1:0-19621 GCA_035531595.1 Pirellulales bacterium | reverse complement strand
TCCTCAGCGGCCTGTGGGACACGGTTTACGCAGCTATCCTCAAGCAGCGTGGTGCCCCCCACATCTGGACTCCCGCATCCTCACCCTCAGATACACCCCCAAAACCCCGGAAAAAGTGCGCATGAGCGAGACTGCACCCTTTTCAAAAGCGTCGTCTTCCCCGGCCTGTGGCTCGATGCCGACGCCCTGCTGCGGGGTAACATGACCAAAGTGGCGGAAGTGGCCCAACTGGGGCTGGCGTCGGCGGAACATGCCGCGTTCGTCGCGCGCTTGCGGGAAGCTCTCGGCAAGCAAGCCTGAACGGTCGTAACGATTCTTGCGCCCGTCACTCACTTAATGGTCGGGCTGATTGCAGAGTACCGGAAGCTCGTGTCGATGACAATCTTGAATACACGAACCGACCCGCCCTGGCGCTGTGGAACCGAACCGTGCGACGAGCCAACGCGCAAACCCTCCGCCGCGTCGGCCCGTTCGGCCTGTTCTGTCTATTGGTGCTGGGGTCGTGGGCCGGCGCCCATCGACCGGCGACGGCCGCCGACGACGGCATGGCCTGCGGCCGTCGCGAGTTTTGGGTCGTGAACACACGCGGCGCACCGGTTTGCGCGGGCCTCAATCACGGAGTCAACCAGATCACCTATTGGAAGCGCGAGCACGGCCGACGCCTGGTGCGCAAGTCGCTCGAGGAGTTCTTGGCCGGCGTCGACCCCTCGCTCACGACCATGATCTACGTTCACGGGAACACGGTCAACAGGCGGTTCGCCCTCAAGATCGCCGACAAGGTGATGAATGGCGTGGGCCGCAATGTCCCCGCCTACCGAATGGTCCTTTGGACGTGGCCGAGCCAGCACCGCTTTGGGCTGGGGATTCGAGACAATACATTGACCAAAGCGCGCTGGAGCGAGTCGCAGGGATACTACCTGGCTTGGCTGGTGGACAAGATCAACCCCCGCACGACGCTGAGCCTTGTCGGACATAGCTTCGGCTCACGAACCGTGGCCGCGGCCTTGCAGGGGCTGGCCACCAATTGCATGGCCGGCTACGACCTGGGGCCGCGCCGTCACACCGAATGGCGCCCGATGCAAGCCGCCTTGGTGGCCCCGGCAATGGACAATCGCTGGCTGTGGCCGGGCTGGCGGTACGGGAAAGCTTTGACGCAAGTCGATCGCATGCTGGTGACGCGCAACCCCAACGACCGCCTCTTGCGGTTCTATTCCGATAGGTTCTTACCCCGTGGCGTGCGCGCCCTCGGCCTGACCGGCGTTCCCAATCGCCAACGGCTTGGCGACCTGCGGTTCAGACTGACCCCGTTCGACACCCTCTGGGCGGGAACGTCGCACCGCTGGACTCGCTACGCCGACGTTCCCAGCGCGGCACGACAACTCCGATTGCACTTCTTCTATGAGAACGCGCCTACCGCCGAAGAGATCTTGGGCGTCGACGCGTCGCCGGAGCCCCGGCCACTGCCGGACGACGGCTCGGCGGAGAAGAACGCCTCGCCTCCGCCTTGAGGGGGGCCTGGCTCTTGGCCAATAGGACATTGGAGTTTGTGGGTCGGGGCCGAATCGCCTCGGGATACGTCTGAACGAACGCCGCCGCCAGGGCTTCCCGGTCGCGGGCGCGACGCAGCAACGCCTGTCGTCCTTCATGGGTGAGTTGGCCTTGAGCGCCATCCTCAAACATCGCCAGCACCAGCCCTTCCGAAGTTCCGCCGGCGCGGCGGTAATATTCATCCGTGCTCAGCACGGCGGCCAACACTTCTTGTTCGGAATGTCCCAGCCGGAACCAGTAGCTCCAGGCGGCCACGCTTCGCGCGTCAGGCTCGCGGTGCAGAAATTGGCGATGCCATGCTCGCACGAGAGCAGGTCGCGAAATGTTCGCGGCCGTTTGGCCCGTCGCCACGTTAACGGAACCAATCAAACAAATGGTAAGCAGATGAATCCGCATCATGGTTGCGACTCCTTGCCCGGACTGGCCATGAATAATCTGGGCATGTGATCTTCGTTTTCTGGTAGCTTCAGGTAGCTTCACGACCCCGCAACTCTCATGCCACGCGCCACGCCGAAGCAATTTCCCACCACGTCGGCTACGAGGTGGTCGCCCGGCTACCACGCTGACGCGGCAGGAGCCGCTGGATGCGACCGTGTGGCACGGTTATTGCTATTATCGGATTGGCACGCCCATCCCCTCAAACCGGAGATTCAAAATTGAACTCGCCATCCGCTGCCTACCAGGCCCGGTCGTCACGTCGGAAAATGCATGGCCGTGGCCGTAGGGTGGGCACTGCCCACCGTAGGGTCGGCACTGCCCACCGTAGGGTGGGCGGCGCCACCCGGCCAACGTGGTGGGCAGTGCCCACCCTACGGCTGTTGGGGTTGGCGGCCGTGCTTACCGGGTGGATTGGCCCCTTGGAAACCGGCGCGCAAGACAACGCGGACAAGAAGAAACGCCATGCCGACTCACCATCGAGTTACGATCAGGTGACACCAGTGTTGCTTGGCCAGGAGAGCTTCGAGGCCATGATGGCCAAGGACAAGGCCAACAAGGACGCGGTCGCCATGCGACAGAAAAAACTGCTGGAAGAACGCTACGATTTGTCGATTCGGGGCGATCGGGAAGTCAAGATGACGCGCGGCAAGCCGGTCCCGGTGGGCCCGGCGACGAAGTTGCCGGAAGAGACGACATGGGAAAAGTTGGCGTCCCTTTCCGCCACCGACATCCGCGAGAAGGATTGGTTCCCCAAAGGATTCTTGCCGCTGCCGCATCCCCATCAGGAGGTGGGCGGCATGGTGTTCCCGCAAAAAGAAGTCAAGCAGTTCAAGCGTTTGGCTCGATTCGATCTCGACTTCGACTTGCCGGAGCACTTCCTGCCCGAGTTTCCACCGGCCATGTTCTTGACGACCCGGCTCGACCTGGGCGACGTCTCGCGGGGGAAGGTGGTCACGCTCGACAACTACTTCGAGCTCTTCAACGGCATTTTGAATTCCAAGGACATGGAAGGGCTGAGACTGCTCGTCACCCAGTTCCCCCAACAGCAGTTCAACGCCACGGCCGACCGTAAGTCGGAAGCGCCCAGCCAGGGCGTCGCCTGCTTCGATTGCCACGTCAACGGTCACACGTCGGGAGCGACGCACCTGGTGGGCGACATCCGGCCGCAATCGCACCGCCGGCGCCTCGACACGACCAGCCTGCGCGGCGTCCGCATCCAGCGGCTGTTCGGCTCGCAACGGGCGCTGAAAACCATCGAGGACTTCACCGAGTTCGAACAGCGGGCCGCCTATTTCGACGGCGACATCCTTTCGGCGGCCGCCAAGGGAGTCAATCCGCTGGAGCGCGGCAGCCAGGTCCACTTCATGGCGGAAGTACAAGAGTTCCTGGATTTTCCGCCGGCCCCCGGCCTGGGCTGGGACGGGAAGCTCGACAGCAGGAAATTCGAGGCGGATTCAGCGGAAATGCGGGGCCAGAAGCTGTTTTTCGGTAAAGCTCAGTGCGCCGTCTGCCACCCGGCGCCGTTTTATACGGATAACTTGATGCACGATTTGCAAGTCGAGCGCTTCTACGAAATTCAAACGGTCAACGGACTGGTGGCGACCCAACAGGGACCGATCAAGACGTTCCCGCTCCGGGGGATCAAGGAATCGCCCCCGTACCTTCACGACGGTCGCCTGTTGACGCTGGAAGACACCGTCGAGTTTTTCAACCTGGTGTTGGAACTCAAGCTCGACGCGGACGAAAAACAATCGCTGGTGGCGTTCATGCGCCAACTCTGAATCGATACTGCACGCGGCCGAGAATGAGACGTTCACGGTGGCTGGGGCAGAGCCTAAGCGATGCCCCGGTCGCTATGTAGCCGGGGTATCGCTTAGGCTCTGCCACCAGCCACCACCTTCTCGTGACAAAACGTCTCATTCTGGGCCGCGCACAGTTTAGTCGAAATACGACTGCCAGCCGTGCGATGAACGGGGCGGCACGCCTCCCTGAAATCGTTCCCAAGCGGCGGGACCGCCACGGGCGGCTTCGTCCTCGACGAATTGCATGGAATCGTCCAACGCGGCTTGCAGGCGGTGCTTGGACAAGAGCTTCGCGATGTACGGGTCGGCCCACGGAAGCAGGTCGTTGGCGGCGATGTCCATGAGGGGCTCGCCATCACTTCCAACCGGAACTTCCACCACGGTGCAGCGGACGCGCTTGAATAGCATGGCGATCTCCTCGATCATCTTGAGGGCAGAGTCATCTTGAGGGCAGAGTCATCTTGCGTGAGGGTTTGGCAGCTTCCTAAGCCGCATCCTACCCTAGAGCAATTCCGGGGCCAATCGCAAGAGCAACCGTTTCCGCCGGCCGCCGCCGGGTTGCAGTTGGCACTGACATAAGGAGTTACGCCCAGGCGGGCCGTCTGACGGCCACGCTGATTGCAAGCACGCCCAACATCCCGGATTTGCAAAATGATACACGCCTATTGCAAAATCAAACGCCTCGCGTAGAGGTTAGAGGTTAGAGGTTAGCCCCTAACCTCTACTCTCTAACCGCTGGGTGGACCGGATAGGCGGTCGCGCAGGACTTCGACCGCTTTGTCGAGTTGCGGGTCGAATCCGGGCGTGCTCGCCGCTGGATCAGCCGCGCCGGGCTTTTGGATCACGTCGCGGGTACGCCTGTCTTCGAACAGTTTTTTTTGTTCGTCGTCGGTCAGTTTGACCTCGAAGCCCGGATTCGGACGCACGCCCCATTCGTCCGACTCCTTGGCATCGGCGAAGCGGTGGATGTTCTTGTCGCTGGGGCGCCAGAAACTGGCGATCGTGAGTCGCAGCGCGCTCTTGCCCCCTTCAAGCTTTATGACGTTCTGCACCGTCCCCTTGCCCCAGGTCCGCTCGCCCACGACAAGAGCGCGCTGGTGGTCTTGCAGACAGGCAGCCACGATTTCACTGGCGCTGGCGCTGTGCCGATTGATCAAGATGACTATCGGCCAGGCGGTATATACCGCGTTGCCGCTTGCCAGGCGTCGCTGTTCGTTCTTGAACCGCGGCGCCGCAGTAGCCGGCACCTTCTCGCCCGGCACCTTCTCGCCCGGCACTTGGTCCCCGTCGACGGGGCCTCCCGGTATCGCTTCGACCGGCTGTGTTTCTCGCCCGCGGATGCTGACGATCTCGCCTTCCTTGACGAAAAAGTCACATGTGTCGATGGCCGCGGAGAGGTATCCGCCCGAGTTGTCCCGCAAATCGACGACCAGCGCCTGGATGCCGCTTCGCGATAACTCTTCCAAGGCCGAGCGCAGCTCGCGAACCGTTTGTTCGCCGAAGGTCGTCACGCGCAAATAGCCGATCGTCGGATCGCGGGCCAGCACGAACTTCCATTGGCCCTGGGCGTCACGCCAGTCGCCCAGCACGCTGGGTACGTTGATGACGTCGCGCCGCAGCTCGATTTCGACCTCCGTCGCTTGGCCCGCGTGGAGCACGGTGAGATGGACCTTCTGGCCGGGCTTTCCGCGCAACCGGCGAAGGGCGTCGTCCATGTCGAAGCCCATCGTGTCCTCACCGTCGATCGCCAGCAGTTGGTCGCCGGCCAGGACGCCCGACGTATAGGCGGGCGTGCCGATCATCGGGCTCATGACGGTCAGACGCTTCGTCGTGGGGTCGATCCCCAACTCGATGCCGATGCCACCGAACTTCTGATCGAGGCTCTGCTGAAACGCTTGCGCCTCCTGGGGTGGCTCATAGCCAGAGTACGGGTCATCGAGCCGATCGACCATCCCCTTGATGGCGCCCTCGAAGATCTGACGTTCGTCGACCTCGCGGACGTAGTTGCGGTCGATCTCCTCGAACACCGTGACGATCGTCGCGACCATCTGGCCGTAGTGGCTGCGATAGGCGCTGTCGGCCTTCTTGTAACAGGCCAACGAGACCAGGGCGATCGCCGAGAGCAGAAAGAGGTTGCGTCGAGGCATGGGGGAAGTGGTTAGCGGTTAGTGGTTAGCGGCTTTGTTTCCATTCGAGTATCGCGCGCCGTCGCGGCGTGTCAACCTCTCGCCATGCCACCGGCTTGCGATTGCCCGGTGGTCCGTGACGTTGGCCCCTTCGGGGCGGACGACATTTTTTCGCGGGCCTTTCCTGGGGCTAGCGCCCCAGGCTGTACGCCCGCGCCCCTGGGGTTTTGGCCGACCGGCTTGCGCGAGCGGTTGCCGGTCGTGGGTGTGCCCCTTGCCGCACCTGACCCGCATGTGGAACTTGACCTGCAGGCCATTCTCGACCGGGTCTATGACGAAGCAGGCTATGGACGATACATTTACGATGAATCACCCGAACCGGCCTTGTCGCAGGACGACGCCACCTGGGCCGCGACCCATGTGCCGCTATGAGATCGACGGCGTTCGCGGTCCCGCTCTCCCCAATTCTCATCGACGGCCCCCATCGCCCCGCCCAAACAGAACATCCGGCAGGGATGGCGCGTCGCCCGGCGCGACGTACGAGTCACGGCGGTTTTTTTTCTTGAAACCATCGCCCGGCGAATCAGGCTGGAACCCAGATGGCCAGCTCACATGACCTGGCCCACGCGGCGGCGCCCCGCCGCGCCGGCGCGGCTGCCGTATCGTGCTTTGGCATACCAGTTCTGGTTCCCAATCACGGCCGTCGCGGCGACCGCGTTTCATTTCACCGCGCCAACTCGGGGAGGCCCTATCGTCATGCGTTTGCATCTCGACCTGTCGAAACATTTCGCTCCGGCTTCTCGTCGTCGCCGCGCCGACCGATCGCGACGCCGTCTGCCCGAATGCCTCGAACGCCGCGAACTGCTGTCAGCCAACGTGCTGAATTATCACAACGATTTGCAGAGCACGGGCCAGAACCTGGCCGAAACGATTCTCACGCCGGCCAACGTCAACGCCTCGACGTTCGGCAAGATCGGCACCATCGGGGTGGACGGGCAGGTCTATGCCCAGCCCTTGTACATGGAAAACGTGAACATCACGGCCGGCCCGAACGCCGGCGCGCACAACACGGTGTTCGTGGCCACCCAACACGACAGTCTGTATGCGATCGACGCGCAGACCGGCGCCGTGCTCTGGCACGACAGCTTCATCAATCCGTCGGCCGGCGTGACCACGCTCACCAGCGCCGACGTCGGCTCCAACGACATCTCACCCGAACTGGGAATCACCAGCACTCCGGTCATCGACCCGAGTACGAATACGCTTTACGTCGTGGCGAACACGAAGGAGACAAGGGCCGACGGCGTTCACTACGTCTATCGCCTTCACGCCATCGACATCGGCAGCGGCGCCGAGAAGTTCGGTGGACCGCTCGTGCTGGCCGACACGATGTTCGACGGCGCGAACTTCACCTACGTCGCCGGGCCGAGCGTCGCGGGCAACGGCGACGGCAGCGTCAACGGACGAATCACGCTCAACGGGCTTCGCAATCTGCAACGGGCCGCGCTCACGCTGGTGGACGGCACGGTCTACATCGCCTTCGGCTCGCACAGCGACGAGCCGCCCGTCCACGGCTGGCTGATCGGAGTCGACCCCCAGTCGCTCGCGATCACCGCCGTATTCAACACGACGCCCAACGGCAACACGGGCACGATCTGGCAATCGGGCAACACGGTCACCTCCGACGCCGCCGGCAACCTCTACGTCGCCACCGGCAATGGCACCTTCGACGCCCAGCTCAACGCCAACGGTCAGCCCGTCCATGGCGATTACGGCGACTCCGTGATCAAACTGGCCCCCGATCCCAGCACCGGTCCCGGCAACCCAGGCCCCAATGGCTGGGGACTCAAGGTGGTCGGTTACTTCACGCCGTCGAACCAGCAGCAGTTGGATCAACAAAACCTCGACCTCGGCGCCGGGGGCCTGATGTTGCTGCCCGACGCCGCGGGAAGCGCCGCCCATCCCCACCTGCTGCTGGCCATCGGCAAACAGGGCGAGCTCTATTTGCTCAACCGCGACAATCTGGCTGGGTTCAATCCCAATGTCGACCATGTGGTGCAGGAGCAGAGCGGCGTGCTGAGGGGGGCCTACGACACGCCCGCCTATTTCAACGGCAGCTTCGATTACGCCAACCCCGGCGACCACGCCAAGAGCTTCTCGATCGCCAACGCGGCTTTTTCGACCAGTCCCACGTCGGTGTCGAACGATTCGATCGGCTTCCCAGGCGGGACCATCAGCATTTCGGCCAACGGCACGGCCGACGGCATCGCCTGGTTGCTCGACGGGGGATCAAACGAATTGCGGGCTTACGACGCCACCAATTTCGCCAACGAACTCTACACCAGCGACCAGGCCGCCGGGGGCCGCGATCAGGTTGGCAAGGTCACGAAGTTCTCCGTTCCCACCGTCGCCGACGGCCAGGTCTTCGTGGGCAGCGCCAACAGCCTGGAAATCTACGGCTTGATCAACGGTTCGACGCCTTCGATCCAAGGAACCGGCGCGGCGTTGATCGGCAACGAATTCTCACCGCTGAACGGAGTTGCCGTCGCCACGTTCACCAACGGCGACGGCGGCGCGGCGCCCGGCGCCTTCAACGCTTCGATTACCTGGGGCGACGGCACGACGTCGCAGGGCAGCGTAACCGAGTCGGGCACGACCTACGTGGTGAGCGGTTCGCACACCTACCAGGATGAGGGCAACTTCCCTATCACGGTCAACGTCGTGGGCAACCTCGCTTCGGCCGCCATCGCCGGCGCCGCGACGATACACGACGAGCTGCTGCCGGGCATCACGCTGAGCACGCCAAACCAATTCTACGTGGCCGAAGCGTACCGCGACCTGCTGGGCCGCGCCGTCGACCCGGGGGGCCTGGCCATGTGGAGCGCGCAACTTGACCAGGGCATGCCGCGCGCCGCGTTCACCTCGGCGCTGGCCCACAGCGACGAGTATTTCCACAATATCATCCAATCGGATTACCAACACTACCTGGGCCGGGCCGCCGACCCGCAAGGCTTGAACGCGTGGACGGCGCAGATGCGCAACGGCTTGACCGACGAACAGCTCGAGGCGGGCTTCATTAGTTCGCCCGAATTCTTCGCGCACGTCGGCGGCACCAACAAGGCCTGGATCGACGCCCTTTACTTCGATCTGCTGGGGCGCGCGGCGGAATTCGCCGGCGAGAACCTCTGGCTGCAAGAGTTGGCCCAAGGCATGACGCGGTACAGCGTGGCCACCTTTTTCACCGCGGGCCCCGAACGCGAGGCCCTACGCGTGCAGGCCGACTACCAGCGGTTCCTTGGTCGCGCCGCCAGCCCCGCCGAGGTCAATGGCTGGGTCACGGCCTTCCGCGACGGCATGACCAACGAAAACGTCGCCGCCGGCTTCGCCGCGTCGATGGAGTACTATCAGATCCATAGCCGGCCGCGGTAAACTCCCGTCGGTTCGCTCAAAGCGTAGGATCGTCGCTTGGAGTTCTGTAGGGAACGCCCTCCGTGGCGTTCCGTGAAGCGGGCGCGACGTCTTCCGGCAGGACACGGAACGCCACGGAGGGCGTTCCCTACAGACTCGTTACCGTCTAGTCATCCTAGCCCGGAATGACCGTCATTGCGGCGCGTTTTGCCGCGCGCCCGCCGTCCGCGCCGGCCCGCGTAACAGCGCGGCGGTTCGTCGGCCAAAGCGCTCGCTGAACCTGGCGGCGCCAGGGATCAGAAGGTGGTGCGAGTCGAGGAAGTCGTCGCCCCTCGCCCAGTCGCGCGCGTCGAACAAGGCGACGTCGAACTCCCGCACCAGGTTCCGCAGGTACGTCTCGATCTGAAGCCAGGCGTCCGCCGAGTAGAACGCCTGGAATTCCGGCCCTTCGGGCGAAAGCAAGAGCGCCGCGCGAATTCGTTTCTCGCGGCAGGTCGCCAACGACTCTCGCAGCGCCTCGCAGCCCGGCCCTCCCAGGCGAAAGCCGGTCAAGTAACCCTCGTACTCCGCTCGCGCGCGGGCTACGCCGCCGCGGTACGAATCGGCTGTCCGTGCGCTCGCGTGCATACCCAACCAGCCGTGCTCGTCGAATTGGGCGAACCAGGCTTCGCGGCCCCGCGCGGGTACGAAATAGGGCAAGAGCATCCGCAGGATGCCGAAGCGATGCGTGTGCCACGGCACGCAACAACCGCGCCACCAGTCGCGTCGCAAATGGTCCGCGCCGGAGGCGACGGCCGTATAGTGCTCGATGAGCGGGATTTCACTCCACCAGACGCGCTCGGCCGGAAACTGAAATAGCTCGACCGCGGGCGCCTGCCCGGCCAAGAGTGGCGGAAGCACCTCGATCACCACCAGGTCGGGCCGCACGCCGCCGCCCAACAACCGTTTGAGATGCACCAGGTTCGTAACCGGCCCTGCGCCCGGCACACCGAAGTTGTAGACCTCGGCCGGCCGGGCTCCTGTCGCGGTCAATTGCCGCTGTGCGGTTGCGGCATCCAACGCATGCACCGTCCGCGAACTGCCCAGCACGACCACCACCTCGCTGGCCGGGGCCCCCGCGATCCGACGGCGAAGCTGGTGCAACTTGTCGCCGTACAACGGGTCGCGCAATTGCGGTAGCGCCAGCTCGATACCGGCGGCCAGACCGATCTGCAATAATACGAACGCGCCCAGTCCCCAAGCCAAGGCGGTTCGGGGGCGGTTCGGTGATCCACGGTGTGACATGCTGTTTTTCTTCAACCGCCCCTCCATGGCAGTAATGTCGCCTTTCGCTCCGCGAAAGAACGTCCTTTCGCGAAGCGAAAGGCGACAGTCAGGGTCCGTCACACCAACCCGCGGCGCAAGCAAGGCCGGTGGTTACGCTCCTTGCTTGCGCCGCGGGTTAGTGTCGAAGCCGGCCGCGTGCCGTACACCCCACGCCGCGGGGCGGGATCGTACCAAACGCCGGCGCAACGTCAAGTTGTATACCGGATCTTCACTATTCTCCTTAAATACCCCCCATAGCCCGCTCTCCGCACGCCGCTCGCGATACGACTTTCGCCTCAACTCCGGCCGGCGCGGGGGCGATTTAGATAGAGTTGACGCGGCCGACAATGAGACATCTTGCCAGGATAGACGGGATAGAGTGGTGGTGGCTGGTGGCAGAGCGTTAGCGATGCCCCGGCACGATAGCGACCGGGGCATCGCTGAGGCTCTGCCCCAGCCACCGTGAATGTCTCATTCCCGATCGCGTGAAGTAGAGAAAACGATTTTAGGGAGGATCAGCATGTCTAGTACACGCCCGTGGACGTGGATTCTTGCGGTATTCCTCCTCATACCGTGGCCGAGCACCCTGCCGGCCGCGGAGAGGCACTCCCTTCGCGCCGACCGTAAGCCGGGCGATACCGCGCGCGTCGAGGTCTTGTTTGAAGTGGGCGGCGACCTCAAGTTGGTCGACGAAGGCAAGGTCAAACCACTGCCGATGAGCGTGGTTGGCAAGTTGCGCTATCACGAGCGATTCCTGACCGATCCATCCGCCGCCGACGGCGCATGTTCACTGCGCCAGTACGAGCGCGCCGAGGCGATCATCAAGATTGAAAAGGAAACGCTCTCGCCCAAGCTCCGCGACGAGCGCCGGCGGATTGTGGCAGCCACCGGATCCTCCGTCACGCTCTATAGTCCGCAAGGTCCGTTGACACGCGACGAACTCGACCTGGTCGAGGTGCCCTGCAACAGCCTGTTGGTCGACCAGCTTCTACCCGGCCGAGCGGTCTCGAAGGGTGACCAGTGGCGGCACTCGGAGGCGTTGCTTGCGGGCCTGCTCGTGCTGGATGCCGTCAGCCAGACGGATGTGACGAGCGAGCTCACGTCGATCGACGCCCAAACCGCGACGATGGAACTCAAGGGCAATGTCTTCGGCGCCGCGGGTGGCGTCGCGAGCGAGATCGAGTTGGCCGGCAAGTACCGCTTCGACCGCGCGGCCCATCGCGTGACTCGCCTGGCGTTGTCGATCAGGGAGAAGCGCTCGGTGGGACACATTGCCGCCGGACTCGATGTCGTCGCCAGGCTGCAAATGCACGTCACGCCCACCGATGAAATCGCCGAACTGGCCGACGCGGCCCGCCAGGGCGGGCGGCTTGACGGCCCACCCGAACTGATGCGACTCGAATTTCAACAATCCGCCGGAAAGTATCGAATCGAGCATGATCGTCGCTGGCACATCATGAGCGAGCGTGACGACGTGTTGGCCCTGCGGCTGGTCGACCGCGGCGAGTTGATCGCCCAGTGCAACCTGACGACCCTTCCCGACGTCGAGCCGGGCAAGCATCCCACGCTGGCCCGGTTCCAGCAAGATATCGAGAGGACGTTGGGCAAGGATTTTGGAGAGTTCGTCGAGGCTTCGCAGGCGGTCAACGAGGCGGGCTACGCCCTCTACCGGATCGAGGTCGAAGGGGTGGTTTCCGAGTTGCCCATTCGTTGGAACTATTACCTTGTGGCCGACGACCACGGGCACTTGGCTGTGTTCGTTTTCACGGTCGAGGGGGAACTGATCGAACAACTGGGCGACGCCGACCAGGCGATCGTTTCGACGCTACGATTCGCGACGCACATGGACTCTCCCACCAATCGGCCCATGTCCGCGAGCGAGAAATCGGCCCGCAAACCGAAGTCCGATCGGCGCGGTTCGTAGGCACTTGGTCTTCGGACGACGGTTGTGGTACGATGGGGAAACGAAAAAGGAAACATCGAGGCTGAGAGATGTCGCCCCCCCTCCTGCCAGCAAGCTTTCTCTTCCGCTTCTCGGTTCCTTGCCGCTACCGGTCGCCGCTCTGGACCGAGGAGGGAGCGGATCTCGACGAGTCGTTCCGACTCATCCATCCGGCCGAACTGGACGGACGCTCGACGTTCGCCGAGTTCAAGATCGGCTGGAGTGAGCGGGGCCTGGCGTTCTCGACGAAGGTCGAGGGGAAGCGGCAGGCGCTCTGGTGCCGCGAGACCCGGCCCGACGAAAGCGACGGCGTGCGGCTCTGGATCGATACGCGCGACACGCACAACATCCACCGCGCCGGCCGCTTCTGTCATCAATTCATCTTCATGCCGGCCGGCGCCGGCCGGGCGCTCGACGAACCGGCCGCCGAGCAGATCCTGATCAACCGCGCGCGGGAGAACGCCAAGCCGGTGCGGTCGGGCATGCTGGAAGTGCGCCGCGCCAAACGCGCCGACGGCTACCTGCTGGAAGGCTTCATTCCGGCCGGCGCGCTGACCGGCTTCGACCCGGTCGAGAACCCCAGATTGGGATTCGCCTACGCCGTGATCGACCGCGAACTGGGCGAGCAGATCTTCAGTGGCGCCAGCGAGTTCCCCTATCGCGAAGATCCCAGCCTCTGGGCCACGCTCGAGTTGCGGCCACCGAAGTAAGAAAGCGGTGGCCGGTGGCAGAGCCTAAGCGATGCCCCGGCTAGCCCGAATACCCCCCGCGCGGCCAAGCTCGTCGATCGCGGCGTCCGCCCCAAGAACGCTTGCGAGCCACTCGCGCGCGCGGGTGTCTCATTCTCGACCGCGTGAAGTCAAGGCTGCGCGGGGGCCTTTTCCTCGTCGTCCGTGGGGTCCGCGGAGCCTGTTGTTTCGGGTGTTTCGATCGGCGAGGGTTGTAGCCGGTTCAACAAATCGTGTAGCCGCTTCTGGTTGGTTTCTTGTCGGAACGGGTTTTCGTCCGAGGGCGGCCCCCCTCCGCCCATCATGCCGGCCGGACCACCGCCGCCGCCGCCGCCTGGGGGCATCGCGCCAGATCCTGGCGGGGGCCCACCCGCGCCTCCCATGCCCGCCATCATGCCGCCCATGCCGCGGCCGCCCGAGCGTCCACGAGGCAGTTCAATGGCGGCCACCGTGGCTTGCTGCTCCTCAGTCAGGACTTCCTGAATCGCGTCGAGATGCTTCTGGGCTTCGTCGTCCGTCATCTGTTTAGTGTGATCGAGGTCGGCCAACTTCGCGGCGATCTTCTCCGCTTGCTCGGTGCCGATGTCGATATGCAACCCTTTGCTGAGCAGATCGAGCTTGCCCACCAGCGCCGTCAGGCTCCTTTTGCCACGCGCGCCTCCTCCGCCCATCATGCCTCCCATACCCCCACCTCCACCGCCCATCATGCCCGCTCCTCCGCCACCCATTCTGCTCATCATGGCCTGCATGTCCGCCGGTGGGCCGTTGTTCTTATTCGGATCTGGCAAATCGTAACCCACCGCGCGCATCACCTGGTACGTCACCCCGCCACCCAGCGCGATACCCACGATGATGGCGGCAAGCCAGGCTGGCATGGGCCGTTGAATGAAACTCTTCCGCTCGGGAACACTTGAACTGTCGGACATAGGTTACTCCTTGGCGTAGGACTTTATTGATCGACCCGGCGGTACACGCCGTGGTTCGCGGCGGCCAGCGATAGCAAGAAGAGTTCGAACACCGAGCCCGGCGGGCCGACGCCGATGCCCAGCGTGTTGATCGACACCTGCCGGTCGTGGTTCAGCGCGGTGAGCACCGTGACGATTTGGCCCGGGATGATGATGCTGCCGCTGGAGGGCTGGCCGTCGGTCAGGAAATAGACCGCCTCGACGTCGAACGCCATCGCGGCCGCCAGCGCATCATACGAACTGGTGGCGCCGACGGCGGGCTGCAAAACGACATAGGCCGCGGCCAGCGCCTTGTTCGCCGGCGAGGCGACCTGCAGCGTGGCGCTCCAGGCGGCCACGCCCCCGTTGAACGCCAGCACGTTGAACCACACGCCGGGCGGCAAGCCGGCGATTGCCAGCAAAAGCTCCCGTTTCGCGGCGTCCAGCCGAGGTCCGCTCATGCTCCCCGACGTGTCGATCACGAACACCAGCCGTTGGGCATAGATCGGCAGTCCGTAATAGCGAGTGGGCGCCGCGGCGTAAAGCGGTTGATAGACCGGTGGCGGACGCATCGCCATCGAGTCGGTCTTGGCGCCATAGGTTGCGCGGCGGGCCTGCCACCATGTCCGCCACCGCTCGGCGTCGAGCGCGTGCGGCTCGCCGCTGATCGTCGTCAGGTGCCGCGCAATGTCGGCCCGGACCTCTCCATCGACGCGCCCGAGGATTTCGATCAGGGCGTCGATGGCCTCCGGCCGCGTGCTGCGCGTCAGCGCCCGCGCGACCGTCCGGCGGATGGCGAAGACCTGCTCGAACAGGGCCAGCTTCGAGAGCTTGCACAGCGTCGCCAGGCTCGTTTCGTCGTCTTGCAGACCTAATTCGTCGGCCAGGTTCACCAGCAGCGCCCGTCCGCCGGGCTGCCGCGCGATCGCGTCGAGCAACTCGCGGGTCGCCAATCGGACCGGCTCCAATTCCGACGCGATGAGCACGCCCAACATGCCGCAGGTCGTTTCGTCGGCCGCTTGTTTGCGCAGCGCCTTTTTCACGCGTGCCAGCAGGTCATCGCAGACTTCCTGATCGTCGCCCCTGGCGAGCAGGGCGTCGTACGAAGCGTGCCGGAGATCCACGAACGGGCTGCCCAGCCCGTACTCCACGAGCAACCTGACGGCGGTCGCGGCGGGCAGTTCATCGAGCTTGGCGACCACTGCCGCCCGCACGCGCGGTTTGGAACTCTTCATCTGCCGCAAGATCGTCATCGGCAGCCGCCCAGAACGCGACGGCGGCTCGGCGGCAAGCGCCGCCCCGCCGCGCGCCGACCACAAGTGCAGCCCCATGGCGAGGGCCAACAGCCAAAAGGTGCGAGCGGTGAACCGACGGTCACGCACGAATCTCATCCTCCCGTCGCTTACGGCTGGAATGTCCCCATACTCCCGCCCGCTTCGCGGAACGCCACGGAGGGCGTTCCCTACAGATTCCGTTGCCGTGGCGACCCTAGCTTCAAAGCGGGTCGTTGTTTCTCAAACCCATAGCATGACGACCACCCGGCCGAAAAGCAAGCATTTCCGCAGTGGTTGCCTGGCGGACGGGTTAGTGTTGGACCATGAGTAATACGGGCTAGTGCTTAAACCGCCGCGGCGTGTACAATAAATGGACCTGCACATTTCGAGTCAGCATGAAGGAGTTCGGCCATGTTGCCCAAGAACCTCAAGAACCTGCTACGCCTCTTGTCGTCGGCCACCGCTCTGCTGGCCATTCCGCCGGGCGCGCTCCTAGCCTGCCCCTTTTGCAACGCCGTCACCCGCACTTTCTCGGAAGAAATCAAGGACTCGAACTTCGCGGTCTTGGCCAAGCTGGTCGAACGGCCGGTTAAGACGGCGGCCGACGGCGATCAGCCTGCGGAAAGGGAGGCCGTGGATTCGACCTTCGAGATCGTCGAGATCCTGAAAGGTTCCGAGACGCTCGGCGCGTTGCGTCGGTTTCAGGTGCTCTATTTCGGCCAGCAGCCGATCGGCTCGAAATTCCTGGTGTTGGGGGTCGACACGAAGGATCCAGGCGCCAAGGGAAAGTCCGCCACGAAAATCGCCTGGGCCGCGCCCGCGGCACTGACGGATCGGGGCGTCGAGTACGTCACCGCGTTACCGACGCTGGCCGAGAAGGGCCCCGAGCGGTTGGCCTTTTTCCAAGAGTTCCTGGAAGATCCCGAGGCCATGCTGGCCACCGACGCCTACGATGAGTTCGCGCGAGCGCCTTATGCCGAAGTCAAGGAGTTGGGATCGCAAATGCACCGCGAGCGGATCTTGGCTTGGATCAAGGATCCCAACGTGTCGCCCAGCCGTCGACGGCTCTACCTGACCATGCTGGGCATCTGTGGCCAGGACGAGGACGTGCCCGTACTGGAACAGATGCTCAAGTCGCCCGACAGGCAGGTGCGGGTGGCCCTGGACGCGATCATCGCCTGTTACGTGATCCTCAAGGGTTCCGACTCGCTGCCGCTGGTCGAAGAACTTTTCCTCAAGGACGAACAGGCCGAGTACATCGACACGTATTCGGCGATTACCGCGCTGCGGTTCCTGGGACAGGAGAGCGACGTGGTGCCCAAGGCGCGCCTGATGGAGGGCCTGCGGCACATTCTCGACCGGCCCAAGCTGGCCGACCTGGTGATTCCCGACCTGGCCCGCTGGCAGGATTGGTCGGTCATGGACAAGCTGGCGCAGTTGTTCAAGGACGCCGACGAGCAATCGTCGTGGGTCCGCGTGCCGGTGGTGAACTACTTGCGCGCATGCCCCAAGCCGGAAGCCAAGAAGCACCTGGAGGAGTTGGCGAAGATCGATCCCGACGCGGTGAAGCGGGCGAACAGTTTTTTCCCGGTTCCAGGCGGTGGTGGGGCGAAGCCGTCGGTCGTGAAACAGCCCGACGGCGACAAGCCCGCCACCGAGGTCAAAGCGACCGGTGGCAAGAGCGATAAGGCGACCGGCCCCAAGGCGGACGCCAACGAAAAGCCCGCCACGAACAAGAAGACCTCCGCGACGGAAGCAACGACCACCGAAGGGGCCTTGACGGCGGCTGAACCGGTGGCGGCGGGCGCATCGGTGGGGGGCGAATTTGCCGCGGCGCCTCCGGCGGGCGAGCCGCGCGCGACGCGGGCCGGCCCTCGACCGGCGACGGCGCGCGCCGCGGCGACCGCCGTCACCGACGAAGCCCCGACGGCGGGCGTGATCCTGGCCGCGTTGGGCGCCGGCGGCGTGGTGTTCTTGATTCTACTGGCGATCTTGCACGGCAGCCGCCCGAATGCGACCCTGTGATTCATTGAGAGATCGAACATGAGCTTGGAACTGGAACGAACGCGGGCGACCGAAGTATTCGACGATTATGCGCGCTACCGCGCCCTGAACACGCTGGCCGTGGTCAGCGGCGTGTTGGGATTGCTGTCGCTGCTGGCCTTCTTCGACTGGATTCTGGCGATCATTCCCTTGGTCGGCATATTCACCGGCTTTTTGGCCCTGCGCCGGATTCGGGCCAACCCCGAGGACTACACCGGCGAGCTGATTGCGTTGGCCGGCAGCCTGCTCTCGGCGTTGTTTCTGCTGGGCGGTCTGAGTTGGCAGGCATACGACCATCTCACCGAGGTTCCCGAGGGGTATCGGCGCATCAACTACGACCTGCTCCAGCCCGCCGCCGAAGCGCCTTACCAGATCCCTCCCCAGCGGGCGCTGGAACTCGACGGCCAAAAAATCTTCGTCAAAGGCTATGTCTACCAGCCTGACAAGGGCCGGATCACGGGGATCAAACAGTTCATCCTGGTCCGCGACAAGGGCGACTGCTGCTTCGGCGGCAGCCCCAGGATCACCGACATGATCATGGTCCGGCTCAAAGGAAAGCTCGAAGCCACGTTCGACATGCGCGTGCGTCGCCTCGGCGGAACGTTGCACGTCGAGTCGGACGCCGGCATGCACGGTCTGGGCGGTGTGATCTATCAACTCGATGCGGATTATTTGCGATGAACGAGCGGGCGATATCGATCCAGAACGCGCTGGCGGCGAGATGCTCCGCCGGCGCGCTGGGCTTGTGGCTGTTGACCTGCGGAGGTTGCTATCAATCGCATTCTCCCGCCGTCACATCGCCGGCGCATGCGTCGTCCGCGGCCAACGAAGTCGACGGCGCGCCGACCGACCGCGGGGCGGCCAATTCGACTCGACCGCCCTCGGCCCAGCGGACGCCGACCGTGCCGGCGGCGCCGGCCGCGATGAGCGATATCACGTTCGACGCGCTCAAGTTCGACATCAAGACGGGCGACCCGTTCGAGCGCTCGATGATCCCCAAGCTGACCGAGGAGTTGCACGGCAAGCCGATCCGGATTCGCGGATACATCTTGCCCGAGTCGGCGTACTCGCTGACGGATTTGCCGGGCTTCATCCTGACTCGCGACAGCGACACTTGCTGTTTCGGACCCAACCGGGCGCTATGTGATTTCATCGTGGTCCACATGAATCCCGGCAAGTCGGCGAATTTCAGCAGCACGCCCATCGCGGTTGAAGGGGTCTTTTCGATCGAGGAATTGGTCGATCCGGCGGACCCCGACGGCGCGGTCGGCGCGATTTACCGTCTTGACGCTGAGCTGGCGCGTTGAGCCAGGCGAAGCGCGTCTGTAGGGAACGCCCGGCGGCACGCCGTTGGCGTGGAGCATGCGCCAACGGCGTACCGGGCGGCGGCCCAGTCCTGCCGTTACCTCGTTCCCACGCTCTGCGTGGGAACGGTTCCTCGGCCGCTCCGCGGCCCCGTTCTCAGGGACCGCTTGCTTATCGTTAATCACTCCGCCTCGATCGATTTCCCGAGACCTTCGACCGCCGCGATGCCATTCTGCGAAGTTTGCCGGCCAACTGGCCATCTTCGGTGCGCCTCGCCAGTTGAGCACCTTGCCTCGCCAGTTAAGCACCTTGCCCCGCCAGTTGAGCACCTTGCCCCGCCAGTTGAGCACCTTGCCCCGCCAGTTGAGCACATTGCCCCGCCAGTTGAGCACCTTGCTTTTCCTGGCAGCCGCTCCCTGCGCACTGCCTTCTACCAACGTCCGCCCGTCCTCTTCCGCCCGTCCTCTTCCGTTTTTCGTGTTTTTCGTGTTTTTCGTGGTTTGCCTGCCGTCGTCGCCGTCTCGGCGTCTGACCTTGCTTGCGCTGCGGGTTAGTGTCGTTGCCCTGAGAGCTGCCGACTGCCTCCCTTCTCTTGACTCTTTTTCCTCGCCTGCCCACTGCCGCCTGTCCCCTGCCCACTGCCAACCCCAAGGACGTTCTCGTTGTACATCGCGTCTGGCTTGGAAACTTTCAAACTGCAAATTTGCGGTTTGAAAACGGCTCGGCCCTGGCAGGCCACGCCGCGCATGGTCGTTGCT